>NZ_JAIHBA010000019.1:0-147603 GCF_019718735.1 Pseudomonas sp. RIT778 | reverse complement strand
CGATGAATTCCTTATCGGCGCTTTAGGTAGAAAGGGCGGGACGAGAAGTCTCCCACGGTCCGTACTGGCTAGAGTCGGAATCGAGCTTTTAGTCCCGCCCACCCCTTCAAGTCTAAACATACAAGCGGGCTTGCCCGCGAAGGCGTCAGTAGCCACGGCACATCACTCAAGCCCTTACACAGGGTTCGGCGACGGCGGTAATTCCAGATTGTCCAGCACCCGATTCACTGCCAGCTCGCCGAGCATGATCAGTTGCGCAATCCCCACCAGCGTCCTGCGCTGCGAGGCGGGCATGAGGTGGGTGAAGTCATTGACGATGGTTCTGGCGGAAGCCAGGGTTTCGCAGGCATCGACCAGCAGCTCTTCGTTTTTGAAGTCCGCGGTGACGGCGTACATTCTGCGGGTTTTGCGCGGTGGCGGCGTGGAGCCGGGCGGGCAGAGATAGTGATCGAGGGCGCGGTCGGCGGCTTCGTGAAGCTTTCTGGAATCGGCGGATTCGTAGGGCGAGGCGGGGTCGGTTTCGGGTGGATTGGGTGTTGGTTTGATCATGGTGAAGCTCCTTTGGGTGGAGCCGCCAAATCCAGTCGCTAAACAGGAAGGGTGGCGGCTGTACGCAGGTTAGCGAACCGGTCAAAGGCACCCGGCAGACCGCAAGGGTCTCCCGCATACAGCCACCATAACGAAATTGCAGACATACAGATCCGCAACGAAGCCTGGAACGCTGGTGCACCTTTAAATTGAGCCGAGTCGCTAAACCCGATCGCTGATTCGTCAGCGACCGACCCACAATAGAACCCGACCCCAAGGCGCACAAGCCGGCGGATTCTGGCGTAGCTGTAGGCAACGGCGCAAGGATTCGTAGCCTAGAAGGCGTGTCTTGAGGTGTCTTTTAAACGCCGGAGTTTAAAAGGCATTTTGTGCTGACTTCTCGGGCCCCTTCGCGAGCGCGCTCGCTCCCACATTTGGAATGCATTTCCCTGTGGGAGCGAGCTTGCTCGCGAAGGCGGCATCCCGGCCAGCAGAAAAATCACGCTCAAATCCGCTGTTTCCTTGGTAAATAAATTCGTCCCCTTTTCCGTGGTCCCCTTTTCCGTGTTTTTCCGCTCGTCGGAAATCCCTCGTCACCTGTTAGTTCTGACAGTAGACAGGCACCACCCTCAGGCGCCCCATTGGCCTTGTCCTCGTCTCGGTGATGCTCGCGTATTGAGAGCGTCGGGGATGAGTCATCCACTCAGGGCTGAAGGAATCATTATGACGACGCGCTTATACAAACATCTGGACGGGATGGAGCTGACGTTCATTTCGGGGACGCTGGAGCGGGACGTGGCGCAGCGAGCCATTTACTACCAAATGACCTGGGAGTTGGCTCTGGATTTTGCCAAGTTCCAGGCAATGGCTGATCTCTACATTCCAGGTTATTTATCAAAACCGCTCAACGCGATTCGGCCCGAGCTGGCTGGGTCGGCGTATCACTATTCCTACAATTACTTGTTTAGTGCAGCCGGCAGCATCGTCGATAACCAGACGCTGTTGGCGCTGTTCAGCGACCGTGGCTATTACATGGATCAATGGTCGAGTGGGGGAGGCCCGGTGGAGCGTCGTTATGACAAACCGTTCTTCAAGATGGTGGGAGGTAATATTCAGATCACTTCCGGACAATACTTTCGGCTCAGCGCGGGAGATCCGCCAATCGAGATCGGTGATTTGCCGTTCATCTGGATCGAGGGGGCGCTGAACCTGCTGAGGGGCGAGACGAAAGCCTCTGCCGTTGCCCCGGAGACTGTGGTGGTACTCATGCCGGCCGGGGAAACTCTGGTTGATGTGGGCGGACCTCACCCCATCTACAAACGCACACCGTACCTGGACAGGGATGCTCTCGCGTTTGGTCCGATCGTCGCCGATCAAATTCTGGTCGCATGATCATTGAGATCTCACCTCGCCGTATTTTTCTGCCTGAGGCGAGCGGTGCAGTACGCCTCAGATCAACCCCTCTATTTCAATCCCCCGCAAAAGTTGGAAGGCTTCTTGCAGTAGCCGCCGTGCGCCTGCTTCGGGCGTCAAAAGTTTGCTTTAAAGGAACGGGGAAAACCGGTGGATCGCTCTCAGTTAATCAACAGTGCTCGCTCGAACATTGCCGACCTCAGTCGGGGCAATCTGGGTGTGCCGCTGTTGCTGCTGGTCATGCTGGCGATGATGATGTTGCCGGTGCCGCCGTTCCTGCTCGACGTGTTCTTCACCTTCAACATTGCCCTGTCGATCGTCGTCCTGCTGGTCTGCGTGTACGCCTTGCGGCCGCTGGATTTCGCGGTGTTCCCGACGATCCTGCTGGTGGCGACGCTGTTGCGACTGGCGCTGAACGTGGCGTCGACCCGGGTGGTGATGCTCCACGGTCAGGACGGCCACGCCGCCGCCGGTAAGGTGATCCAGGCCTTCGGTGAGGTGGTGATCGGCGGTAACTACGTGGTCGGTATCGTGGTCTTCGCGATCTTGATGATCATCAACTTCGTCGTGGTAACCAAGGGTGCGGGCCGGATCTCCGAGGTGAGCGCGCGCTTCACCCTCGATGCGATGCCCGGCAAGCAAATGGCGATCGACGCCGACCTCAACGCCGGTCTGATCGATCAGGCCCAGGCCAAGGCCCGTCGTCAGGAAGTCGCCCAGGAGGCAGAGTTCTACGGTTCGATGGACGGTGCCAGCAAGTTCGTACGCGGTGACGCCATCGCCGGTCTGCTGATTCTGTTCATCAACCTGATCGGCGGCATGGCCGTCGGTATCTTCCAGCACAACATGACTTTCGCCGACGCGGGCAAGGTTTACGCCTTGCTGACCATCGGTGACGGTTTAGTGGCGCAATTGCCATCACTGTTGTTATCTACAGCTGCGGCGATCATGGTGACCCGTGCTTCCGGCTCGGAAGACATGGGCAAGCAGATCAATCGCCAGATGTTCGCCTCGCCCAAAGCGCTGGCGGTGGCTGCCGGTCTGATGGCGGTCATGGGCCTGGTGCCGGGCATGCCGCACTTCTCGTTCCTGAGCATGGCTGCTTTGGCTGCCGGTGGCGCTTACCTGTTCTGGAAGAAGCAGAACGTGGCCAAGGTCGTTGCGCTGGAAGAGGTCAAGCGTCAACAGGAACTGCTGCCGTCGCCGGCCCGCGCCATGGAAACCAAGGAGCTGGGCTGGGACGACGTGACCCCGATCGATATGATCGGCCTGGAAGTCGGCTACCGCCTGATTCCGCTGGTGGACCGCAACCAGGGCGGGCAATTGCTGGCGCGGATCAAGGGCGTGCGCAAGAAGCTCTCGCAGGATCTGGGCTTCTTGATGCCAACCGTGCACATCCGCGACAACCTCGACCTGGCGCCGAGCGCCTATCGCCTGACCCTGATGGGTGTGATCCTGGCCGAAGCCGAGATCTACCCGGATCGCGAACTGGCGATCAACCCGGGGCAGGTCTACGGCTCGCTCAACGGCATTACCGCCAAAGATCCGGCTTTCGGCCTGGAGGCGGTGTGGATCGAAGTCAGCCAGCGTGCCCAGGCGCAATCGCTCGGTTACACCGTGGTTGATGCCAGCACCGTGGTTGCGACCCACTTGAACCAGATTCTGTACAAGCACTCCAGCGAGCTGATCGGCCACGAAGAAGTGCAGCAATTGATGCAATTGCTGGCCAAGAGCTCGCCGAAACTGGCCGAAGAGCTGGTGCCGGGCGTGGTCACGCTGTCGCAACTGCTCAAGGTGCTGCAGGCGTTGCTGGCCGAACACGTGCCGGTGCGCGATATCCGCAGCATTGCCGAAGCCATCGCCAACAATGCCGCCAAGAGTCAAGATACCGCCGCTTTGGTGGCCGCTGTGCGGGTCGGCGTATCCCGCGCCATCGTCCAAAGCATTGTAGGGACTGAGTCGGAGCTGCCAGTTATCACGCTGGAGCCAAGGTTGGAACAAATATTGCTCAATAGTCTGCAGAAGGCAGGACAAGGCTCGGAAGAGGGCGTTCTGCTGGAGCCGAGCATGGCCGAGAAGCTGCAGCGTTCGCTGATCGAAGCGGCGCAGCGCCAGGAAATGCAAGGTCAGCCGGTGATCCTGTTGGTAGCAGGCCCGGTTCGCGCGATGCTCTCGCGCTTTGGTCGCCTGGCAGTTCCCGGACTGCATGTGCTGGCCTACCAGGAAATTCCGGACAACAAGCAAGTGACCATCGTTGCGACAGTAGGGCCCAACGGCTGAGGTAGTGGTTTATGCAAGTTAAGCGTTTTTTCGCCGCCGATATGCGTCAGGCCATGAAGCTGGTTCGTGATGAGCTGGGCGCTGATGCCGCCATCATTGGCAACCGCCGCATCGCCGGCGGCGTCGAGCTGACGGCGGCGCTCGATTACAAACTGTCGGCGCTGGCCCCGCGTGTTCCGAACATGGAACTCGAGGATGAGCTGCGCAAGACCCAGTCGCGCATCGTTACCGCCCAGGCCGAACTGAGCCTGCGTGGCGAAGCCGACGGCAACACCAATCGCCAGTTGTTCGCCGGGCTGCCGTTAACGGCCGGCCTGCCGCTGACCGCTGCCGAGCCGCTGACCGAACCGACCTACGAAGCTCCGGCCCGCCCGGCACCGGCGCCTGCACCGGTTTCCGCTAGCGTTGACCCGCGTGCTCTGGACTCGATGCGTTTCGAACTCAACAGCCTGCGCGAACTGATGGAAGTGCAACTCGGCACTCTGGCCTGGAACCAGCTGCAAGGCAGCCGTCCGGCTCAGGCCAATCTGTATCGTCGTCTGCAACGCATCGGTTTGTCCGGCCCCTTGTCCCGTGATCTGCTGTCGATGATCACCGAGATCGACGAACCTCGTCAGGCCTGGCGCATGCTGCTGGCGCACCTGGCACGAATGATTGCCGTACCGGAAGTCGAGCCGCTGGAAGAGGGTGGCGTGATTGCCATGGTCGGTCCTGCCGGCATGGGCAAAACCACCACCCTGGCCAAACTGGCCGCCCGCTACGTGCTCAAGTACGGCGCGCAGAACATCGCGCTGGTGAGCATGGACAGTTTCCGTATCGGCGCGCAGGAGCAGCTCAAGACGCTGGGCCGCATCCTCAATGTGTCGGTGACCCACGTCGATCCGGGCCAGTCCCTGGTGCAGGCGCTGGATCCACTGCTGCGCAAACGCGTGGTGCTGATCGATACCGCCGGCCTGCAAGCCAGCGATCCGGCCTTGCGCATGCAGCTGGAAAGTCTGGCCGGTCGTGGCATTCGCTCAAAAAATTATCTGGTGCTGGCAACCACCAGCCAGAAACAGGTTCTAACCGCCGCTTATCACAGTTACAAGCGTTGCGGGCTGGCCGGGTGCATCCTGACTAAACTGGATGAGACGGCAAGCCTTGGCGAAGTGCTGAGCCTGGCGATCAGTCACGAACTACCGGTCGCCTACCTGACCGATGGGCCGCGTATTCCGGATGATCTGCATCTGCCGCGCCGTCATCAACTGGTCAGCCGCGCCGTCAGTGTGCAAATGCAGGAAGAACCCAGCGAAGAAGCCATGGCTGACATGTTCGCTGATATCTACCACAGTCCGACCAAGCAGGTTGGCTGAGGTAATGAACCGTTTTTGTACCTACATCGATGGTCTGCCATGCATTGTTCCGGTTGTGAACGCGCAGCCAGTAATGTGGCCTCCGTCTATGCAAGACAAGGTAAAGAAATAACATGGGCAGCATGCATCCCGTACAGGTGATCGCGGTGACCGGCGGCAAAGGTGGCGTCGGCAAGACTAATGTGTCAGTGAACTTGTCCCTGGCGCTGGCAGAGCTTGGCCGTCGGGTCATGCTGCTGGACGCCGACCTGGGGCTGGCGAACGTCGACGTTCTGCTGGGCCTCACACCCAAACGCACCCTGGCCGACGTGATCGAAGGCCGCTGCGAGCTGCGCGACGTGCTGTTGCAAGGCCCCGGCGGGATCCGCATCGTGCCGGCCGCTTCCGGCACCCAGAGCATGGTTCACCTGAGCCCGGCCCAGCATGCCGGCCTGATTCAGGCGTTCAGCGACATCGGCGACAATCTCGATGTACTGGTGATCGACACCGCTGCGGGTATTGGTGACTCGGTAGTCAGTTTCGTTCGCGCAGCGCAAGAAGTCTTGCTGGTGGTCTGCGACGAGCCGACCTCGATCACCGACGCCTACGCGCTGATCAAGCTGCTCAACCGCGATTACGGCATGAACCGCTTCCGCGTCCTGGCCAACATGGCCCAGAGCCCGCAGGAAGGTCGCAATCTGTTCGCCAAGTTGACCAAGGTCACGGATCGCTTCCTCGACGTCGCCCTACAATACGTCGGCGCGGTGCCCTACGACGAAAGCGTGCGCAAGGCGGTGCAGAAGCAGCGTGCGGTCTATGAAGCCTTCCCGCGTTCCAAGTGCGCACTGGCGTTCAAGGCGATCGCACAGAAGGTCGACACCTGGCCGCTGCCCGCCAACCCGCGTGGCCACCTCGAATTTTTCGTCGAGCGCCTCGTGCAGCAAACGGCAGGACCTGTGCTATGACCGCCAGCGGTATGAACCTTTACAAAAAGTCGGCGCGTGACGCGCAGTACGAGCTGATCGAGCGTTACGCGCCACTGGTCAAACGCATCGCCTACCACTTGCTGGCGCGATTGCCGGCCAGTGTGCAGGTTGAAGACCTGATCCAGGCCGGGATGATCGGCCTGCTCGAAGTCTCGACCAAATACGACGCCAGCAAGGGCGCCAGTTTTGAAACGTACGCGGGCATCCGGATCCGCGGTGCGATGCTCGATGAAGTCCGTAAGGGGGATTGGGCGCCACGCTCGGTTCACCGCAATACCCGTATGGTCAGCGACGCGATTCGCTCGATTGAAGCTAAAACCGGCCGTGACGCTAAAGATCACGAAGTTGCGGCCGAACTCCAATTGAGTCTCGACGATTACTACGGGATTTTGAACGACACCCTGGGCAGCCGGCTGTTCAGTTTCGACGACCTGTTGCAGGACGGCGAACACGAAGGGCTGCACGAGGATGGCGCCAGTGCTCATCTGGAGCCGTCGCGCGATCTGGAAGACGAACGTTTCCAGGCCGCGCTGGCGGACGCGATTGCCAATTTGCCGGAGCGTGAGCGACTGGTGTTGGCGCTGTACTACGACGAAGAGCTGAACCTCAAGGAGATCGGTGAAGTCCTTGGCGTCAGTGAATCGCGGGTCAGCCAGTTACACAGCCAGTGCGCGGCCCGCTTGCGGGGGCGTTTGGGGGAGTGGCGAGCGCGCTGAAGGCAGTGTGGGGACACTGCGAACGAGGCTGGTGCGGTGGTGAACGGCACCGGTCTTGCTCTGTTGTGCTCCAGACAGTCATCGAGTGTTTTGCCGGATTGATTGAAATGGCGCGTCCAGGTGCTGGGCGCGTTTAAGACTGCTTGGAGGTCGAATTGAACAAAGACATGAAAATCCTCATCGTTGATGACTTCTCAACGATGCGGCGGATCATCAAGAACCTGTTGCGTGATCTCGGGTTCACCAACACCGTTGAAGCCGACGATGGCACCACTGCCATTCCGGTGCTCAACAGCGGCAGCATCGACTTTCTGGTGACCGACTGGAACATGCCTGGCATGACCGGTATCGACCTGCTGCGCCACGTCCGTGCCGATGAAAAGCTCAAGCACCTGCCAGTGCTGATGGTGACCGCTGAAGCCAAGCGCGAGCAGATCATCGAAGCGGCCCAGGCCGGCGTTAACGGCTACGTGGTCAAACCTTTCACGGCCCAGGCGTTGAAAGAAAAAATCGAGAAGATTTTCGAACGCATCGGCTGATGAACGCGCGGGGGAGCTATGGAGCATAAAGAATCTTCACAGGGCGACTTCGAGTCGACCCTGAAAAAACACGCGGTCGAACTGGTCGAAAGCCTTGAAAAGGGCAGGTTCGGCGACGCTGTGCAACTGATCCATGAGCTCAATCAGACCCGTGACCGTGGCCTGTACCAGGAAGTGGGCAAGCTCACGCGTGAACTGCACAGTGCGATCGTCAATTTCCAGATCGATCCGCACATGCCGCAGGCTGAGGAAGTGTCGCAAATCACCGACGCTACCGAGCGCCTGGGCTACGTGGTCAAACTGACCGAAGCTGCCGCCAACCGCACCATGGATCTGGTGGAAAGCGCGACCCCTGTGGTCAATGGCCTGGCTGACGAAGCCCAGGCCTTGAGCGCCGATTGGAGCCGCTTCATGCGCCGTGAGGTCGGGGCTGAAGAGTTCCGTGAACTGGCGCGCCGGGTCGACGGTTTTCTGGCACGCAGCAGCGCGGACAACCGCGCGGTGTCGAGCAATCTGAACGACATTCTGCTCGCCCAGGATTACCAGGACCTCACCGGTCAGGTGATCAAGCGCGTGACCCAATTGGTCACCGAAGTCGAAAGCAACCTGCTCAAGCTCGTGCTCATGGCCAGCCAGGTGGACCGCTTTGCGGGCATCGAACATGACCGTGCGGCGATGCTTGCTGAAAAAGATCCACAAAAACATCTCTCGCAGGGTGAAGGTCCGCAGATTCATGCCGATAAACGAGAAGACGTTGTGTCCGGTCAGGACGATGTGGACGATTTGCTATCCAGCCTTGGATTTTGAGTTTTTTTGGGTTTTTAGACCTGTAGGAGCACCCCATTAATGAGCTTCGGCGCCGATGAAGAGATCCTTCAGGATTTCCTGGTTGAGGCCGGCGAGATTCTTGAGCAACTGTCCGAACAACTGGTCGAGCTGGAAAGCCGCCCGGATGACGCAGATCTGCTCAACGCAATTTTTCGCGGTTTCCACACTGTAAAAGGGGGCGCCGGCTTCCTTCAGCTCAACGAGCTGGTGGAGTGCTGTCACATCGCCGAAAACGTGTTCGACATCCTGCGCAAGGGTGAACGACGCGTCGATGCAGAACTGATGGACGTGGTGCTCGAAGCGCTGGACGCGGTGAACAGCATGTTCAGCGAAGTCCGCGATCGCAGCCCGATCACCGCCGCCACCCCGGAACTGCTGGCCGCCCTGGCGCGTCTGGCCGAACCGCAATCGGCGGATGAAGCCCCGGCTTCGCCTGTTGCCGAGATGATCGAAGAACTGGTCGTCGAAGGCGATTCGGGTGACATCACCGATAACGAATTTGAACAGTTGCTGGACTCGCTGAACGCCGTCAAGGCCGAAGCCGAAGCCCCGGCGGCTGCCGCTGCACCTGCTTCCACCGAAGCGGCCAGCGATGAAATCACCGACGCGGAGTTCGAGTCGCTGCTCGACCAGTTGCATGGCAAAGGCCAGTTCGCGGCCGACGCTGTGGCTCCGGCCGCTGCTGCACCGGCTGCTCCGGCGGCGGGCGACAGCTCGGACATCACCGACGACGAATTCGAAGCCTTGCTCGATCAGTTGCACGGCAAGGGCAACTTTGCCGTCGATGCACTGGAATCGGCAATTGCTTCGGTTCCTGCGACGGCTGCTCCGGCAGCGGCTGCGGCCGGTAGCGATCTGATCAGCGATCACGAGTTCGAATCGCTGCTCGACGATCTGCATGGCAAAGGCAAGTTCACTGACGTCGCCACCGGTGCCGTCGTGACGGCCGGCAATGCTTCGGCGGTTGCAGCGCCTGCTGCGAAGGCCCCGGCCGCTGCGGCAAAACCTGCTGCAAAAGCGCCTGAGCCGAAAGCCGAACCTGCCAAACCGGCTGCCGCTGCTGCACCGGCTCCGGCCCGTGCTCCGGCGACTCCGCCACCGGAAAAACCGGCGAGCGAAGCCGAGACCACCGTGCGTGTGGACACAGCGCGTCTCGACGAAATCATGAACATGGTCGGCGAGCTGGTGCTGGTGCGTAACCGTCTGGTGCGCCTGGGCCTGAACAGCGGCGACGAGTCGATGCAGAAGGCCGTGTCGAACCTCGACGTGGTCACCGCCGACTTGCAGACCGCCGTCATGAAGACCCGGATGCAGCCGATCAAGAAAGTCTTCGGCCGCTTCCCGCGTCTGGTTCGCGACCTGGCACGCCAGCTCAAGAAAGAGATCAACCTGGAACTGGTGGGCGAAGAGACCGACCTCGACAAGAACCTCGTCGAGGCACTGGCCGACCCGCTGGTCCACTTGGTGCGCAACGCGGTCGACCACGGCATCGAGTCGCCGGAAGAACGCGAAGCGTCGGGCAAGGCCCGTGGCGGCAAGGTGATTCTGGCGGCCGAGCAGGAAGGCGACCACATCCTGCTGTCGATCTCCGACGACGGCAAAGGCATGGACCCGAACGTCCTGCGCGCCATCGCCGTGAAACGCGGTGTGATGGACAAGGATGCCGCCGATCGCCTGAGCGACACCGAGTGCTACAACCTGATTTTCGCCCCGGGTTTCTCGACCAAGACCGAGATTTCCGACGTGTCCGGCCGCGGTGTCGGCATGGACGTGGTGAAGACCAAGATTTCCCAGCTCAACGGTTCGATCAACATCTACTCGACCAAGGGCCAGGGCTCGAAGATCGTCATCAAGGTGCCGCTGACGCTGGCGATCATGCCGACCCTGATGGTGATGCTCGGCAATCAGGCGTTCGCGTTCCCGCTGGTGAACGTCAACGAAATCTTCCACCTCGACCTGTCGACCACCAACGTGGTGGACGGCCAGGAAGTGGTGATCGTGCGGGACAAGGCGCTGCCATTGTTCTACCTCAAGCGCTGGCTGGTCAGCTCCGCCGCTCACGAAGAGCAGCGCGAAGGCCATGTGGTGATCCTTTCGGTGGGCACCCAGCGGATCGGCTTCGTCGTCGATCAACTGGTCGGCCAGGAAGAAGTGGTCATCAAGCCATTGGGCAAGATGCTCCAGGGAACTCCGGGCATGTCCGGCGCCACCATCACCGGTGACGGCCGCATTGCACTGATTCTCGATGTTCCGAGCATGCTCAAGCGTTACGCCGCACGGCGTATTTGAATCCGGGGCGGCGGGGCGACAACGTCCCGCCGCACCTAATGGAGTGTTTATGGCAGTCAAAGTCCTGGTGGTGGACGATTCGGGTTTTTTCCGCCGCCGCGTCTCGGAAATTCTTTCAGCGGATCCGAGCATCCAGGTTGTCGGCACGGCAACCAACGGTAAAGAGGCGATCGATCAGGCCCTGGCCCTCAAGCCGGACGTGATCACCATGGACTACGAGATGCCGATGATGGATGGCATCACGGCCGTGCGGCACATCATGCAGCGCTGCCCGACACCGGTGTTGATGTTCTCCTCGCTGACGCACGAAGGCGCTCGGGTCACCCTGGATGCGCTGGATGCCGGCGCGGTGGATTTCCTGCCGAAGAATTTCGAAGACATCTCCCGCAATCCGGAGAAGGTCAAGCAACTGCTGTGCGAGAAGGTTCACAGCATCTCGCGCAGTAACCGTCGTTTCAGTGCCTACAGTGCACCGGCACCAGCCGCTGCACCTGCACCTGCGCCGACCCCAGCGCCGGCGCCGTCGAGCTTTGGCAGTCACAGCGCTCCGGCCCGTCCGGCACCTGCGCCTGCACCGACTCGCGCGCCAGCGGCCAGCGCTTCGTCGCCGGCCCCGAAACGCAAAAACTACAAGCTCGTGGCGATTGGTACGTCGACTGGTGGCCCGGTTGCCCTGCAACGGGTTCTGACCCAGTTGCCGGCCAACTTCCCGGCGCCGATCGTGCTGATCCAGCACATGCCGGCGGCCTTCACCAAGGCTTTCGCCGAACGTCTGGACAAGCTGTGCCGCATCAGCGTCAAGGAAGCCGAGGATGGCGACATCCTGCGTCCGGGCCTGGCGCTGCTGGCACCGGGTGGCAAGCAGATGATGATCGACGGCCGTGGCGCGGTGAAAATCCTGCCGGGCGACGAGCGTCTGAACTACAAGCCGTGCGTGGACATCACCTTCGGTTCTGCAGCCAAATCCTACAGTGACAAAGTTCTGGCGGTGGTACTGACCGGCATGGGTGCCGACGGCCGCGAAGGTGCACGCCTGCTCAAGCAGGGGGGCAGCACGGTCTGGGCTCAGGACGAAGCCAGTTGTGTGATCTACGGCATGCCGATGGCCATCGTCAAAGCTGACCTCGCCGACGCGGTGTACAGCCTGGACGATATCGGCAAGCACATCGTCGAGGCATGCGTCTGATGGATGTTCTAAGCCTTATCGGGATCATCATGGCGTTCGTCGCCATCATCGGCGGCAACTACCTGGAAGGTGGTCACCTCGGCGCACTGGCCAACGGCCCGGCAGCGCTGATCGTGCTCGGTGGCACCGTCGGTGCCGCGCTGCTGCAATCGCCGATGAGCGCGTTCAAGCGCGCCATGCAGATTCTGGCCTGGATCTTTTTCCCGCCGCGTGTGGACCTGGCCGGCGGCATCGACCGCGTGGTCAACTGGAGCCTCACCGCCCGCAAGGAAGGCCTGCTGGGCCTGGAAGGCGTGGCGGATGCCGAGCCTGACGCCTACTCGCGCAAGGGCCTGCAACTGCTGGTCGACGGCGCCGAGCCGGAAGCGATCCGCAGCATCCTCGAAGTGGATTTCTACACTCAGGAAGCCCGCGACATCGAGGCCGCCAAAGTGTTTGAAAGCATGGGCGGCTACGCGCCGACCATCGGCATCATCGGTGCGGTGATGGGCCTGATCCACGTGATGGGCAACCTGGCCGATCCGTCGCAACTGGGCAACGGTATTGCGGTCGCGTTCGTCGCCACCATCTACGGTGTGGCCAGTGCCAACCTGATCCTGTTGCCGGTTGCAGCCAAGCTCAAGTCAATCGCGTTGCGACAGTCGCGTTATCGCGAAATGTTGTTGGAAGGTATTTTGTCGATCGCTGAAGGTGAAAACCCACGCTCCATCGAGTTGAAGCTTCAGGGCTTCATGGATTAAGGGACTAACCTCATGGCACGTCGTCGCCAGCATGAAGAGCACGTAAACCATGAACGTTGGCTGGTTTCCTACGCCGACTTCATTACCTTGCTCTTTGCCTTTTTCGTGGTGATGTACTCCATCTCGTCGATCAACGAAGGCAAGTACAAGATCATCTCCGAAGCGCTGATCGGGGTCTTCACCGACTCCGACCGCGCGCTCAAGCCGATCCCGATCGGTGAAGAACGACCGAAGACCGTGACCCCGGCCAAGCCGCTGGTCAAGGACGCCGAACAGGTCGACGCCGGCATCGCCGGGGCCAGCGATCCGCTGAAAAGCATCGCCGATGACATCAGCGCCGCGTTCGGCGACCTGATCTCCTCGAACCAGATGACCGTGCGCGGCAACGAGCTGTGGGTCGAGATCGAACTCAACTCGAGCCTGTTGTTCGGCAGCGGTGATGCGATGCCGAGCGACATCGCGTTCAACATCATCGACAAGGTCGCAGCGATCCTCAAACCGTTCGACAACCCGATCCACGTCGAAGGCTTCACCGACGATCAACCGATCCGCACCGCGCAGTACCCGACCAACTGGGAGCTGTCCTCGGCGCGTTCGGCGAGCATCGTGCGCATGCTGGCGATGCAGGGCGTAAACCCTGGCCGGATGGCTTCGGTGGGCTACGGCGAATTCCAGCCGGTGGCCAACAACGCCACCGCCGAAGGTCGGGCGAAGAACCGTCGTGTGGTGCTGGTGGTGTCGCGCAATCTTGATGTGCGCCGCAGCCTGACCGGCACCGGAACCGCCCATGCGCAACCGGATGCCGCGTTGAAGCGTGCTGGCACACAAACTGCACCGACCCCGGTCAAGACGCCGGGACGCGAGAGTGCCGTCAATTCTCCGTCGCCCGCATTAATACGCTGAACCATGTCTCGGCCGAGTATCCCGGCCGGGAGGAACGATCTGAATGAGAGTCTGGGCAGTCGCCAATCAAAAGGGTGGTGTTGGTAAAACCACTTCTTCCATCGCTTTAGCCGGTTTGCTGGCAGAGGCGGGCAAGCGCGTGGTCGTGGTCGATCTCGACCCGCACGGCTCGATGACCAGCTATTTCGGTTACGACCCCGACAGCCTGGAACACAGCAACTACGACCTGTTTCTGCACAAGGGCAGCGTGCCGCAAGGCCTGCCGGGCCAACTGCTGTTGTCGACCAGCGACGAACGCATTTCCCTGTTGCCGTCGAGCACTGCGCTGGCCACCCTCGAGCGCCAGTCGCCGGGGCAAAGTGGGCTGGGCCTGGTGATCGCCAAGAGTCTGGCGCAGCTGTGGCAGGACTTCGATTACGCGATCATCGACAGCCCGCCGTTGCTCGGCGTGCTGATGGTCAACGCCCTGGCAGCCAGTCAACAACTGGTGATCCCGGTGCAGACCGAGCACCTGGCCGTCAAAGGCCTGGAGCGTATGGTCAACACCCTCGCGATGATCAACCGCTCGCGCAAACAGGCGCTGCCGTTCAGCATCGTGCCGACCCTGTTCGACCGCCGCACTCAGGCGTCGATGGGCACCTTGCGCGTGCTGCGCGACAAATTCCCCGACGAGATCTGGCAGGGTTACATCCCGGTCGATACCCGTCTGCGCGACGCCAGTCGTGCCGGTGTCACCCCTTCGCAATTCGACGGCAAGAGCCGTGGCGTGCTGGCTTACCGCGCGCTGCTCAAGCATCTGCTGGCGCAGCAACTCGTTCCGCAGGTGGCTTGAGCATGAATCGGCCGATCAAGCTGACGTCGAAGCCGCAACTGGCGCTGCAGTCCTATCTGGACGGCTTGCTGCAGGAAGTGACGGACGAGGTCGAGCAGGAAATTGTAGCTCCGGTCGAGGTGGTCGAGACCGCTGCGGCACTCGATGAATTCCAGGCTGCCGTGCTTGAAGAGCAGGCCCGGGATGCGCAAAAAGCCGCCCGGCCGGTCGCCCCGGTTGCAGCGCCTGCCGCTGTGGTAGCGAAGGCACCTGCGACGTTTATCAAAGAGCCTGAGCCGGTGCGCGTGGTCTCGACCCTGGCACCGCTGCTGCAAACCCAACTTCTGCAAACGCCTCCGGTTCCGGTAGTTCCAGAGCCAGAACCTGAAGCACCTGCGCCAGCTCCGGTCGAACCGACCCTGGTTGCTCCGCTGGTCGAAGTGCATCTGCCGCCCAGCAACACGCCGCCACCGGTGGAAACCGACGGCCGTCCAGCCTGGGCTTCGGAAGCGTTCGAATGCCTGTTGTTCGACGTGGCCGGGCTGACGCTGGCGGTGCCGCTGGTGTGCCTGGGCTCGATCTATTCGCTGGCCGGCCATGAGCTGACGCCGCTGTTCGGTCAGCCGGAATGGTTCCTCGGGATTCTGCCGAGCCAGGCCGGCAACCTGAAGGTGCTGGACACCGCACGCTGGGTCATGCCGGATCGCTACCGCGATGACTTCCGTCAGGGCCTGCAATACGTGATTTCGGTGCAGGGTTACGAGTGGGGCCTGGCGGTGCATCAGGTCAGTCGCTCGTTGCGCCTGGACCCGAATGAAATCAAATGGAGAAGTCACCGGGGGCAGCGGCCATGGCTCGCCGGCACGGTGATTGAACACATGTGCGCCTTGCTTGATGTTTCCGCTCTGGCCGAGTTGATCGCCAGCGGTGGGGCAAAGCACATGTCCGGCAGTAAGCCGAACCACAAACCGACATAACACTTACATAACAGACATGTACCGGCATTCACCGCCGGCACACGAGACACACACCGCCATTGCGGTATTTCGAGGGGCTAGGGTATGAACGACAAGGCTACGGCGGCAAAGGGTTCCGAAGATCCGATCCTGCAATGGGTGACCTTCAAGCTGGACAACGAAACCTACGGCATCAACGTGATGCGCGTTCAGGAAGTCCTGCGCTACACCGAGATCGCTCCGGTTCCGGGTGCGCCAAGCTACGTGCTGGGCATCATCAACCTGCGCGGCAACGTGGTGACCGTGATCGATACCCGTCAGCGCTTCGGCCTGATGAGCGGTGAGATCAGCGACAACACCCGTATCGTCATCATCGAAGCCGACAAGCAAGTCGTGGGCATCATGGTCGACAGCGTGGCTGAAGTGGTTTATCTGCGTCAGTCGGAAATCGAGACCGCACCGAACGTCGGTAACGAAGAGTCGGCCAAGTTCATCCAGGGCGTGTGCAACAAGAACAACGAGTTGCTGATCCTGGTCGAGCTGGACAAGATGATGAGCGAAGAAGAATGGTCGGAACTGGAGAACATCTGATTGATTCTCGAGGTAGCGGTCATTGTCCTGTTCCTGTTCTGGGCAGGCACGCTGGCGATGTTTCTGGCGTACATCAAGGCGCAGCGCGTAATCGCTGCGCAACAGGCCCAGGGCGATGCGCTGCGTGATCAGCGCATCAAGGACCTGGCCAAGCGTGTCGACGATTACCAGAACGGCAACGTGCGCATGGGCGAAGCCCTGCACGAGCTGCGCTCGGTGGTCGGTCCGATCCCGGACAAACTCGCCCAGCTCGAACAGCGCGATCCTTCCAGCCTGTCATTCGCCCAGGCGGCGAAACTGGTGGGGATGGGCGCGAGCGTCGATGAGCTGACCCAGTCCTGCGGGTTGACCCAGGCTGAGGCGGAGTTGATGCGCAAGTTGCACAAGAACTAGTTGTCACACCGGGATCGTTCCCACGTCGAGGCGTCGAACCGTCTGCGTGGGAATGCATCTTGGGACGCTCCGCGTTCCGCGTGTGATGGGTGACGCAGAGCGTCACGGGCGGGTGTTCCCACGCAGAGCGTGGGAACAATCAGCGAAAAAAAACGCAGTCATCGATGACTGCGTTTTTTTTTGCCTTCAGTAATCGTCGCCGCGTTCGGTGACGTCCTTCTCGACCATCGGTGCATCCGGGTTGTGTCCCGCCGGGAACTTGCCCTTGAGGTTCCAGGCAAACGCGATGATCTCGGAGATCGTGCGGTACAGCTCTTCGGGGATGCTGTCGCCCAGTTCCATCCGCGCCAGCAACTTCACCAGCTCGGCGTTCTCGTAGATCGGCACCTCACAGTCGCGGGCGATCCGCAGGATTTCTTCGGCCAGTTCTTCGTCGCCCTTGGCGGTGAGGGTCGGGGCGTGGCTGCCGTCGTATTTGAGGGCGATGGCCTGGCGTGAAGCGGTGGTGTCATTCATGCGGTTTCGTCGACCCAGCGGTGTTCGAGGCGGGTTTGGATGCCTTGCGGCGGGGTGCCGAGGTGGCAGTCGAGGTCGCCGACGTTCAGCCCGGAATCCAGCAGGCGCTGACGCAGTGCGGTCAGGTTGCTTTCGATCAGGCTCGCGGTGTACGGCCGCTCGGCCCACAACTGGCTGGACAGGCTGCCGCTGATCAATTGCGCCTGAATCTGCATCGGCCCCAGCGGTTCCATGTCGAACGCCAGATCGACGCGCCACAGTTGTTGTTTCGGTTCGCGCTCATCGCGGCGCTGCTCGTTCGCTTCCTGTTTCTCCGGCGCTTCTTCGCGCTGGAACTTGACCTGCAACGGCACGATGTCCTGCATATTGCGCATCGGGATTTCCAGTTGCCAGGTGCTGAGCAGGCGGCCGTCGTCGGTCACGCCGGTCTGTTCCAGACTCGACAGCTGATGACTTTGCAGACGCGACACGGCAGCTGCGGCGAGGCGCAGCAAATGTTCCAGATCGCCTTCACCTTCCAGACTTTGCAGCAGCCGGTCGGGCAGCGGGAAACTGCTCGGCACCGGTTTCGCGCTGACCTGACCGAGCATGCCGAGGGCGTTGCGCACAAAGCTCGGCAATGCCTGGGCCAGCGTGTTGGCGGCGATAATTGCGTTCAGGTTGGTGTTGCCGGGCAGGCCGGGAGTGATTTGGGCGATCAGCTTGAGCAGATCGGCTTTCATGTCCGGGGCCAGCGTCGGGGTCTGCCCGGTCAGCAGTTTGGTTTCGAGGAACACGCCGCTGTTGGCCAGCGCCTGGGCCAGACCTTTTGGAGTGCTGAGTTGTTGCACGTCCGGCAGGTTGGCGAGCAGTTTGTCCACGGCGGCGCGCAAATCCTGGGACGTCTGATCGGTGGCGGGGGGCAGGCTCTGGAGCATTTTCAGCAAGCCGTCGAGCGAGCCCTGACGGCTTTGCTGACTGACCAGTTGCTGGCTGACCGCCAGTTGTTCCTGGCGATTACTCAGCGGCAGGAACTTCAGGGTCTGCGAGTCCTGCACCAGCGCCGACAGCAAGGTGCCGATACGCAACGGTTGCGGGCTGTCGATGCTCAGGGTGCTGCCGCTCAGTGCGGTGTTGAGCAGGCTGACCATCGAGCGGTACACCGTCGGTTGGCCCGGTACCTGCGGCAAGACCTGAGCCGTCAGCACCTTGCCTTGCAGCAGCGTGCCGACCGGCAGTTGCGCGGTGTCGATGCGGGTGAGGGTGGCGACGCTGCTGGCGATGGCCTGTTGCACGGTGATCGCCAGATTGCCCGCCGACGGCTGGGTGATCGCCAGGCTGGTGCCTTGAGGCAGCGGCAGATTGCTGGTCGCCTGCACGGTGGTCTGACGGCCGCTGTCCAGCGTCACCTTGAGCAGTAACTGAAAGGTCTGATCCGCCTGCTTGAGCGACAACACCTCGGCCTTGGCACTCTGGCCGGCGGCAATCAGCCCGTCGACCGGCGTCAGCAACTTCAGCAGCTCACCCACCTGCGGGCGAACGGTCGCCGGGGTGGTGGGCGGGAGCGGGAGGATGTTCATTTCGCCTGTCATACGCGGACACAACCTGAGGAAAATGCACTCTGGAGAGAGGATGGCGACATGTATAATGCCGCCCGTCGTTCCAGGAGTGGCGAAAACATTGCAATTGTTTGACGCAGCTCTCTAGATCGAGCCGTCAATGCATCTATGCTGCAACTCTTTAACGGCCGCGCCAGAGCCGACTTGAACCGTATAAGGCCCGTGAACCCTTGACCAGTCCTGTCCTGCAAACCGTTGCCCTCGCGTGTGAACGTGATCTCAGACTGCTCTTCGACAATCTCGAATTGAGACTGGCCAGTGGCGATATGGTGCAGATCAGCGGCCCCAACGGCAGCGGCAAGACCAGCCTGCTGCGTTTGCTGGCCGGTCTGATGCAGCCGACCGACGGTCAGGTACTGCTCAACGGCAAGCCGCTGGGCGAGCAACGCAGCGAGCTGGCGCGCAACCTGCTGTGGATCGGCCATGCCGCCGGGATCAAGGATCTGCTCACGCCGGAAGAAAACCTCGCCTGGCTCTGCGCCCTGCATCAACCCGCCGAACGCGACGCGATCTGGCAGGCCCTGGCGGCGGTTGGATTGCGCGGTTTCGAGGATGTTCCCTGCCACAGTCTGTCCGCCGGCCAGCAGCGCCGCGTGGCATTGGCGCGGTTGTATCTGGACAGCCCGCCGTTGTGGATTCTCGACGAACCGTTCACTGCGCTGGACAAGCAGGGCGTGGCACAGCTTGAAGAACACCTGGCCGGGCACTGCGAACGGGGCGGCCTGGTGGTGCTCACCACGCACCATACGCTGAGCCGGATGCCGGCCGGTTATCGCGACATCGATCTGGGGAATTGGGCGGTATGAGTGTGTTCGGCCTGCTGGTTGCCCGTGAATCCCGACTGCTGTTCCGCCGCCCGGCGGAGCTGGCCAATCCGCTGATTTTCTTCGCCATCGTCATCGCGCTGTTCCCGCTGGCCGTCGGACCGGAAACTCAAGTATTGCAAAACTTGTCCCCGGGGTTAGTCTGGGTGGCGGCATTATTGTCGGTCCTGCTCTCGCTGGACGGGCTTTTCCGCAGTGATTTCGAAGATGGCTCCCTTGAACAGTGGGTCCTTTCGCCGCACCCCCTGCCACTTCTGGTATTGGCCAAGGTGCTGGCACACTGGCTTTTTTCCGGGCTGGCACTGGTTTTGCTCTCGCCGTTACTGGCGCTGATGCTCGGGTTGCCGGCTGCGTGTCTGCCGGTATTGCTGCTTTCGTTGCTGCTGGGAACACCGGTGCTGAGCTTGCTCGGCGCGGTGGGCGCGGCGCTGACGGTCGGTCTGAAACGCGGTGGCCTGTTGCTGGCGCTGCTGATTCTGCCGTTGTACATCCCGGTGTTGATCCTGGGCAGTGGCGCCTTGCAGGCGGCGTTGCAGGGCATGCCGGCGATTGGTTATCTGTTGTGGCTTGGTAGCCTGACCGCCCTGGCAATAACCCTGACACCCTTTGCAATAGCTGCTGGCCTGAAGATCAGCGTCGGCGAATAATGAGGTCTGGTTAAAATTTAACCAGCAAAGACCCTGAGACTGCTCACACCGATGAGCGGCACCGTGATGGAAACAGTATGAACTGGACCTGGTTTCACAAGCTCGGCTCGCCCAAGTGGTTCTACGGCATCAGCAGCAAGTTGCTGCCGTGGTTGAGCATCGCAGCGTTGTTGCTGATCTCCGTTGGCGTCATCTGGGGCTTGGCCTTCGCGCCGCCGGACTATCAGCAAGGCAACAGCTTTCGCATCATCTATATCCACGTACCCGCCGCGATGCTCGCTCAGTCGATCTACGTGATGCTGGCGGTGTGCGGCGTGGTCGGGCTGGTGTGGAAGATGAAACTGGCCGACGTCGCCCTGCAATGTGCCGCACCGATCGGCGCGTGGATGACCGCCGTGGCGCTGGTTACCGGGGCGATCTGGGGCAAGCCGACCTGGGGTTCGTGGTGGGTCTGGGACGCGCGGCTGACCTCGATGCTGATTCTGCTGTTCCTGTACTTCGGCGTGATCGCGCTGGGCAACGCCATCAGCAACCGCGACAGCGCCGCCAAGGCCTGCGCGGTGCTGGCCATCGTCGGCGTGATCAACATCCCGATCATCAAATACTCGGTGGAGTGGTGGAACACCCTGCACCAGGGCGCGACCTTCACCCTCACCGAAAAACCGGCGATGCCCGTCGAGATGTGGCTGCCGCTGCTGCTGACGGTGCTGGGTTTCTACTGTTTCTTCGGCGCCGTGCTGTTGCTGCGCATGCGCCTTGAAGTGCTCAAGCGCGAATCCCGCGCCAGTTGGGTGAAAGAAGAAGTGCAGAACAGCCTGGAGGCCGCTCGATGAGTTTCGCGTCATTCGGCGACTTCCTCGCCATGGGCCATCACGGCCTGTATGTCTGGTCGGCCTACGGCATCTGTCTGGCGGTACTGGTCCTCAACGTGGCGGCGCCGATCGCGGCCCGCAAGCGTTATCTGCAACAAGAGGCGCGTCGTCTGCGCCGGGAGAACGGCAAGTGAATCCGCTGCGTAAAAAGCGTCTGATCATCATCCTGGCAATTCTGGTCGGGGTCGGCGCTGCCGTCGGCCTGGCTTTGAGCGCCCTGCAGCAGAACATCAACCTGTTTTACACCCCGACCCAGATCGCCAACGGCGAAGCGCCGCAGGACACCCGCATCCGCGCCGGCGGCATGGTCGAGAAGGGCTCGCTGCAGCGCTCGACGGATTCGCTGGACGTCAAATTCGTGGTCACCGACTTCAACAAATCCGTGACCATCACCTATCGCGGGATCCTGCCGGACTTGTTCCGCGAAGGGCAGGGCATCGTCGCGCTCGGCAAGCTCAACGCCGATGGCGTGGTGGTCGCCGATGAAGTACTGGCCAAACACGACGAGAAATACATGCCGCCGGAAGTGACCAAAGCCCTGAAGGACAGCGGCCAATCCGCACCAACCCCTGCGAAGGAGGGTTGATCGATGACATCCAGCATTTTCATTCCCGAGCTCGGCCATCTGGCCATGATTCTGGCGCTGTGTTTCGCGCTGGTGCAGGCCGTGGTGCCGTTGCTCGGTGCCTGGCGCGGCGACCGTCTGTGGATGGGCCTGGCGCAGCCGGCGGCGTGGGGGCAGTTCGCATTTCTGCTGTTCGCCTTCGGTTGCCTGACCTACGCCTTCATGACCGACGATTTCTCCGTGGCTTACGTCGCGATGAACTCCAACAGCGCGCTGCCGTGGTACTACAAGTTCAGCGCGGTGTGGGGCGCCCACGAAGGGTCGCTGCTGCTGTGGGCGTTGATCCTCGGCGGCTGGACCTTCGCGGTGTCGGTGTTCTCGCGGCAACTGCCGCAAGTGATGCTCGCTCGCGTACTGGCGGTGATGGGCATGATCAGCACCGGTTTCCTGCTGTTCCTGATTCTTACCTCCAACCCGTTTTCGCGGATCCTGCCGCAGATCCCGGCCGACGGTCGTGACCTCAATCCGTTGCTGCAGGACATCGGTCTGATCGTGCATCCGCCGATGCTCTACATGGGCTACGTCGGTTTCTCCGTGGCCTTCGCGTTCGCCATCGCCGCACTGCTCGGCGGTCGTCTCGATGCGGCGTGGGCACGCTGGTCGCGTCCGTGGACCATCGTCGCGTGGGCCTTCCTCGGCATCGGTATCACCCTCGGTTCGTGGTGGGCTTACTACGAACTCGGCTGGGGCGGCTGGTGGTTCTGGGACCCGGTGGAAAACGCCTCGTTCATGCCATGGCTGGTGGGCACGGCGCTGATTCACTCGCTGGCGGTCACCGAGAAACGTGGCGTGTTCAAGAGCTGGACGGTGTTGCTGGCGATTGCCGCGTTCTCCCTGAGCCTGCTCGGCACGTTCCTTGTGCGTTCCGGCGTGCTGACCTCGGTGCACGCGTTTGCCTCCGATCCTGAGCGCGGCGTGTTCATCCTGATTTTCCTGCTTTTTGTGGTCGGTGGTTCGCTGACCCTGTTTGCCTTGCGCGCCCCGGTGGTCAAGAGCCAGGTCGGCTTCAACCTGTGGTCACGGGAAACCCTGCTGCTGGGCAACAACCTGGTGCTGGTGGTGGCCGCGTCGATGATCCTGCTCGGCACCCTGTATCCGTTGATTCTCGATGCGATCAGCGGCGCCAAGCTGTCGGTCGGCCCGCCGTACTTCAACGCGCTGTTCATTCCGTTGATGGCGCTGTTGATGCTGGTGATGGCGGTCGGTGTGATCGTGCGCTGGAAAGACACCCCGGTGAAATGGCTGGCCAGCATGCTCACTCCGGTGCTGCTGGGCAGTGTTGCGCTGGCGGTGGTGGCCGGCGTCGCTTACGGCGATTTCAACTGGGCGGTGATCGCGACGTTCCTGCTCGCGGCTTGGGTGTTGCTGGCCGGTGTGCGCGACATCTTCGACAAGACTCGTCACAAAGGCCTGATCAAAGGCCTGCCGACCCTGACCCGCAGTTACTGGGGCATGCAGATCGCGCATCTGGGCATCGCCGTCTGCGCGCTGGGCGTGGTGTTGTCGAGCCAGAACAGTGCCGAGCGCGACCTGCGTCTGGCACCGGGCGAGTCGATGGATCTGGCCGGTTATCAGTTCGTGTTCGAAGGCGCCAAGCATTTCGAAGGCCCGAACTTCACTTCCGACAAGGGCACCGTTCGGGTGATCCGCAACGGTCAGGAAGTCAGCGTGCTGCACCCGGAAAAACGTCTGTACACCGTGCAGAACTCGGTGATGACCGAGGCCGGGATCGACGCCGGTTTCACCCGCGACCTCTACGTCGCCTTGGGCGAACCGTTGGGCGATGGCGCCTGGGCGGTGCGGGTTCACGTCAAACCGTTCGTGCGCTGGATCTGGTTCGGCGGTCTGCTGACCGGTTTCGGTGGTCTGCTGGCGGCGCTGGATCGGCGTTATCGGGTCAAGGTCAAAGCCCGCGTGCGTGAAGCGCTGGGCATGGAAGGAGCCGCTGCATGAGACGTTGGTTGATGCTGGTGCCATTGGCGATTTTCCTGCTGGTGGCCGTATTCCTTTATCGCGGTCTATACCTGGATCCGGCGGAGCTGCCGTCGGCGATGATCAACAAGCCGTTCCCGGAGTTTTCGCTGCCGGCGGTGCAGGGCGACAAGACCCTGACCCGCGCTGACATTCTCGGCAAACCGGCACTGGTCAACGTCTGGGGCACGTGGTGCATTTCCTGCCGGGTCGAGCACCCGGTGCTGAACAAACTCGCCGAGCGCGGCGTGGTGATCTACGGCATCAACTACAAGGACACCAACGCCGATGCGTTGAAGTGGCTGGCCGAGTTCCACAATCCGTATCAACTCGACATCCGCGACGACGAAGGCTCCCTGGGCCTGAACCTCGGTGTCTACGGCGCGCCGGAAACCTTCTTCATCGACGCCAAGGGCATCATCCGCGACAAGTACGTCGGGGTGATCGACGAGCAGGTCTGGCGGGAAAAACTGGCGGCCAAGTATCAGGCGCTGGTCGACGAGGCCAAGCCATGAAGCGCTTTTTAGCTGCCATGGTGCTGGGCTTGAGCCTGGCCGGTGTGGCCCACGCCGCCATCGATACTTACGAGTTCGCCAAAGAAGGCGATCGCGAACGTTTTCGCGAACTGACCAAGGAACTGCGCTGCCCCAAGTGCCAGAACCAGGACATTGCCGACTCCAACGCGCCGATTGCCGCCGACCTGCGCAAAGAGATTTTCCGCATGCTCGGCGAGGGCAAGGACAATCAGCAGATTATCGACTTCATGGTCGACCGCTACGGTGATTTCGTCCGCTACAAACCGGCGCTCAATGCCAAGACCGCTTTGCTATGGTTCGGCCCGGCCGGCCTGTTGCTGGGTGGCTTCGTGGTGATCGCGGTGATCGTCCGCCGCCGTCGCGGGCAGCGCGCCGAGACGCCGCAAACGCTGTCTCCTGAAGAACGTCAGCGCCTCGACCAACTGTTGGATAAAAACCAAGAATGATTGATTTCTGGCTTGCTGCAGGGCTGTTGCTTCTGGTCGCCCTGAGTTTTCTGCTGATCCCCGTCCTGCGTGAGCGTCGCGCCCAGCGTGAAGAGGATCGAACCGCTCTCAACGTCGCGCTGTATCAGGAACGCGTCGCCGAACTGCAATCGCAGCAGGCCGAAGGCGTGCTCGACGCTGCGCAAATGGACAGCGGCCGTGCCGAAGCGGCCCGTGAATTGTTGGCCGATACCGAAGGTGTGGCACCGGCGCGGGTTTCGCGTTTGGGCAAGCCGTTGCCGCTGCTGGCAGCCGTGCTGGTGCCGGTGTTGGGCCTCGGTCTGTATTTGCATTTTGGCGCGAGCGACAAGGTCGAACTGACCCGGGAATTCGCCCAGGCGCCGCAGTCGATGGAAGAGATGACCCAGCGTCTGGAGCGCGCAGTCGCGGCGCAACCGGATTCGGCTGAAGGCGTGTATTTCCTTGGCCGCACCTACATGGCCCAGGATCGTCCGGCGGACGCGGCGAAGATGTTCGAGCGCGCCGTCAATCTCGCCGGTCGACAGCCGGAACTGCTCGGCCAGTGGGCGCAGGCCCAGTACTTTGCCGACAACAAAAAATGGTCGGACAAGGTTCAGGCCCTGACCGATGAAGCACTGAAAGCCGATCCGAAGGAAGTCACCAGCCTCGGCCTGTTGGGCATCGCCGCGTTCGAAGGCGAGCGTTATCAGGAAGCCATCGACTACTGGAACCGTCTGCTGGCGCAACTGCCGCCACAGGACAAATCCCGCGAGGCCCTGCAGGGCGGCATTACCCGCGCCACCGAGAAACTGCAAGCCAGCGGCGGCAAGGTCGCCCAGGCACCGGCGGCGAAGGCGACGGCGTTGTTGAAAGTGCGTGTGGATCTGGCCAGCGAGCTCAGAGCCAAGGTGCAACCGGGTGACAGCGTGTTCATTTTTGCCCGCGCTACCTCGGGCCCGCCGGCACCGCTGGCAGCCAAGCGCCTGACCGTCGCCGATCTGCCGGTGACCGTCGAACTGGGCGATGCCGACGCGATGATGCCGCAATTGAAACTGTCGAACTTCCCCGAAGTCCAACTGGTTGCGCGCATCTCCCGTGCCGGTCAACCGACCGCCGGTGAGTGGGTCGGTCGCAGCGGGCCTCTGGCCAGCAGCACCACCACGCCGCAGACACTGACCATCGACAGCCCGGACAAATAGCCGGAACCAACAGGAAAGCACCGCCATGAACGCCATCGCCCGAATCACAGTCCTCACACTGGCCCTGGGCTTGAGCGCATGTGCGGTGCAACGACCGGAGCCCACCACACGGCTGCCGCCGATCCCGCCGTCACAACCCAGCCCGACCCCGTCGACCACCCCGACGCCAAGCAAACCGGGCATCCCGGCCAAACCCGCCAAACCCGTCCCGCGCACCTCCGCCAGCTTCGCCCCGCCACCGGGCGGCAACAGCCACTGGGACCAGAAACTGGGCGTGTACGTGCTCGACGACCAGACCAACACCTTCTACCGCCAGCGCACCTACTACCGCTGGAACAACGGCTGGAGCCGCTCGATCAGCCCCAACGGCCCGTGGGAAGAAACCAACATCCACGGCGTACCGGCGGGACTGGGCAAGCAGTTCGGGGAGTAATGAAAAACGGCGATCGTTGGATCGCCGTTTTGCTGTGTGGAGTAATGAGCTTTCAAAGAATCGCGTGATAGCCGCTGAGTGCCCGGACCGATTTAATCAGGCCTTGTCGTTGCAGTAGATCAAGAAAGGGTTCGACGTCCATGGCAGGCATTTTCAGCTGCCGACGCTGTTTTTGGGCCGCTGCAACCACTGCTGCCGGATCAAGCCCCAAGAGGTTGTCGACGAACTCGTCCGGATGCTGCGCTTCGATGCCGAAAGGCTCCAGCGCTTTGCAGGGAAAGTCTTTCTGATTGAACGTCACTATCACGCTTGCGCCGCAACGGATGGCCGCTGCCAGAACATGACGATCATCGCAGTCGGGCAAGCTGAGTCCGGCAATCAGGTCTTCATAGTCATGGACACAGGCGTCGGGTATCGCTTGATCCATCAGGCCGGACGTACGATCCAGCTGTTCCATCGTCAGGTCACGGCGGTTCTTCAGCAGATTGCGTTTCCATTCGCAGTGAATCTCCTGGGTCCATCGCGCCCGAAATCGTCCTGAGAGCGCAAGCCACATGAGGAAGTCTCTCAAGGGGGCGGGGTACAAGACGCATGCGTCATATAAAGCGGTGAAAGAGGAATGCCTCACTCGTATCCTGTCCTTAACGCCTGAGCTTGCTCTGCGAGAAGCGCCATTGCCTGCTCGCTGGCGGTGGTGCGCCGGGTCTTATATTCCATCAGATCGGCAAAACGCACACGTCGGTGCTTGCCTGTTTTGTGGTAGGACAACTCGCCGCTTTCCAGCAGTTTTATGAGGTGTGGACGTGAGACGTTGAGGAGGTCGGCGGCTTCCTGGGTCGTCAATTCGGCATGCACCGGTACGACCTGCACCGCGTTGCCGGCTGCCAGTTCCGCCAGAATGTCGATCAGCAAGCGCAGGGCCGAGGTGGGCAGTTCGACGCGATGAGCTTCGTTCTGCTCGTCGAAAATCTGGATGTGCTGAGTCTCGAAATGGGTCGCGAGGTAAGCCGCCAGGGCACGCTGCCCTTCAATGGCGGCTTTTACTTCGCGTTCTACGGGGAGGCTGATGGAGGGATGAATAACGGTCGACATGGCGAGTCCGGCTCAGGAAATGAGGAATGCCGGAACGTTATTCGAAATAAGCGAAAATCGCAATAAACGAAACGAGTATGGAGTTTTATGGTTTTTTCGCCAACAACCCCTGCACATATTCAACGAACGCCCGCGCCTTGACACTGGCCAGCCTACCCGTCGGAAACACCGCCGACAGGTAGTCAAAACATCCTGCAAAACAACCAACGTTGTGTCACAACCTTCCGCAGGCTACTAAAGGTATCTCTAGAGTTACTTTAATGGGCGAGGCAATTTCACAATGCAATACCCAATCTGCATCGAGTGGGGTGACGAGAATACCGCCATCGGGATTCAGATCCCCGATATTCCCGGCGCGATAACGGCCGGGGATACGTTTGAGGATGCCTACAACGCGGCTGTCGAGATTGCCCACATCATGCTGCAGGAGATCGCGGCGGATGGTGATTCGATTCCGATGCCGACTTCTGCGGCTGCACATCGCAACAACCCGGAGTTCGCGGACATGGGTTGGGGCATGCTCGAGCTGGACATCTCGCCGTACATGGGCAAGACCGAAAAGGTCAATGTGACGTTGCCCGGCTATGTCATCCAGCGGATCGACCGCTACGTGCGTGAGCACAACGTCAAAAGCCGTTCCTCTTTTCTGGCGGATGCCGCCATGGAAAAGCTGGTCCGGCATTGAGCCTCGAGCACTGTCGGATCAGTGATCCGACAGTGCTTTCAGATTCTAGGCCGTTGCCAGAACAGGCTTCTGCGAAGCACTCAAGAACCGCACCAGCGCCAGCAGCGGGAACGCACTGCCAACGATCACGATCCACAGCCAGCCGCCATGCTCGTACACCGCACTGGCCACCGACGAGCCGAAGGCGCCGCCGACGAAGATGCTGGTCATGTACAGCGCGTTGAGGCGGCCGCGGCTTTTGGCATCGAGGGAGTAGACCGCGCGCTGGCCGAGCACCATGTTCATCTGCACGCAGAAATCGAGCACCACGCCGGTCACGGCCAGGCCGATCACGCTGTATGCCGGGTGGATGAAAGCCGGCAGGAAACTCAGACTGGCGAACAGCATGGCCAGCAGCGAGGCGATGCGGGTGTGGCCGGCGTCGGCCAGGCGTCCACTGATCGGCGCGGCGATGGCACCGATGGCGCCGACCAGGGCGAAGATCGCGATTTCACTCTGGGACAGGCCATGGTTGCGCGCCAGTTCCAGCGGCACGGCGGTCCAGAACAGGCTGAACGTAGCGAACATGCAGGCCTGGTAAAACGCCCGTTGACGCAGCACCGGTTGCTCGCGCAGCAGCGTCCACAACGAACCCAGCAACTGGCCGTAAGAGGCACTGTGATCCGGCTGGCGTTTGGGCACGGTCAACGCCAGCACTACGCTGATCGCTGCCATCAAGGCTGCGGCGATCATGAACATCGCCCGCCAGCCGAGATGGTCGGCGACCACGCTCGACACCGGACGTGCCAGCAGAATCCCCAGCAGCAAACCGCCCATGATCCCGCCGACCACCCGGCCACGGGATTCCTCTGGCGCCAGGTGCGCCGCCAATGGAATCAGTACCTGCACCGACACCGAGCTGAAGCCCACCAGCAACGAAATCAGCAGGAACACATTCGGTTGATCGGTAAACGCCGCGCCGAGCAGGCTGGCAATCGCCACTACGGTGGTGATGATCATCAGGCGGCGGTTTTCCAGCAGATCCGCCAGCGGCACCAGGAAGAACAGGCCCAGCGCATAGCCGATCTGGGTCAGCGACACGATGAAACTGGCCATGGTGTCGGTCAGGCCAATGTCCGGCGCGATCAGGCCGATGATCGGCTGGGCGTAGTAGATGTTGGCAACGATGGCGCCGCAGCAGAAAGCGAACAGCAGCACCATGCCTCGGGTCATTGCGTGAGTTGTGGCGGTCATAGGGTTTCTCGATCCAGCGAAAAGGAATGCGGTGAGGCTAAGGGACGGGCCGAGCCGGCAGTAGAGGCTTCTGATCGATATCAGTTATTCCGTTGCGGAATAGGTGGCGCCGAACAATCCATTGTTCATCGGCGAACCTTGCGTCCGACCGTTGAGCGTCGATGATACATTCACTTACATCTTGTTCGATAGCGTGCTTATGTTGTGACCGGGTTTCAGCGTTCATCAACGGAGGATTGCGATGTTTCGTCAGTTGCTTCGCCACACCACAACCATTGTCCTGATCAGTCTGCTCGGCGCCACTGCCGCACAGGCCGCCGAAGCGCCCGGCATGCGCATGGGTGTTCGCGGCGAGATCACCGGGGTCAGTCCCGACTCGCTCAAGGTTCACGTCAACAGCGGTGAAAACGTCGTGATCCAGTTGACCCCGGATACCAAGGTCCGCGCGGTTACCCTGGCCAATATCGAAGACATCAAGCCCGGGAGCTACATCGGTTCGGCCGCCATTCCCCAGGAGGATGGCACGCTCAAGGCGCTGGAGGTTCATGTCTTCCCGCCGGAGCTGGCCGGCAGCGGCGACGGCCATCGGCCGTTCGACCTGACCAAGGGCAGCAGCATGACCAACGGCAGCGTCGGCGATTTGGTGGTGAGCAACGGCCGGGTGCTGACCGTCAACTACAAGGGCGGCCAGCAGAAGATCCTGGTGCCGGAGGACGTGCCGATCGTCAACCTGACCCCGGGCGATCGCAGCCTGCTCAAAGTCGGGGTGAAGATCGTTACCTTCGTGACCCAGAGCGTGGACGGCACGCTGACCGCGCAATCGATCTCGGCGGGCAAGGATGGCGTCAAGCCGCCCATGTAGCCGCACACAAAAAAGGCGACCTCTGCAGGTCGCCTTTTTCATTTCAGCTCAAGCCTTACTGGCCGGAGTAGATCTGGTCGAAGATCCCGCCATCGTTGAAGTGGGTCTTCTGCACGGTGCGCCAGTCGCCGAAGGTCTTCTCGACCGACAGGAAGTCGACTTTCGGGAAGCGGTCGGTGTACTTGGCCAGTACCGCCGGGTCACGTGGGCGCAGGTAGTTGGCGGCCGCGATTTCCTGACCTTGCGGCGACCACAGGAACTTCAGGTATTCCTCGGCAGCGGCGCGGGAGCCTTTCTTCTCGACCACTTTGTCGACCACCGACACCGGCGGCTCGGCTTCGGCGGAGACGCTTGGGTAGATGACTTCGAACTGGTCGCGGCCGAACTCGCGGGCGATCATTTCGGCTTCGTTTTCGAAGGTCACCAGCACGTCGCCGATCTGGTTGGTCATGAACGTGGTCGTCGCGGCGCGGCCACCGGTATCCAGCACCGGTGCCTGCTTGAACAGCTTGCCGACGAAGTCTTTCGCCTTGTTCTCGTCACCACCGTTTTTCAGCACGTAGCCCCAGGCCGACAGGTAGGTGTAGCGGCCGTTACCCGAGGTTTTCGGGTTCGGCACGATTACTTGCACGCCGTCCTTGAGCAGGTCCGGCCAGTCTTTCAGTGCTTTCGGGTTGCCCTTGCGGACGATGAACACAGTCGCGGAGGTGAATGGCGCACTGTTGTTCGGCAGGCGGGTGACCCAGTCCTTCGGCACCAGTTGGCCGTTATCCGCCAGGGCGTTGATGTCGGTGGCCATGTTCATGGTGATGACGTCAGCCGGCAGACCATCGATGACCGAACGGGCTTGCTTGCTCGAACCGCCGAAAGACATCTGTACGGTGATGTCTTCCTTGTGCTCGGCTTGCCAGTGTTTCTGGAACGCAGCGTTGTAGTCCTTGTAGAAATCGCGCATCACGTCGTAGGAAACGTTGAGCAGGGTCGGTGCGGCCTGAGCCACGCTGCCGAAGGCAAGACCAGCGGCGAGAAGTGAGGCGCCAAAGAGTTTTTTCACTGCGCATTCCTTGTTCTGTGGGGGTGTTTTTTTACAAAGATGAGGCCATTTGCCAGCGACTATAGCGGGGCACGCATAGTCGTTTAAAGATTAAAAAGAACTTTGCTTATTCCATTTTCTTGAACAGCGCATTGCCGCAACGGGAGCAGAACGACGCCTCGTGTTCATGGCTGCTTTTCTTGCACACGGGGCAGTCGTGTTGCAGCTGACCGCCGCGCATGGCGGTGGCCAGTTCAGCGGTGAAAATCCCGGTCGGCACGGCGATGATCGAGTAACCGGTGATCATCACCAGCGACGAAATCACCTGGCCCAGCACGGTCCTCGGCACGATGTCGCCGTAACCCACGGTGGTCAGGGTCACGATAGCCCAATAGATGCCTTTGGGAATGCTGGTGAAGCCATGTTCCGGGCCTTCGACCACGTACATCAGGGTGCCGAACACCGTGACCAGGGTGCAGACGCTGAGCAGGAACACGAGGATTTTCTGCTTGCTGCCGCGCAGGGCATCGAGCAGGTAATGCGCCTGTTTCAGGTACGGCCCGAGTTTGAGTACGCGGAAGATCCGCAGCATCCGGATCACCCGGATGATCAGCAGGTACTGGGCATCGCTGTAATACAGCGCGAGGATGCCCGGCACGATCGCCAGCAAGTCCACCAGCCCATAGAAACTGAAGGCGTAGCGCAAAGGCTTGGGCGAGCAGTACAGGCGCAGCAGGTACTCGCCGAGGAAGATGATCGTGAAGCCCCATTCGATGTACGCCAGCACATTGGCGTAGTTCTGGTGGACTTCATCGATGCTGTCGAGGATCACGATCACCAGACTGGCGAGAATGATCAGCAGCAGGGTCTTGTCGAAACGGCGGCCCGCCACCGTATCGGTCTGGAAAATGATCACGTACAGGCGATCACGCCATGTGTTGTTGCCGTTCATGCATATCGCCATGGCCATCAATCAGCGCAGCCTAGGTTGATTCTCCCCGTTAGCGCAAGGCGCGACGTTGATCTCCGGTTGGCGCATCAGGCGAATGCCGGTACGCAGCAGCCAGCAGGCAAGAATGAAAGGTGCCGTGAGGGTCGCCAGACCCAGGGCACTGAACAGCGGCGTCAGCAGCAGCGCCAGGCCGATGCCGAACAGCGGCAACCACGGTTGCTGGCGCTGCGCACTGAAGGCGAGGGCGGCGAGGACGGCGTTGTAGCCGCCCAGCCCCAGCAGCGCGACCTGGCTGTCGTGGTGCAACAGACTGGAACCCAGACCGATTACCGAAGCCAGCAGCGCCCAGGCAAAGGCCCGGCGATCGGCGATCAGCAAGCCAGCGGCGATCAATCCACCGGCCAACGGATGGCCGAGGAACATCACCTGACCGAAGCCTTTCAGGGCGGCACCGAGCAGGTTCACGGTACTCAGCTCAAGCGCCGGAGCCGGCGTCGAAGGCTCTGCGAAACACAGGAACACCCAGCTCAACAATACGAACGGCGCCGTGTAGGCGGGCAGGTACTCGGTGAGGCGCGCGCGCTTGAGCCATTGCTGCGTGATCATCGCGCTCAGTCCGCCGGCGGCCAGAATCAGCGGTGGCAGCATCGGCGACCAGGGGAAATACAGGCTCAGCAACAGGCCGACCAATACGCCGTTGTAGCTGAACAGTCCGGCCTGGCGATCCGCCTTGGCGTAGTTGCGCCGTTGCGCGGTGAGCAAACCGGCAACCGCGCCCAGCAGCGCGCCGGCGAACAGCACCGGCGCGGTGAATAAAATGGCCAGAAGGCACAGGAGTCCACACAGCGGATGGCGCTGGAGGAAGATTTGACTGAAGCCGTTGAGCAAAGCCTCGGCCCAGTCAGGGCAGTGGGTGTTGAAATGATTGGCAGGCATGTCTGGAGAATCTGGGCAGTAGGAAAATCAAAAGGTCTTGCTTGAAGCGGTGGCGAGGGAGCTCGTGCCCGGTGAATGCGGTGTCTCTTGTGGAAACCGTCATGCCGAGCGATGGGAGCACGCCCCCTCGCCACTCAGGTGTTGCTTAAATCAATGTTTCGATCCGCAGCGAATTGGTCGAGCCCGGCTGGCCAAACGGCACACCCGCGGTGATCAGCAACGTATCGCCACGCTCGGCCATTCCTTGAGCCTGAGCGATCTCCAGCGCGGTCGAGCACACCTCGTCCACCTGACGCAGGCGATCATTGACCACCGAGTGAATGCCCCACGCCACGCTCAACCGGCGGGCGGTCTGCAGGTTCGGCGTCAGGTTGAGGATCGGTGCCTTTGGCCGCTCCCGCGCCGCACGCAGACTCGATGCACCGGACTCGCTGTAATTGACCAGCACCGCCACCGGCAGCACGTTGCTGATGCGGCGGATCGCGCAACTGATCGCATCGGACACGGTCGCTTCGGCTTTCGGCCGGCTGACGTCGAGCTGGGTCTGGTAGTCCGGACCGTTCTCAACCTGGCGGATGATCTTGCTCATCATCTGCACGGCTTCCAGCGGGTACTCGCCGGACGCGGTTTCGGCCGACAGCATCACCGCATCGGCGCCTTCGGCCACGGCGTTGGCGACGTCGGTGACTTCGGCGCGGGTGGGCGCCGGGGAGAAGCGCATCGACTCGAGCATCTGCGTCGCCACCACCACCGGTTTGCCGAGCTGGCGGCAAGTGGTGATGATGTTCTTCTGGATTTGCGGCACGCTCTCGGCCGGCACTTCCACGCCCAGGTCACCGCGAGCCACCATGATCGCGTCGCTCAGTTCGGCGATCTCGCGCAGTTGCTCGACCGCCGACGGCTTCTCGATTTTCGCCATCAGGAACGCCTTGTCGCCGATCAGCGCGCGGGCCTCGATGATGTCTTGCGGACGCTGCACGAACGACAGCGCGACCCAGTCCACACCCAGCTCCAGACCGAAGCTCAGGTCGCGACGATCCTTGGTGGTCAGCGGGCTCAGGTCGAGTACCGCTTGCGGCACGTTCACCCCTTTGCGGTCCGACAGTTCACCGCCATTGAGCACGGTGGTGTCGATCGCATCGGTGTATTTGGTGACGACGCGCAGGCGCAGTTTGCCGTCATCGAGCAGCAGATCCATCCCGGCTTCCAGCGCCGCGATGATCTCCGGGTGTGGCAGGTTCACCCGGCGTTCGTCGCCCGGTGTTGCATCCAGATCGAGGCGGAACGCCTGACCGCGATGCAACTGAACCTTGCCGTCCGCGAACTTGCCGACCCGCAGTTTCGGCCCTTGCAGGTCCATCAGGATCCCGAGCGGGTAGTTGAGCTGGCGCTCGACTTCGCGGATCCACTGATAGCGCTTGGCGTGGTCGGCGTGATCGCCGTGACTGAAGTTGAGGCGGAAGATATTGACCCCGGCCTCGACCAGCTCGCGGATGTCTTCGATGCCGTCGACGGCAGGCCCGAGGGTGGCGAGGATTTTGACCTTTTTATCAGGCGTCATGATTTAGAGCTCTCGAGGATCAGGATGGCGCGGAAGTCGTTGACGTTGGTGCGGGTCGGCTCGGTGACGATCAGCGCATCGAGCGCCTCGAAGTAGCCATAGCCGTTGTTGTTATCCAGCTCATCGCTGGCGCTCAGACCCAGGGCGGCGGCGCGGGCGTAGCTGTCCGGGGTCATGATTGCGCCGGCGTTGTCTTCCGAGCCGTCGATGCCGTCGGTGTCACCGGCCAGCGCATAAACGCCGGGCTGGCCCTTCAGGCTGTCGGTGAGGCTGAGGAGGAATTCGGCGTTGCGTCCGCCACGGCCATTGCCGCGCACGGTCACCGTGGTTTCGCCGCCGGAGAGAATCACGCACGGCGCCGCCAGTGGCTGGCCGTGATGGATGATCTGGCGCGCGATGCCGGCGTGGACTTTCGCCACTTCGCGGGATTCGCCTTCCAGGTCGCCGAGGATCAGCGTGCTGAAACCGGCCTGACGGCATTTCACCGCTGCGGCATCCAGCGATTGCTGAGGGCGGGCGATCAACTGGAAGTGACTGCGGGCGAGGCTCGGATCACCGGGTTTGACGGTTTCCGATTCCGGGCTTTGCAGCCAGGTGCGAACCGACGCCGGAATCTCGATGCCGTAGCGCTTGATGATGGCCAGCGCTTCGGCACTGGTGCTCGGGTCGGCCACGGTCGGGCCGGAAGCGATGACCGTGGCGAGGTCGCCCGGCACATCGGAAATCGCGTAGGTATAAACAGTCGCTGGCCAGCAGGCTTTGCCCAGGCGTCCGCCCTTGATCGCCGAGAGGTGCTTGCGCACGCAGTTCATCTCGCCGATGGTCGCGCCGGATTTGAGCAGGGCTTTGTTGATCGACTGCTTGTCGGCCAGGGTGATGCCTTCGGCCGGCAGCGCCAGCAGGGCAGAGCCACCACCGGACAACAGGAAGATCACGCGGTCGTCTTCGGTCAGGTTGCTGACCAGTTCCAGCACACGCTTGGCAACGGCCAGACCGGCAGCGTCCGGCACCGGGTGCGCGGCTTCGACCACTTCGATTTTTTCGCACGGGGCGCCGTGACCGTAGCGGGTCACCACAAGGCCCGAGACTTCACCTTCCCAGCAGCGCTCGACCACTTGCGCCATGGCAGCGGCAGCCTTGCCGGCGCCGATGACGATCACGCGACCTGTGCGATCAGCCGGCAGATGAGCTTCGAGGACCTGGTTCGGATGGGCCGCGTCGATGGCTGTGGCAAACAGCTCGCGCAGCAGTTGTTGCGGATCGACCGACATGGCGGGCTCCCGGAATTCTTGTTATTCGAAAGGGCAACTCGGAACCCTGTGGGAGCTAGCCTGCTAGCGATTCAGGCGCTGAGGTCTGGCAGACACTCCGCGTCGATTCCATCGCCAGCAGGCTGGCTCCCACAGGTTTGATGCAGGTTGGGGCAGGGCTTACTTCTTGTCGCGAATCGAGAAGTTGGCCATGTGTTCCAGGCCCTTGATCAGTGCCGAGTGGTCCCAGTTGCTGCCACCGATGGCCGCGCAGGTGCTGAACACTTGCTGGGCGTTGGCGGTGTTCGGCAGGTTGATGTTCAGCTCCTTGGCGCCTTGCAGGGCCAGGTTCAGGTCCTTCTGGTGCAGGCTGATGCGGAAGCCCGGATCGAAGGTGCCCTTGATCATGCGCTCGCCGTGCACTTCGAGGATCTTCGAGGAGGCGAAACCGCCCATCAGCGCTTCACGCACCTTGGCCGGATCGGCACCGTTTTTCGAAGCGAACAGCAGGGCTTCGGCCACGGCCTGGATGTTCAACGCAACGATGATCTGGTTCGCCACCTTGGCGGTCTGACCGTCGCCATTGCCGCCGACCAGGGTGATGTTCTTGCCCATGGCCTGGAACAGCGGCAGTGCGCGTTCGAAGGCATCGGCGTCGCCACCGACCATGATGCTCAGGGTCGCGGCCTTGGCACCGACTTCACCACCGGACACCGGGGCGTCGAGGTACTGCGCGCCTTTCTCGTTGATCTTCGCGGCGAAGGCCTTGGTGGCGGTCGGCGAGATCGAGCTCATGTCGATCACGACCTTGCCTTTGCCGATGCCGGCCGCGACGCCGTCGGCGCGGAACAGCACGTCATCGACCTGCGGGGTATCCGGCACCATGACGATGATGAATTCGGCTTCCTGGGCCACTTCGCGTGGGTTGGCCAGAGCGACGGCGCCAGCGGCGACCAGGTCGGCAGGGGCGGCGTCGTGGTGCGCCGACAGGAACAGGCTGTGACCGGCTTTCTGCAGGTTCGCCGCCATTGGGTGGCCCATGATGCCGGTGCCGATGAATCCGATTTTAGCCATGAGAAAATCCTCTTGTTTTTGTCTTGCTCAAGCAAATAAGGGGCTGTTGTGGGAGCGAGCCTGCTCGCGATTCAGGCGCTGCGGTACATCAGTTGTACCGAGGAGATCTCATCGCGAGCAGGCTCGCTCCCACAGGGTTTTTTGCATTGTTCTTAAATCGCGTTGTGGGTCTTCAGCCAGCCGAGGCCTGCTTCAGTGGTGGTCAGCGGTTTGTACTCGCAGCCGACCCAACCCTGATAACCGATGCGATCGAGGTGTTCGAACAGGAAGCGGTAGTTGATCTCGCCAGTGCCCGGCTCGTTGCGGCCCGGGTTGTCGGCCAGTTGCACATGGTTGATCTCGGCCAGGTGCGATTGCAGGGTACGGGCCAGATCGCCTTCCATGATTTGCATGTGATAGATGTCGTATTGCAGGAACAGATTGGCGCTGCCCACCTGTTCGCGAATCGACAGGGCTTGCGCCGTGTTGTTCAGGTAGAAACCCGGGATGTCGCGGGTGTTGATCGCTTCCATCACCAGTTTGATGCCGACGGCTTGCAGCTTGTCGGCGGCGTACTTGAGGTTGGCGACGAAGGTCTTTTCAACGGTGGCATCGTCCACGCCCTGCGGACGGATGCCGGCCAGGCAGTTGACCTGGGTGTTGCCCAGAACCTGTGCGTAAGCGATGGCCAGATCGACCCCGGCACGGAACTCTTCGACCCGGTCCGGCAGGCACGCGATACCGCGCTCGCCCTTGGCCCAGTCGCCGGCCGGCAGGTTGAACAGCACTTGGGTCAGACCGTTGGCGTCGAGTTTGGCCTTGATTTCGGCGGAGCTGAAATCGTACGGGAACAGGTACTCGACACCGCTGAAGCCAGCCTTGGCGGCGGCGTCGAAACGGGCAAGGAAATCCTGTTCGGTGAACAGCATGGACAGGTTGGCTGCGAAACGCGGCATGGTGGTCTCCCGTTCTAGATTCTCGTTCCCACGCTCTGCGTGGGAATGCCTCTATGGACGCTCTGCGTCCGCTTTGGGACGCAGAGCGTCCCCGGCTGCGTTCCCACGCAGAGCGTGGGAACGATCAAGCAATAGCAATCAATCGAGCAACGAAATCGCCGTAGGCGCATCGTTGCCGACCAGCGCCAGGTCTTCGAATTCGTTGACGGCGTTGATCTCGGTCCCCATGGAGATGTTGGTCACACGCTCCAGAATGATCTCGACGATCACCGGCACCTTGAACTCTTCGATCAGCTGTTCGGCCTTGCGCAGGGCAGGGGCGATGTCAGCCGGTTCGAACACACGCAGCGCTTTACAGCCCAGGCCTTCGGCGACTGCGACGTGGTCGACACCATAACCGTTGAGTTCCGGCGCGTTCAGGTTATCGAAGGACAGCTGCACGCAGTAGTCCATATCGAACCCGCGTTGGGCCTGACGGATCAGCCCCAGGTACGAGTTGTTCACCACGACGTGGATGTACGGCAGTTTGAACTGAGCGCCGACCGCCAGTTCTTCGATCATGAACTGGAAGTCATAGTCCCCCGACAGGGCCACGACTTTACGGTTCGGATCGGCCTTCACCACGCCCAGCGCTGCCGGAATGGTCCAGCCCAACGGGCCTGCCTGGCCGCAGTTGATCCAGTGACGCGGCTTGTAGACGTGCAGGAACTGCGCGCCGGCAATCTGCGACAGACCAATGGTGCTGACGTAGCAGGTGTCCTTGCCGAACACCTGGTTCATTTCCTCGTAAACGCGCTGCGGCTTGACCGGTACGTTGTCGAAGTGGGTCTTGCGATGCAGGCTGGCCTTGCGCTGCTGGCAATCCTGCAGCCAGGCAGAGCGGTTTTTCAGCTTGCCGGCGGCTTGCCATTCACGGGCGACTTCGATGAACACGGTCAGCGCGGCAGCGGCGTCGGAAACGATGCCCAGGTCCGGGGTGAACACGCGGCCGATCTGGGTCGGTTCGATGTCGACGTGAATGAACTTGCGGCCTTCGGTGTAAACGTCGACCGAGCCGGTGTGGCGGTTCGCCCAGCGGTTGCCGACGCCCAGTACCACGTCGGATTTCAGCATCGTGGCGTTGCCGTAACGGTGCGAAGTCTGCAGACCAACCATGCCGACCATCAGCGGGTGATCGTCAGGAATGGTGCCCCAGCCCATCAGGGTCGGGATGACCGGAATGCCGGTCAGCTCGGCGAACTCAACCAGCAGATCGCTGGCATCGGCGTTGATGATGCCGCCGCCGGCCACCAGCAATGGACGCTCGGCCTGATCGAGCAGGGCCAGCGCTTTTTCAACTTGCACGCGGGTGGCGCTCGGCTTGGCCAGCGGCAGTGGCTGGTAAGCGTCGATGTCGAATTCGATTTCAGCCATCTGCACGTCGAACGGCAGGTCGATCAGCACCGGGCCTGGACGGCCGGAGCGCATTTCGTAGAAGGCTTTCTGGAAGGCGTAAGGCACCTGGCCCGGCTCCAGAACGGTGGTCGCCCACTTGGTCACCGGCTTGACGATGCTGGTGATGTCGACGGCCTGGAAGTCTTCCTTGTGCATACGGGCGCGGGGTGCTTGGCCGGTGATGCAGAGGATCGGGATCGAGTCCGCGGAGGCGCTGTACAGACCGGTGACCATGTCGGTACCGGCCGGGCCGGAAGTACCGATGCACACGCCGATGTTGCCGGCCTTGGTGCGGGTGTAGCCCTCGGCCATGTGCGAGGCGCCTTCAACGTGGCGAGCAAGGACGTGATCGATGCCACCGACTTTCTGCAGGGCGGAGTACAGCGGGTTGATTGCAGCGCCTGGAATGCCAAAAGCGGTATCAACCCCTTCACGGCGCATCACCAGAACGGCGGCTTCGATTGCTCTCATTTTGCTCATGGTTTTGTGCCTCTTTACGTTTTGTAATTGTATACAAGTGGCTTTGCGCAGAGTGTATTCACGGCGGACGGCGCAGGTCAATCCATTTTCTCAAGCGCCTGTTTCATTCGTCGGAAGCCTGTTCTGCTGTGGCTTTTCGTCGCATGAGGCGCTTTTCGAGAATTATTGTATACAAAAAAATAATTCATTGTGTTCTATTTGTTGCATCGGGCTGCGGCAGAAAAGCGCAGCCCAACGACTTTCCCAATAACAAAATGAGGACGGCACCATGAGCGCTTTAACCTTGAAAGTCGCAGTCAAGCTGGTCAACGAAGCCATCAATGCAGGGCGGGCCATCTCAGCTGCGCCGCTGACCATCGCAGTACTGGATACCGGTGGCCATCTGGTCACTCTGCAACGCGAAGACGGCGCCAGTCTGCTGCGCCCGAACATCGCCATCGGCAAAGCCTGGGGCGCCATCGCCCTGGGCAAGGGCTCACGCCTGCTGGCGCTGGACGCACAACAACGCCCGGCGTTCATCGCCGCACTTAACAGCATGGGGCAGGGCAGCGTCGTGCCGGCACCGGGTGGTGTGCTGATTCGTGATCAGGCGGGGAACGTGCTGGGTGCGATCGGCATCAGCGGCGATCTGTCGGACATCGATGAGCAGGTGGCAATCAAGGCCGTAGAGGCCCTGGACCTGCGGGCGGATGCGGGGGTGGCCGCGTGATTTACGGCGGTTGAACTGACGCCATCGCGAGCAGGCTTACTGCTACAGGTGGTCACAGGTAGACACATTTCTGTGGCCACCTTAAAGCCCCTGTGGGAGCGAGCCTGCTCGCGATGGCTGCCTGGCAGACACAACCTGATAAGGATCTGAACCGCACCCCAGCCTTTTCAGGGCTAGCTTTTTTCATGACTGCAATCATGGAGGAGGCTCATCAATGTCCAATTCACCCGCTTCACACCGCCTAAGGATCGGCCGCTATGCCGAACCTGATCGCATTTATTTGCTCACTTCCAATACTTGCCAGAGAAAACCGTTTTTCAGAGATTTTGCTTTGGGCAGGTTAGTGGCCAATCAGTTTGTCTGCGCGCAGAAACAGGGTCATGTGAACTCTCTGGCTTGGGTGGTTATGCCCGATCACTTTCACTGGCTCGTTGAACTGAAGAGGGGATCGCTCGGTGAATTGATGCAACGAACTAAATCATTCAGTACCAAAGCCGTGAACCAGTCCAATGGCGGAAAAATCAATCTTTGGCAAAAGGGGTTTTATGACCAGGCTCTGCGCCGAGAAGATGACTTGGTGAAAATGGCACGGTATGTCGTGGCTAACCCATTGCGGGCTGGACTGGTGGAAAAGCTGTCTGACTATCCGTTGTGGGATGCCATTTGGGCTCAAGCCAAAATCGAGTCGCCTTCATCGCTAGCAGGCTAGCTCCCACAGGAGAGTTTGCGGATACAGGAGAGTGGGAGCTAGCCTGCTAGCGATGAGGTCGCCGGAGTCTTCAGTCCGGCTCGCAGCCCTTGAGCACCAACCGGATGATGGTTTGTGCTGCCGCTTCATAGTCGGCTTCGTCGAGCTTGTCCTTGCCGGTGACGGCGGAGATTTGCCAGTCGAAGTCGGCGTAGGTCTGGGTTGCGGCCCAGATGCTGAACATCAGGTGGTTGGGGTCGATCGGGGCGATCTGGCCGCGGTCGATCCAGGTCTGGATGCAGTCGATGTTGTGCTTGGCCTGGCCGTTGAGCTGCTCGACCAGGTCGGCGCTCAGGTGCGGGGCGCCGTGCATGATTTCGCTGGCGAACACCTTGGAGGCGAAGGGCAGGTCGCGGGAGATGCGGATCTTCGAGCGGATGTAACCGCTCAGCACTTCGCTCGGTACGCCGTCCGGGTTGAACGGAGTCGAGGCCTGCAGGATCGGCACGATGATACTTTCCAGCACCTCGCGGTAGAGGTTTTCCTTGGACTTGAAGTAGTAATAGACGTTGGGCTTGGGCAGTCCTGCCTTGGCGGCGATGTCGCTGGTTTTGGTGGCAGCGAAGCCCTTGTCGGCAAACTCTTCACTGGCTGCACGCAGGATCAGTTCTTTGTTGCGCTCGCGGATTGTGCTCATAAACCCGGTGGTTCCTTGCCTGTTCTGGCGGTTGCGCATGGTAGCACCGGCCTCGCGCGGCGCTCAACAATGCCCCGTGTGGCCTGCAGTCGCGGTATGCTGCGCGGCATTATTCACATAAGGAAACAAGATTCATGGCAGGAAGCAGTTTGCTGGTGCTGATCGACGACATCGCTACCGTTCTGGACGACGTTGCGTTGATGACCAAAATGGCTGCCAAGAAGACCGCCGGTGTGCTCGGCGACGACTTGGCGCTCAATGCCCAGCAGGTCTCCGGCGTACGTGCGGAGCGGGAAATTCCCGTCGTTTGGGCGGTGGCCAAGGGTTCTTTCGTCAACAAATTGATCCTGGTGCCGTCGGCGCTGGCGATCAGTGCGTTCGTGCCGTGGCTGGTGACGCCGCTGTTGATGGTCGGTGGCGCCTACCTGTGTTTCGAAGGTTTCGAAAAACTCGCGCACAAGTTCCTGCACAGCAAGGCTGAAGACGAAGCCGAGCACGCCCAGTTGGTTGAAGCCGTGGCTGATCCGGCAACCGATCTGGTGGCGTACGAGAAGGACAAGATCAAAGGCGCGATCCGCACCGACTTCATCCTTTCTGCGGAAATCATCGCCATCACCCTCGGCACCGTGGCCGATGCTTCGCTGACTCAGCAAGTGATCGTGATGTCGGGCATCGCCATTGTCATGACCGTGGGCGTTTACGGTCTGGTGGCCGGCATCGTCAAACTCGATGACCTCGGCCTGTGGCTGACTCAGAAGCCTGGGCAGATGGCCAAAAGTATCGGCAACGGCATCCTGCGTGCGGCGCCGTACATGATGAAAAGCCTGTCGGTGATCGGCACCGCAGCGATGTTCCTGGTCGGTGGCGGCATCCTGACCCACGGCGTACCGGTGGTGCATCACTGGATCGAAAGCGTCGGCGCAGCGGCCGGTGGCGCCGGGTTTGTGGTGCCGATGCTGTTGAACGGCGTGGCGGGGATCATCGCGGGTGCGGTGGTGCTGGCGGGCGTGTCCGTGATCGGCAAAGTCTGGAAAGCCCTGAAAGGCTAAATCCTGAGGCAAACAAAAAGGCCATTCGACTCGCATCGAATGGCCTTTTTTGTGGCCGGCGTTTTTACTCGGCGATCTGCAACTTGCGCGACTCGGTGTAGACGTAGCGCACCTTTTCGTACTCGAACGGTGAGTTCAGCTGACCGTAGCGGAAGCTGGTCTGGTAACGCTTGTCGACGCCACGCAGTACCCACACTTCCGGGTGGTTGGAGCTGACTTCCGAGACATTGAGGAAGTTGATCGCGGACTCGGCGGTGTAGTCCACAGCCAGGCCTGCGGTGTCGCGCAGGTTCGACGGGCCGAGAATCGGCAGCACGAAGTAAGCACCGCCCGGTACGCCGTAGAAGCCCAGGGTCTGGCCGAAGTCTTCGTTCTGACGTGGCAGGCCCATGGCGGTGGCCGGATCCCAGAGCCCGGCGATGCCGATGGTGGTGTTGAGCAGCAGGCGCGCAGTGGTCTCCATCGAGCGCTTGCCCTTGAACTGCAACAGGCTGTTGACCAGGTTCGGTACGTCGCCAATGTTGTTGAAGAAGTTGCTCACGCCGGTGCGCACGAAGCTCGGGGTGATGTAGCGGTAGCCATCGACCACCGGCAGGAACACCCATTGGTCGAAGCGGTAGTTGAAGTGGTAGACGCGGCGGTTCCACTCTTCCAGCGGGTCATAGACGTTCAGCGCGCTGAGGGTCGAGCGCTCGAATTCGCGCTGATCCAGCCCCGGGTTGAACTTGAGTTTGGACAGCGGCTCCTTGAAGCCGTCGCTGTCGATGACCACCGGTGCATTGGCTTTGCTGTTGTCGGCCTGGGCCATACCTGCACTGAGGAGCGCTGCAATCAGCAGGAGATATTTAGCCACGGAAGAACTCCAGCATGGCGTCGCTGTTGACGCGGTAGTTAAGGTTGCCGCAATGGCCGCCCAGCGGGTAAACGGTCAGGCGATCGCCGAAAGTCCGGCGCAGGAAACCGAGGTCGCCCGGGCCGAGGATCACGTCGTCGGCGTTGTGCATGACGGCGATTTTCGGGCTGTCGTGCAGGTAATCCTTCAATGCGTACAGGCTCACCTGATCGATCAGTTGCAGCAGGCTGCCGCCGTCGGTGCGGGCGCGCCACATCGGGATCACCTGTTCGGTGAGGTAGCAGTCGAAGTCGCATTGCAGCGCACGCTTGAGGAACGGTGTGAGGCTGGTGCCTTCGGTGATCGGGAATTTCGGCGGGGTGATCAGGCCGCGGCGGTTGATCAGGTCCGAAGTGAACGCGATATCCGCCGCCGAGAAGCGGAACGAAGTGCCGATCAGCATCGCCATCTGCTCGTTGCTCAGGTGCTGCTTGGACTGCTGGAAGTCGTAGAGCAGTGCATCGTTGAGGTCGATGTAGCCTTTTTGCTGGAAGTAGCGGGTCAGTTTGCTCAGCACCAGTTCATAGAAGGTGGTGCTGTTGTTGATGCCCTTGACCTCGGTCTGCACCAGCTTGTCGAGGTTGGTGATCGAGGTGTAGAGGTTGACCGGCGGATTGAGCAGCAGGACTTTCTTGAAGTTGAAGCTGCGACGGGTTTCATCCAGATGGGCAACGAACGCTGCGTCCAGTGCGCCGAGGCTGTAACCGCTGAGGTAATAGTCGGTGACCGGCAGTTTCGGGTTCTGCGCCCGCACGGCCTGCATCACCCGGTACATGTCTTCGGCGTCTTCCTTGGTCACACCGGGGGTGGCGAAGCGCGAGGCGGCGCTCATGAAGTCGAAGCTGGTCGGCGATGACAGCTGCACCACGTGGTAGCCGGCCTTGTAATAAAGCTTCTTCAGGTATTCGTTGAGCGTGCTGTCGTAGCGCGCGCCGGTGCCGGCGATCAGGAAGATCAGCGGCGCGGCCTTGTCCTGGGTGGCGATGCGGTAAGTGAGTTTTTTCACCGGCCAGAAATTGTCCGGCAGGATGAATTCGCGCTCGGGGCGCAGAGTGACGCTGCGATCGGTCTGATCGATGTCGTCGTCCAGTGGCAGTTCAGGGCGCAAGTCCGGCGGCGTGGTGGCGATGGTCGCCTCGAACGGGTTGGTCAGGGGATAGCCATAGCTGGCGGCGTCGATATCCACCGCCAGCGCGGACGCACTCAGAATAAGGCCGCCAAACAGGGCGGCGAAGCGCAAGGAACGGAGCATGACTAGATCCCTTAGAGGAAGGTGCCGAATGAGGTTCGCAGGCTATGACCACCGGGTTTGCGCCAAAGTGCCATGCCACGGCACCAAACTGACGGAATTCGGAGTAATAGTAGCCGGACGATACACTTTGCACGGAATGAATGACCAGTTAAGAGTTGTTAGCCCTTGCGTATGCGCGGCGGCAGATTAAGCTGGCCGCCGATTTCATCGATTGGAGTGTTCCATGTCCCGCCGCTTGCCCGTGATTCTGTTGCTCGTTCTGTTGCCGTTGTGGCTGGCCGCCAGTTATGGCGCGCGTTATGGCTTCATGGAGGACGCGCAGTGGGTGGGCATCTGCGTGGATGAGGCGAGCCGTTGGGAATGTTCGGTGCGCTCGAACCTGGGCCTGATGATTCATTTCCAGATGCTGGGCTGGGCGGCGATCGCGGCTGCGGTGATCGGTTTTGTCGTGCCGGGACGGGCAGGGTGGTGGCTGGCGGTGCTGGCGCTGGTGTTCGGGTTGCCGGCGCTGGCGTTGTACAACACGACACTGGCGGTGTTTGCGGTGGTGATTGCCGGGTTGCGACTGGTCCGGGAATCCCGCGAGGCCTGATCGTCAGTCATCGCGGGCATTCCCTGTGAATCAGCCCTTGCGAACCCGCAGGCAGCGCCAAAGTGCAGCCACCATCAGCACGCTGACCAGCGCCCAGCCCCACGCCTGCTGATTCTGCAGTCCTTCACGGAACAACTGCGGCGCAATGCCGGCGCCGATGATGAAGGTCAGCAGCGCGATCTCCCGCCGGGCCACGGGCACCGGGCGGCACAGGTAAACCAGCGCCGGCAGGATGAACGCCACGCTCGGAAAACTGCGATAGCGCGGATCGAACACCAACTCGAGCATCATCACCGCAGCGGCGAAACCCGCTGCCGCGACCAGCCAGCCGGCCCGTCGCTCGAAAGCGTTGAACGCCCGTTCACGCCAGCCATTGCGGGCGCTCAAGCTCAGCGCGGCATGGGCCAGCACCAACAGATTCAGAGCCGTCAGCAACCCGACCCACAGCCATTCGCTGGCAAACCGCGTGGTCACCCGTGCCAGATCACCCCAGGCGCCGATCGAACAGGCGGCGAGGGCGCCGAGCAGCGGCAGGATCAGTGCCGAACGCGTCGTACGAACCCAACCGCCCAGCAGCAATGTTCCGAGGAAAATCAGCCCGCCGACGGCCAGCCACTGCGACCAGTACGGCACGTTCGACACCGGACCGGCCAGCACGCCCTTGTCCTGGCGATCGGCATCGAACAGCCCCCAGTAACCGCCGACCGCGCCTTCGCTGCCGCGCTTCCACGGCTGGTCGAACGCTTCGATCAGGTTGTAACGCCAGCCTTCCTGCTCGGCGAGGGTGACAAAACCACGAATGAACTTGGCCTCGTTGACCCGGCTCGGCAGCGCGGTCTCACGCTGGCGGCCTTCGCTCGGCCAGCCGGTTTCGCCAATCATCACGTCCTTGGGCGCGAATTTGTTGCCGAACACCTGACGCACTTCCGCCACATGATGCAGCGCGGCGTCGATGTTCGACGGATCGTCTTCCCAGTACGGCAGCAAGTGAATGGTCAGGAAATCCACCGCCGGCGCGACTTCCGGGTGCTTGAGCCAGAACTCCCAGACATCGGCGTAGGTCACCGGCTGCTTGATGTGGCTCTTGACCTTGTTGATCAGCTTCACCAGCTGGGTCGCGGTGACCTCTTTGCGCAGCAAGGCCTCGTTGCCGACGATTACGGCGCTGACCACGTCCGGGTTGGCATTGGCCGAAGCGATCAGCAGATCGACTTCTTTCTCGGTGTCCACCGGATTGCTGTTGACCCACGCGCCGATCATCAACTTCAAGCCGTGCTTGCGCGCCAGATCTGGCAGCGCTTCGAGGCCGGTCATGGAGTAGGTGCGGATGCATTCGAAGCGGGTGGCGAGCAGGGCGAGGTCGGCGTCCATGCGCTCCGGGCGCAGTTTGAACGGCACGTCGAACGGCGACTGGTCTTTGTCGAACGGGGTGTAGGAGGCGCATTGCAGTTTGTGGGTCGGGGTGGCGACGTCCGGCAGGATCACCGGTTTGCCGAGGCCGTACCAGAAGCCGCACAGGGCAAACAGCCCGAGCAGGCAGGCGAACACATAAGGAAGAAAGGGGAAGCGGGAAGTCGCGGACATGGTCAGGCCGAGTGGCTGCAAAGCGACGCATGTTACCTGCATTTATAAGCAGGTTGGTGGCCCGCACGATTTTGACATGCAAAGTTCGGGCGGATTGTCTGGCGCCAAATATCCGGAGGCAGTTAATGGCTTTCTGATGTCGTTTCTCGTTGCTTCGAGGTCGCTGGCAGAGCAGGTCTTATCGGGCGTCAGGTTGATGATCGAAACCGTCAGTACCCTTATTGATAATCCGGCTGATGTACTAACGAGTTTGCGGTCAGGCGTGATGGGGGCGCTGTGCACCATAACAATACGTTGACGATGCCCGGCATCCGTCGGGCGCAGCATTTCGGGGAAGTAACGATGAAGATGCGACGACTTTTAGGCGCAGGTGCCGCTCTGGTGCTTGCGATGGGCTCCACACTCGCCAGTGCTGAAACCAAGACCCTGAACATCGGTTACGTTGACGGCTGGTCCGACAGCGTCGCGACCACCCACGTGGCGGCCGAAGTGATCAAGCAGAAACTCGGCTACGACGTGAAACTGCAAGCCGTCGCCACCGGCATCATGTGGCAGGGCGTTGCCACCGGCAAACTCGACGCCATGCTCTCGGCCTGGCTGCCCGTGACCCACGGCGACTACTGGACCAAGAACAAGGATCAGGTCGTTGATTACGGCCCGAACTTCAAGGACGCGAAAATCGGTCTGATCGTGCCGGAGTACGTCAAGGCCAAGACCATCGAAGACCTGAAAACCGACGACTCCTTCAAGAAACGCATCGTCGGCATCGACGCCGGTTCAGGCGTGATGCTCAAGACCGATCAGGCGATCAAGGATTACGACCTGACCGGCTATCAACTCAAGGCCAGTTCCGGCGCCGGCATGATTGCCGAGCTGACCCGCGCCGAGAAGAAAAACGAATCCATCGCCGTCACCGGCTGGGTGCCGCACTGGATGTTCGCCAAGTGGAAACTGCGCTTCCTCGACGACCCGAAAGGCGTGTACGGCGCGGCTGAAACCGTGAACAGCATCGGCAGCAAGGAGCTGGCGACCAAGGCGCCGGAAGTGGCCAAGTTCCTGAAGAACTTCCAATGGGCTTCGAAAGACGAAATCGGCGAAGTCATGCTGGCGATTCAGGACGGTGCAAAACCTGACGCAGCGGCCAAGGATTGGGTTTCCAAGCACCCGGAACGTGTTGCCGACTGGACCAAGTGATTTAAGCCGAAGCGTCTAATCTGCGCTTCCCAGGGCCGCCCGACATCACAGTCGGGCGGCCTTTTTTGTTTGCCCACTATTAATAAGTAGCGTTGGCCGTTTTCGGCTTGTCTGGAAATTGGCAAAAACGTCATGGCGTTCTACTACTAAGGTCGTCTGGAACCCGGCTCGCAGCCGCATACAGTGGATATGTTCCAAAAATAAAAATCTGTGCTGCGAGGATAAAAACAATGAACGACAGCATTTACCTCTCTATTCAGAACAGCCCGCGCTTCAAGGAGCTGGTCAAGAAAAGGGAAAGGTTCGCCTGGATACTCTCGGCGATCATGCTCGGGCTCTACTCCGGCTTCATCCTTCTGATCGCGTACGGGCCGCAAGTGCTCGGCACGAAAATCAGTCCCGAATCGTCCATCACCTGGGGCATTCCGATCGGTGTCGGGCTGATTATCTCGGCCTTCATCCTGACCGGCATTTACGTGCGCCGCGCCAATGGCGAGTTCGACGACCTGAACAACGCGATTCTCAAGGAGGCTCAGCAATGATCCGGCGTCTACTGGCTCTTTTGAGCATCGCAGCATTTGCTCCGGCCGTCTGGGCCGCTGACGCCCTGACCGGCGAAGTCCACAAACAACCACTCAACGTTTCCGCGATCGTCATGTTCGTGGCGTTCGTTGGCGCGACCCTGTGCATCACTTACTGGGCGTCCAAGCGCAACAACTCGGCCGCCGACTACTATGCAGCGGGCGGCAAGATCACCGGTTTCCAGAACGGTCTGGCGATCGCCGGTGACTACATGTCGGCGGCGTCCTTCCTGGGTATTTCCGCGCTGGTGTTCACCTCCGGCTACGACGGCCTGATCTACTCGATCGGCTTCCTGGTGGGCTGGCCGATCATTCTGTTCCTGATCGCCGAGCGCCTGCGCAACCTGGGTAAATACACCTTTGCCGACGTGGCGTCCTACCGCCTCGGGCAAACCCAGATCCGCACCCTTTCTGCCTGCGGTTCGCTGGTGGTGGTGGCGTTCTACCTGATCGCGCAAATGGTTGGCGCCGGCAAGCTGATCCAGCTGCTGTTCGGTCTCGACTACCACGTTGCGGTGATTCTGGTCGGTATCCTGATGTGCATGTACGTGCTGTTCGGCGGCATGCTGGCGACCACCTGGGTGCAGATCATCAAGGCGGTACTGTTGCTGTCCGGTGCCTCGTTCATGGCACTGATGGTGATGAAGCACGTCAACTTCGACTTCAACACCCTGTTCTCCGAAGCCATCAAGGTTCACGCCAAGGGCGAAGCGATCATGAGCCCGGGCGGTCTGGTAAAAGATCCGATCTCGGCGTTCTCCCTGGGTCTGGCGCTGATGTTCGGTACCGCCGGCCTGCCGCACATCCTGATGCGCTTCTTCACCGTTAGCGACGCGAAAGAAGCCCGTAAGAGCGTGCTGTACGCGACCGGTTTCATTGGCTACTTCTACATCCTGACCTTCATCATCGGCTTCGGCGCGATCCTGCTGGTCAGCACCAACCCGGCCTTCAAAGATGCGGCGGGCGCTCTGCTCGGCGGCAACAACATGGCGGCGGTGCACCTGGCCAACGCCGTGGGCGGCAGCGTGTTCCTCGGCTTCATCTCGGCGGTGGCGTTCGCGACCATTCTGGCGGTAGTGGCCGGCCTGACCCTGGCCGGTGCTTCGGCGGTGTCTCACGACCTGTACGCCAGTGTGATCAAGAAGGGCAAGGCCAACGAGAAGGATGAAATCCGCGTTTCGAAGATCACCACCATCGCACTGGGCGTTCTGGCCATCGGCCTGGGCATCCTGTTCGAAAGCCAGAACATTGCGTTCATGGTTGGCCTGGCGTTCTCCATCGCGGCGAGCTGCAACTTCCCGGTGTTGCTGCTTTCGATGTACTGGAAGAAGCTGACCACCCGTGGCGCCATGATTGGCGGCTGGCTGGGTCTGGTGAGTGCGGTGGGGCTGATGATTCTTGGCCCGACCATCTGGGTGCAGATTCTGCATCATGAGAAGGCGATTTTCCCTTACGAGTATCCTGCGTTGTTCTCGATGATCATTGCGTTTATCGGGATCTGGTTCTTCTCGGTTACCGACAAGTCGGCGGCGGCTGAGAACGAGCGTGCGGCGTTCTTCCCGCAGTTTGTGCGTTCGCAGACTGGGTTGGGGGCTAGTGGGGCGGTTTCGCACTGAGGCTTTGTAGGTTGAGTTGAATGGAAAATGCCCTGGTCGAGAGATTGGGGCGTTTTTTTTGTGGGCGGTTATCGGGCTTTCTTTGGGGTGGTTTTGGTTTGTGTGTATATCCGTTGCTGCGGTAACGGCTTCTTGGGGTTCCGCCCTTACGGCGGGTCACTTTTGGCAAACGCCCCAAAAGTAACCAAAAAGTCTCTAACCCTGACGTACGGCCCCTCGCTGAGGCTCGGGGTTCCTTCGCTCCGGGATCGATCCGGGGGCATCGCCTACGGTTTGCTTCGCTGCACCTCCTCTCGATGCATGCGGCTGCGCCGCACGGTCGCTGCGCTCCCACCCCCGGATCAATCCCTCCACTCAGCCTGCCGACGGGCCCTGCGATCAAAAGCGGTACTCGAGCTAACGCTCATCGTGGTGAGTGGTGAAGGGCGGGTGTTTGGCTTTTGTTTTGTGGTGGATTCACCCCTCACCCCAGCCCTCTCCCCGAGGAGAGGGAGCCGATTTTTGTGCTATTCAAAGTCTGAGTTCGACGCGGTATCGCACGTCGGCGAACCTCTCCCAAACCACTCGATCAGTTCCCTCTCCCTTCGGGAGAGGGCTAGGGGGGCTCTTGATCTGGCTTTTGCTCTGGCTTTTGATCTCCAGCCCCTTCGGCAGGCCGAGCGGAGGTGTCCATCAGGGGGTAGGCGCGCAGCGCCGTGCGGCGAAGCCGCATACATCGAGAGGAGGTGCAGCGAAGCAAACCGTAGGCGATGCCCCCTGATGGACACCGTAGCGAGGGAACACTGAGCCTAAGCGAAGTGCCGTACGCCGGGGCGTAGACTTTTTGGTTACTTTTGAGGCGTTTGTCAAAAGTGACTCGCTGTAAGAGCGAAACCGCCAGCGGCAGCACCCGAAGCAACGGATCTGCCCCCAATAAAAAAACCACAAAAAAACGGCCCCCATTCTCATGGAGGCCGTTCCCGGTACAACGCTAAGACGCTATCGCAAGAAAGCTCTTATTTGCGGTCTTCCAATTTGGTGATATCCCGCGACTCATAACCCGTGTAAAGCTGGCGCGGACGGCCAATCTTGTACGGGCTGGAGAGCATTTCCTTCCAGTGCGAAATCCAGCCGACAGTACGTGCCAGGGCGAAAATCACAGTGAACATGCTGGTCGGAATGCCGATCGCCTTGAGGATGATCCCCGAGTAGAAGTCGACGTTCGGGTACAGCGAGCGCTCGATGAAGTACGGATCGGTCAGGGCGATCTCTTCCAGGCGCATGGCCAGTTCGAGTTGCGGATCGTTCTGGATACCCAGTTCCTTCAACACTTCGTCGCAGGTCTGCTTCATGACAGTCGCGCGAGGGTCGCGGTTCTTGTAGACGCGGTGACCGAAGCCCATCAGCTTGAACGGATCGTTCTTGTCCTTGGCCTTGGCGATGAACTTGTCGATGTTCGAAACATCGCCGATTTCATCGAGCATGGTCAGCACGGCTTCGTTCGCACCGCCGTGGGCAGGGCCCCACAGTGCGGCGATGCCGGCGGCGATACAGGCAAACGGGTTGGCACCCGAAGAGCCTGCCAGACGCACGGTGGAGGTCGAAGCGTTCTGCTCGTGGTCGGCGTGGAGGATGAAGATCCGGTCCATGGCCTTGGCGAGTACCGGGCTGATCGGTTTGATCTCGCACGGGGTGTTGAACATCATGTGCAGGAAGTTTTCCGCGTACGACAGGTCGTTGCGCGGGTACATCATGGGTTGGCCCATGGAGTACTTGTAAACCATCGCGGCCAGGGTCGGCATCTTGGCAACCAGGCGGATCGCGGAGATTTCGCGATGCTGCGGGTTATTGATGTCGAGGGAGTCGTGGTAGAAGGCCGAGAGGGCGCCGACTACACCACACATGACGGCCATCGGGTGGGCGTCACGGCGGAAGCCGTTGAAGAAGGTTTTCAGCTGCTCGTGAACCATGGTGTGGTTCTTCACGGTGCCGACGAACTGGGCCTTTTGCTCTGCAGTCGGCAGTTCGCCGTTCAGCAGCAGGTAGCAGGTTTCCAGGTAGTCCGACTTTTCAGCCAGCTGTTCGATCGGGTATCCGCGGTGCAGCAGGATGCCGTTGTCGCCGTCGATATAGGTGATCTTCGATTCGCAGGAAGCGGTCGACATGAAACCGGGGTCGAAAGTGAAGCGGCCCGTGGCCGTCAGGCCCCGAACATCGATAACATCGGGACCAACGGTGCCGGTTAAAATGGGCAGCTCGACGGGGGCTGCGCCCTCGATGATCAACTGCGCTTTTTTGTCAGCCATGTGGCCTCCTATTTATGCTTGAAATCATCAGACAGACCCCCCACGCAGGGCCCGCACCACTATAGTGAGATAAATTCGAATGTCAATTTGCCTAAAGTCTTGCTCCAGAAGGCTTTAACCGTACTTTTTCCTCGAAATTGCCTGCCATTTACGCCTTTTATACGACTTGTGCAATCCGCTATTGGGGGTAGGCGATTGCGTTGTCATTAGTAGCCTAACTGTCTATACTCGGCGACCGACCGCCAAGGGCTTTTGGGCTTGCTTTCATTGGGGGTCGCATCCCTGGGTGGTGGTTACCTGACCAGTGCACTCCCCAACAACTTTGCCCTGATTGTTAGGGGCTCTTCAGTGTGAAAAAAAAGCCGTGAAAAGCCAACGACCTGTAAACCTAGACCTAAGGACCATCAAACTCCCCATCACCGGCGTTACGTCGTTTCTTCACCGTGTTTCCGGCATCATCCTCTTCCTGGGCCTTGGCATCATGCTTTATGCATTGGGCAAATCCCTGGGTTCCGAGGAAGGTTATGTCGAGGTGAAGGCATGCTTGACCAGTCCGCTGGCCAAGTTCGTAGCATGGGGCCTCCTGTCCGCTCTTCTGTATCACCTGGTTGCCGGTGTGCGCCACTTGATCATGGACATGGGCATCGGTGAGACGCTGGAAGGCGGCCGCCTGGGCTCGAAACTGATCATCGCCGTTTCCGTGGTGCTGATCGTTCTGGCAGGAGTTTGGATATGGTAACCAGCGTTACAAACCTTTCGCGTTCGGGCCTCTATGACTGGATGGCACAGCGTGTGTCTGCGGTCGTTCTCGCGGCTTATTTCATCTTCCTGATCGGCTACCTCGTCGCGAACCCGGGCATTGGCTACGACCAATGGCACGGCCTGTTCGCCCACAACGGAATGCGTATCTTCAGTCTGCTGGCACTGGTTGCCCTGGGCGCTCACGCCTGGGTCGGCATGTGGACCATCGCGACCGACTACCTGACGCCAATGGCGCTGGGCAAGTCCGCGACTGCAGTACGTTTCCTTTTCCAGGCAGTATGCGGCGTCGCGATGTTCGCTTACTTCGTCTGGGGTGTGCAGATTCTCTGGGGTATCTGATTCATGGCTAACATTCCAACGATTTCTTTCGACGCCATCATTATTGGTGGCGGCGGTGCGGGCATGCGCGCAGCGCTGCAACTGGCACAGGGCGGTCACAAGACTGCCGTGATCACCAAGGTTTTCCCGACCCGTTCGCACACTGTGTCCGCACAGGGCGGCATCACCTGCGCCATCGCTTCGGCCGACCCGAACGATGACTGGCGCTGGCACATGTACGATACCGTCAAGGGTTCCGACTACATCGGTGACCAGGACGCTATCGAATACATGTGTCAGGAAGGCCCGGCTGCCGTTTTCGAGCTGGACCACATGGGTCTGCCGTTCTCGCGTACCGAGCAAGGCCGTATCTACCAGCGCCCATTCGGCGGTCAGTCGAAGGATTACGGTAAAGGCGGGCAGGCTGCCCGTACTTGCGCCGCTTCCGACCGTACCGGTCACGCACTGCTGCACACCCTTTATCAGGGCAACCTGAAAGCCGGTACCACGTTCCTGAACGAGTACTACGCTGTCGACCTGGTGAAAAACCAGGAAGGCGAATTCGTCGGTGTGATTGCAATCTGCATCGAAACCGGCGAAACCACCTACATCCGCGCCAAAGCCACCGTACTGGCTACCGGCGGTGCAGGTCGTATCTATGCGTCCACTACCAACGCCCTGATCAACACCGGTGACGGCGTCGGCATGGCTCTGCGTGCTGGCGTGCCGGTACAAGACATCGAAATGTGGCAGTTCCACCCGACCGGTATCGCCGGCGCCGGTGTACTGGTGACCGAAGGTTGCCGTGGTGAAGGTGGTTACCTGATCAACAAGCACGGCGAGCGTTTCATGGAGCGTTATGCTCCGAACGCCAAAGACCTTGCCGGTCGTGACGTTGTTGCCCGTTCGATGGTTAAAGAGATCATCGCCGGCAACGGTTGCGGTCCGAATGGCGACCACGTGATGCTCAAGCTCGACCACCTGGGCGAGGAAGTGCTGCACAGCCGTCTGCCAGGCATCTGCGAACTGTCGAAGACTTTCGCGCACGTTGACCCGGTGGTTGCTCCGGTTCCGGTTGTTCCGACTTGCCACTACATGATGGGCGGCGTTGCCACCAACATTCACGGCCAAGCGATCACCCAGGACGCCGAAGGCGTGGATCAGATCATTCCTGGTCTGTTCGCGGTAGGTGAAGTGGCTTGCGTATCGGTTCACGGTGCCAACCGTCTGGGCGGCAACTCGCTGCTCGACCTGGTGGTATTCGGCCGCGCTGCCGGCCTGCACCTGGAGAAGGCGCTGACCGACGGCATCGAATACGACGACGCTACCGAAGCCGACATCGAAGCTGCCCTGGCGCGTCTGAACGCCCTGAACAACCGTACCGACGGCGAAGACGTCGCTACCCTGCGTCGCGAGCTGCAAAGCTGCATGCAGAACTACTTCGGTGTATTCCGTACCGGCGAATACATGCAGAAAGGTATTGCCCAGCTGGCTGATCTGCGCAAGCGCATCGCGAATGTGAAGATCAACGACAAGTCGCAGGCGTTCAACACTGCACGTATCGAAGCGCTGGAACTGCAAAACCTGCTGGAAGTGGCTGAAGCTACCGCCATCGCTGCCGAAGTACGTAAAGAGTCCCGCGGCGCTCACGCCCGTGAAGACTTCGAAGACCGTGACGACGAAAACTGGCTGTGCCACACCCTGTACTTCCCGGGTGACAAGCGCGTCACCAAGCGTGCCGTGAACTTCTCGCCGAAGACTGTTCCGACTTTCGAACCTAAAGTCCGGACTTATTAAGGGTGACCGCCATGTTGCAAGTCAGTGTTTATCGTTACAACCCTGATCAGGACGCTGCGCCGTTCATGCAGGAATTCCAGGTCGATACCGGTGGTAAAGACCTGATGGTGCTGGACGTGCTGGCCCTGATCAAAGAGCAGGACGAGGGTTTCTCCTATCGTCGCTCCTGCCGTGAAGGCGTCTGCGGCTCCGACGGCATGAACATCAACGGCAAGAACGGCCTGGCGTGCATCACGCCGCTGTCCGCTGTCGTAAAAGGTAACAAGCTGATCGTTCGTCCGCTGCCAGGTTTGCCGGTTATCCGTGACCTGGTTGTCGATATGAGCATCTTCTACAAGCAATACGAGAAGGTTAAGCCATTCCTGCAGAACGACACGCCGGCTCCGGCCATCGAGCGTCTGCAGTCCCCTGAAGAGCGTGAAAAGCTCGACGGTCTGTACGAGTGCATCCTGTGCGCTTGCTGCTCGACCTCTTGCCCGTCCTTCTGGTGGAACCCGGACAAGTTCCTGGGTCCAGCTGCCCTGCTGCAAGCGTACCGCTTCCTGGCAGACAGCCGTGACACCAAGACGTCCGAGCGTCTGGCGTCCCTCGATGACCCGTTCAGCGTCTTCCGCTGCCGGGGCATCATGAACTGCGTCAACGTATGTCCGAAAGGCCTGAACCCGACTAAGGCCATCGGTCACATCCGTAACATGCTGCTTTCGAGCGGCGTGTGATTCAGCTGCTGTAACCGCTGTACCCGCAGAGGGCTTAGGCGCGGGCTTCAACCCGCGCCATGGCTATAACCAGAGCAGCAGCCATAAGCTGCGGCTCTTATTTTGAAGAAATGAGACAAGCAGGGGCATCCGGGCTGGTACCCGGACTATCAGTGTGATCCTAAGTGGCTTGTTTTGGTCGCTGCATTCGGACTTCTGCAAGCTTGCTCGGTGTCGACACCGATGGTGTTCCCCTAACCGAGGGTGACCAAGCATGCAAGAAAGCGTGATGCAGCGCATGTGGAACAGCGCCTACCTTTCAGGTGGAAACGCTGCCTATGTGGAAGAGCTCTACGAGCTCTACCTGCACGACCCTAACGCTGTGCCAGAAGAGTGGCGCACCTACTTTCAGAAGCTGCCTGCCGACGGCAGCTCTGCCACCGATGTTTCGCACTCCACAATTCGCGATCATTTCGTGCTGCTGGCAAAGAACCAGCGCCGCGCCCAACCGGTTTCCGCCGGCAGCGTGAGCAGTGAGCACGAGAAGAAGCAAGTTGAAGTGCTGCGATTGATCCAGGCCTACCGTATGCGTGGCCACCAGGCAGCCCAGCTTGACCCGCTGGGGCTGTGGCAGCGTCCTGCACCTGCAGACCTGTCGATCAATCACTACGGCTTGACCAATGCCGATCTTGATACGACCTTCCGTGCCGGCGACCTGTTCATCGGCAAAGAGGAAGCGAGCCTACGCGAAATTCACGAAGCGTTGCAGCAGACATATTGCCGCACCATCGGCGCTGAATTTACGCACATCACCGATTCCGAGCAGCGCCAGTGGTTCCAGCAGCGTCTGGAAAGCGTGCGTGGCCGTCCGGAATATTCCGCGGACATCAAGAGCCACCTGCTCGAGCGCGTGACTGCCGGTGAAGGCCTGGAAAAATACCTGGGCACCAAATACCCGGGCACCAAGCGTTTCGGTCTGGAAGGCGGCGAAAGCCTGATTCCGATGCTCGACGAACTGATCCAGCGTTCCGGTTCCTACGGCACCAAGGAAGTCGTCATCGGCATGGCCCACCGTGGCCGTCTGAACGTACTGGTCAACACCTTCGGCAAGAACCCGCGCGAGCTGTTCGACGAGTTCGAAGGCAAGAAGAAGGTCGAGCTGGGTTCCGGTGACGTTAAATACCACCAGGGCTTCTCGTCCAACGTAATGACCACCGGCGGTGAAGTTCACCTGGCCATGGCGTTCAACCCGTCCCACCTGGAAATCGTTTCCCCGGTGGTCGAGGGTTCGGTTCGCGCCCGTCAGGATCGTCGCAACGACCCTACCGGTGAGAAGGTTCTGCCGATCTCCATCCACGGTGACGCGGCATTCGCCGGTCAAGGCGTGGTGATGGAAACCTTCCAGATGTCGCAGACCCGCGGTTTCAAGACCGGCGGTACCGTGCACATCGTGATCAACAACCAGGTCGGTTTCACCATCAGCAACCCGCTGGACTCGCGTTCCACCGAGTACGCGACCGACGTTGCGAAAATGATCCAGGCGCCGATCCTCCATGTGAATGGTGATGATCCGGAAGCCGTATTGTTCGTGACCCAGCTGGCCATCGACTACCGCATGCAGTTCAAGCGTGACGTGGTGATCGACCTGGTCTGCTACCGTCGTCGCGGCCACAACGAGGCCGACGAGCCAAGCGGCACCCAGCCTCTGATGTATCAGCAGATCACCAAGCAGCGCACCACCCGTGAGCTGTACGCTGATCGTCTGACCCAGGCCGGTGTGCTGGACGCAGAGCGTGTTCAGGCGAAAGTCGACGAATACCGCAACGCGCTGGACAACGGTCTGCACGTAGTGAAATCGCTGGTCAAAGAGCCGAACAAAGAGCTGTTCGTGGACTGGCGTCCGTATCTGGGCCACGCCTGGACTGCGCGTCACGACACTCGTTTCGACCTCAAGACCCTGCAGGAACTGTCCGCCAAGCTGCTGGAAATTCCGGAAGGCTTCGTGGTTCAGCGTCAGGTCGCGAAGATCTACGAAGACCGTCAGAAGATGCAAGCCGGCGGCCTGCCGATCAACTGGGGTTACGCCGAAACCATGGCGTACGCGACCCTGGCGTTCGAAGGTCACCCGATCCGCATGACCGGTCAGGACATCGGCCGCGGTACGTTCTCGCACCGTCACGCTGTGCTGCACAACCAGAAAGATGCCGGTACCTACATTCCGCTCAAGCATCTGTATGAAGGTCAGCCACGCTTCGACCTGTACGACTCGTTCCTGTCGGAAGAAGCCGTACTGGCGTTCGAATACGGTTACTCGACCACCACGCCGAACGCGCTGGTGATCTGGGAAGCCCAGTTCGGCGACTTCGCCAACGGTGCGCAGGTCGTTATCGACCAGTTCATCACCAGCGGCGAGCACAAGTGGGGCCGTCTCTGCGGTCTGACCATGCTGCTGCCACACGGCTACGAAGGTCAGGGCCCTGAGCACAGCTCGGCACGTCTTGAGCGTTACCTGCAGCTGTGCGCCGAGCACAACATTCAGGTGTGCATGCCGACCACCCCGGCCCAGATCTACCACTTGCTGCGCCGTCAGGTGATTCGCCCGCTGCGCAAGCCATTGGTCGTTCTGACTCCAAAGTCGCTGCTGCGCCACAAGCTGGCCATCTCGACCCTGGAAGATCTGGCCGAAGGTTCGTTCCAGACCGTTATCCCGGAAATCGATGCACTGGACCCGAAAAAGGTCGAGCGCGTTGTTCTGTGCAGCGGCAAGGTCTACTACGACCTGCTGGAAAAACGTCGTGCCGAAGGCCGCGAAGATATCGCCATCGTGCGTATCGAGCAGCTGTACCCGTTCCCTGAGGACGACTTGAAAGAAGTCCTGGCTCCTTACACCAACGCCAAAGCGGCCGTGTGGTGTCAGGAAGAGCCGATGAACCAGGGCGCCTGGTACTGCAGCCAGCACCACCTGCGTCGCAGCATCAGCAACCTCAACAAATCTCTCGTACTCGAGTACGCGGGCCGTGAGGCTTCTGCTGCACCTGCATGTGGTTACGCATCGATGCACGCCGAGCAGCAGGAACAACTGCTGCAAGCCGCGTTTACCGTTTAACGCCTTCGCGCACCTGAAACCGAATTTAAGGAACCACAGATAATGGCTATCGAGATCAAAGCCCCCACTTTCCCGGAATCGGTTGCCGATGGCACCGTTGCCACCTGGCACAAACAACCGGGCGACGCCGTCAAGCGTGACGAACTGATCGTCGACATCGAAACCGACAAAGTCGTACTGGAAGTGCTGGCTACCGCCGACGGCGTGCTGGGCGCAATCGTCAAGGGCGAGGGCGAAACCGTCCTGTCCGACGAAGTGCTGGGCTCCATCGTTGAAGGCGGCGCTGCTGCTGCCGCCCCGGCTGCCGCTGCTGCTCCGGCCGCTGCTGCCGCTGCTCCAGCCGCCGATGGCGAAGACGACCCGATCGCAGCTCCAGCCGCGCGCAAGCTGGCTGAAGAGAACGGCATCAACATCGCTTCCGTTGCCGGCACCGGCAAAGGCGGTCGCGTGACCAAGGAAGACGTGGTTGCAGCCGTTGCTGCCAAGAAAGCCGCTCCGGCTGCCGCGCCTGCCAAGGCTGCTGCTCCGGCCGCCGCCGCTCCTGTGTTCGCCGCTGGCGACCGCATCGAGAAGCGCGTTCCGATGACCCGCGTTCGTGCCACCGTTGCCAAGCGTCTGGTTGAAGCTCAATCGAACATGGCGATGCTGACCACTTTCAACGAAGTCGACATGACCGAAGTCATGGCCCTGCGTTCGAAGTACAAGGACCTGTTCGAGAAGTCCCACAACGGCGTACGCCTGGGCTTCATGTCGTTCTTCGTGAAGGCTGCCACCGAAGCGCTGAAACGCTTCCCGGCGGTCAACGCTTCGATCGACGGCAACGACATCGTTTACCACGGTTATGCCGACATCGGCGTCGCTGTTTCCAGCGACCGTGGCCTGGTAGTTCCGGTTCTGCGTAACGCCGAACACATGAGCCTGGCTGAAATCGAAGGCGGCATCGCAACCTTCGGCAAGAAAGCCCGTGACGGCAAACTGTCGATGGACGAAATGACCGGCGGTACCTTCACCATCACCAACGGTGGTACCTTCGGTTCGATGATGTCGACCCCGATCGTCAACCCGCCGCAGGCAGCGATTCTGGGCATGCACAACATCATCCAGCGTCCGATGGCCATCAACGGTCAGGTCGTGATCCGTCCGATGATGTACCTGGCGCTGTCCTACGATCACCGTCTGATCGATGGCAAAGAAGCTGTAACCTTCCTGGTGACCATCAAGAACCTGCTGGAAGATCCGGCTCGTCTGTTGCTGGATATCTGATAGAAGCAGCTGCAAGCTTCGAGCAACAAGCCGCAAGAAAGGGCGGCTTGGCTTGAAGCTTGTGGCTTGAAGCTTTTCGCTAAAGAGGATTTTTTGAATGTCGCAGAAATTTGACGTAGTAGTGATCGGTGCGGGCCCTGGCGGCTACGTGGCAGCCATCAAGGCCGCGCAACTCGGCCTGAGCACTGCCTGCATCGAGAAGTACACCGATGCTGAAGGCAAGCAAGCCCTGGGCGGCACCTGCCTGAACGTAGGCTGCATTCCTTCCAAGGCGCTGCTGGACAGCTCCTGGAAATACAAGGAAGCGAAAGAAAGCTTCAACGTCCACGGTATCTCGACCGGCGAAGTCAAAATGGACGTCGCAGCGATGGTTGGCCGCAAGGCTGGCATCGTCAAGAACCTGACCGGCGGTGTTGCCACCCTGTTCAAGGCCAACGGCGTTACTTCGATCCAGGGCCACGGCAAACTGCTGGCCGGCAAGAAAGTCGAAGTCACCAAGCCGGACGGCTCGGTTGAAGTCATCGAAGCCGAAAACGTCATCCTGGCTCCAGGCTCGCGTCCGATCGACATTCCACCGGCTCCGGTCGATCAGAAAGTCATCGTTGATTCGACTGGCGCTCTGGAATTCCAATCCGTACCTAAACGTCTGGGCGTGATCGGCGCTGGCGTGATCGGTCTGGAACTGGGTTCGGTATGGTCGCGTCTGGGCTCCGAAGTGGTTGTTCTGGAAGCACTGGACACCTTCCTGATGGCAGCGGACACCGCTGTTTCCAAGGAAGCGCTGAAAACCCTGACCAAACAGGGTCTGGACATCAAACTGGGCGCTCGCGTAACCGGCTCGAAAGTGAACGGCGACGAAGTCGTTGTGAACTACACCGACGCCAACGGCGAACAGACCATCACTTTCGACAAGCTGATCGTAGCCGTTGGTCGCCGTCCGGTGACCACTGATCTGCTGGCTGCCGACAGCGGCGTGACCCTGGACGAGCGCGGTTTCGTGCACGTTGACGATCACTGCGCCACCACCGTACCGGGCGTTTACGCCATCGGTGACGTGGTTCGCGGCATGATGCTGGCTCACAAGGCCTCGGAAGAGGGCATCATGGTTGTCGAGCGCATCAAGGGCCACAAGGCCCAGATGAACTATGACCTGATCCCTTCGGTTATTTATACTCACCCGGAAATCGCATGGGTCGGTAAAACCGAGCAGGCCTTGAAAGCTGAAGGCGTTGAAGTTAACGTCGGCACCTTCCCGTTCGCAGCATCCGGCCGTGCCATGGCCGCCAACGATACCGGTGGTTTCGTCAAGGTCATCGCCGATGCCAAGACTGACCGCGTATTGGGCGTGCACGTGATTGGCCCGAGCGCTGCAGAACTGGTTCAGCAGGGCGCGATCGGTATGGAATTCGGCACCAGCGCTGAAGACCTGGGCATGATGGTTTTCTCCCATCCGACCCTGTCTGAAGCCTTGCACGAAGCAGCTTTGGCAGTGAATGGCGGCGCCATCCACATTGCCAACCGCAAGAAGCGTTAAGACACAATAAGAAACCACGGCGGTACGGCCCGTCGTGAGCCTTGCGTGCAAGACTCACCGCGGAATGTCCGCTGGACGCAGCCTTGCGTAGCTGCACCGGGTATCCGGAAAGGCTACGCAAGCAGCAGTCACAGGTGGCGCGGCACTCATAAAGAGCGCAGCGCCGAATGCGCAGTACCTAACGAAGACGGTAAAAAGCATGAATCTTCACGAGTATCAGGGTAAGCAGCTGTTCGCTGAATACGGCCTGCCAGTTTCCACTGGTTTCGCAGTAGACACCCCGGAAGCAGCAGCAGAAGCTTGCGACAAAATCGGCGGCAACGAGTGGGTTGTCAAAGCCCAGGTTCACGCCGGTGGTCGCGGTAAAGCGGGCGGCGTCAAGCTGGTTCGCAGCAAAGAAGACGCCAAAGCCTTCGCACAGCAGTGGCTGGGCAAGCGTCTGGTGACTTACCAGACTGACGCCAACGGCCAGCCAGTCACCAAGATCCTGGTTGAATCGTGCACTGATATCGCTAAAGAGCTGTACCTGGGCGCTGTCGTTGACCGTTCGAGCCGTCGTATCGTGTTCATGGCTTCCACCGAAGGTGGCGTGGACATCGAGAAAATCGCTCACGACACTCCAGAAAAAATTCTGAAAGCCACTATCGATCCACTGGTTGGCGCTCAGCCATTCCAGGGTCGCGAGCTGGCATTCCAGCTGGGTCTGGAAGGCAAGCAGGTTGCTCAGTTCGCCAAGATCTTCGTAGGTCTGGCCAAGCTGTTCAAGGATCACGACCTGGCTCTGCTGGAAGTGAACCCGCTGGTGATCAAGGCTGATGGCGATCTGCACTGCCTGGACGCCAAGATCAACATCGACGCCAACGCAATGTACCGTCAGCCTAAGCTGAAGACTTTCCACGATCCGTCGCAGGACGATCCGCGCGAAGCGCACGCTGCCAAGTTCGAACTGAACTACGTAGCGCTGGAAGGCAACATCGGCTGCATGGTGAACGGTGCCGGCCTGGCCATGGGTACCATGGACATCGTCAACCTGCACGGCGGCAAGCCAGCCAACTTCCTCGACGTAGGCGGTGGTGCTACCAAAGAACGCGTAACCGAAGCTTTCAAAATCATTCTGTCCGACAGCAATGTCGCTGCAGTACTGGTTAACATCTTCGGCGGCATCGTTCGTTGCGACATGATTGCCGAAGGCATCATCGGTGCAGTGAAAGAAGTCGGCGTGAAAATCCCGGTTGTTGTTCGTCTTGAAGGCAACAACGCTGAACTGGGCGCTAAAGTACTGGCAGAAAGCGGTTTGAACATCATCGCTGCTACCAGCCTGACCGACGCTGCTCAACAAGTCGTTAAAGCTGCGGAGGGCAAGTAATGAGCGTCCTGATCAATAAAGACACCAAAGTAATCTGCCAGGGCTTCACCGGTGCGCAGGGTACTTTCCACTCCGAACAAGCCATTGCCTACGGCACCAAAATGGTTGGCGGCGTGACTCCAGGCAAAGGTGGCACCACTCACCTGAACCTGCCAGTGTTCAACACCGTGAAAGAAGCTGTAGAAGCCACTGGCGCCACCGCCAGCGTCATCTACGTTCCGGCTCCTTTCTGCAAGGACTCGATCCTGGAAGCTGCTTTCGGCGGCATCAAGCTGATCGTCTGCATCACCGAAGGCATTCCTACCCTGGACATGCTGGACGCCAAAGTTAAGTGCGACGAGCTGGGTGTTACCCTGATCGGCCCTAACTGCCCAGGCGTGATCACCCCAGGCGAATGCAAGATCGGCATCATGCCAGGTCACATTCACTTGCCAGGCAAGGTCGGTATCGTTTCCCGTTCCGGCACCCTGACCTACGAAGCTGTGAAGCAGACTACTGACGCCGGTTTCGGTCAGTCGACTTGCGTCGGCATCGGCGGTGACCCGATCCCGGGTTCGAACTTCATCGACATCCTGAAGCTGTTCCAGGAAGACCCGAAGACCGAAGCGATCGTAATGATCGGCGAGATCGGCGGTTCGGCTGAAGAAGAAGCGGCTGCCTACATCAAGGCACACGTGACCAAGCCGGTTGTTTCCTACATCGCTGGTGTGACTGCTCCTCCGGGCAAGCGCATGGGCCATGCTGGCGCAATCATCTCCGGCGGCAAAGGCACTGCAGACGAGAAATTCGCTGCTCTGCAAGACGCAGGCGTGAAAACCGTGCGTTCGCTGGCAGACATCGGCAAGGCCCTGGCCGAGCTGACTGGCTGGGAAGTGAAGAAGTAAGCTTCGGCTGACTTCTCTGCTCCAGCAACAGAGGCCACCTTCGGGTGGCCTTTGTCGTTTCTGGGGTTCGGGTGGACGATGGCAACTTATAAGCACTCACCCAATAACATGCAAAAACGCGACACGGAAACGTCGCGTATCGGATAGTTCGCCCTCTAACAGTGCGTTTGTCAGGCAAATTCGTTAGGCTAGCAGCCATTTTTGCGTCTGCCGCCCACAAGGCATGCAACGCGCTAAACGGGTCAGTCTTATACGGATTGACAGCATTTCCCTAACCCCACAGGGAAATCCCCCTCTAAATTCCGATTCAGTAGTGTGGTATTTCCTTAATGAAAGTTTTGAAAGGTCAGGACATCCTGGCACTTGGCTTTATGACATTCGCCCTGTTCGTCGGGGCCGGCAACATCATCTTCCCGCCTATCGTCGGTTTGCAGTCCGGGCCAAACGTCTGGATGGCGGCGCTGGGCTTCCTGATCACGGCGGTCGGTTTGCCGGTGGTCACCGTGGTCGCACTGGCCAAGGTCGGTGGCGCCATGGACGCCCTGAGCAGCCCGATCGGCAAGATCGCTGGCGGCGTACTGGCAGCGGCTTGCTACCTGGCAGTCGGCCCGCTGTTCGCCACCCCGCGTACCGCGACCGTTTCCTTTGAAGTGGGTCTGGCGCCGTTGACCGGCGAGAGCCCGCTGGCACTGTTCCTCTACAGTTCGGTGTACTTCCTGCTGGTGTTCTTCATCTCGCTCTACCCTGGGCGTCTGCTGGACACCGTCGGTCGTTTCCTCGCGCCGCTGAAGATCATCGCCCTGGCCGTGCTCGGCATCGCCGCGTTCGCACTGCCGGCCGGTGATATCGGCGTTGCCACTCCGGAATACGTTGCGGCACCGTTCTCCCAAGGCTTCATCAATGGTTACCTGACCATGGATACCCTGGGCGCACTGGTGTTCGGCATCGTCATCGTCAACGCGATCCGCTCCCGTGGCGTCGAGTCGCCGGCACTGATCACCCGTTACGCGATCATCGCCGGGCTGATTGCCGGCGTCGGTCTGGCGCTGGTGTATGTCAGCCTGTTTCGTCTGGGTTCCGGCAGCCATGAAGTGGCGGCGGGCGCGACCAACGGCGCGGCGGTGCTGCACGCTTACGTGCAACACACCTTCGGTTCGCTGGGCAGTGGCTTCCTTGCCGTGCTGATTTCCCTGGCGTGCCTGGTGACTGCGGTTGGCCTGACCTGCGCCTGTGCCGAATACTTCAGCCGCATACTGCCGCTGTCGTACAAGACCCTGGTGATCATCCTCGCGGCGTTCTCGCTGCTGGTGTCCAACCTGGGCCTGACCAAGCTGATCGCGTTCTCGATTCCGGTGCTGACCGCGATCTACCCGCCGTGCATCGTGCTGGTGGCCCTGAGCTTCTGCGCTGCGTTCTGGCATGAGCAGAGCCGTATCATGGGCCCGGTGATGCTGGTGTCGTTCGTGTTTGGCACCATCGATGCGTTGAAAGGCGCCGGTCTGGCGGACTGGATGCCATCGCAACTGGCCCACCTGCCGCTGAGCGAGCAAGGTCTGGCGTGGCTGGTGCCATGCGTAATGACCCTGGTGGTTGCTGTGGTTTGCGACCGCCTGCTGGGCAAGCGCGCCGAAGCACTCGCCTAAGATTGCCGGGCCGCCACAAGCGGCTCCCGAGCGATTAAACAGAAATGCCCCGTATCAATCGATACGGGGCATTTTTTATGGGCTTCAGGCAGTGTCTTTTTCCCTCGACTAACGTCGAAGGGGAGCCGAAATCTTCATCACAGGGAATTGCATGTCGTTCATCCAAGCCAACCTGATCCATCTGCTGGCCGCGCTCTGGTTTGTCATCTGCTGGGGCGGTTACACCCGTTATGCCACCTGGAAGGCTCGTGACACCGCGTGCCTGGCCAGCGTGCTGCATCTGTACCGCGAAGACTGGATGCGCCGCATGCTGCTGCGTGACAACCGCATCGCCGACGCCAGCGTGATCGGCAACCTTGAACGCAACGCCTCGTTCTTCGCCTCCAGCACGCTGATTATCCTGGCGGGCATTCTGACCGTGCTTGGCGCGTCCGAACGCGCGGTGTCGCTGTTGGCGGACATTCCGATGGTGCAACAGGCCTCGCAGGGCATGTCGGAGATCAAGTTGCTGTGCCTGGCGCTGGTGTTCGTTTACGCCTTCTTCACCTTCAGCTGGTGCATGCGCCAATACAATTTCGCCGCCATTCTGGTCGGCTCGGCCCCGATGATCGGTGAGCGGCAAGTCTCGGAGCAGGAGCGCAAGGCGTTCGCCTCACGTGCTGCTCGGGTGATTTCGATGGCGGCCAACCAGTTCAACTTCGGTCTGCGTTCCTACTACTTCGGCATGAGCATGCTGGCGTGGTTCGTCAGCCCGTGGCTGTTCATGTTGATGAGCGCCGGCGTGGTGCTGGTGTTGTATCGCCGGGAGTTTCATTCCGACGTGCTCGATGTAATGGTCTATACCCCTACAGAGGCGCCAATGCCCGAAGCGAACAAAGAGGCTGCTTGATGAGTATTCCGTTCTGGTGTGTGTTTATCAGTGCATTGTTGATCTACGTGGCGCGGATGCCGCTCGGCAAGGCCATGAAAGAGCAGGGTGGTTACAACAACCATCTGCCGCGTCAGCAACAGGCGCAACTCACCGGTTACGGGGCCCGGGCGCTGGCGGCACATCAGAACAGCATCGAAGCGTTCATCCTGTTTGCCGTTGGCGTGCTGATGGCGCATACCACGCAGACGGCGGGATGGCTGATCGATACATTGGCGATCATCTTCGTGATCTCGCGGATTTTCTATTTGTGGTTTTACCTGGCGGATATTCCCACGCTGCGCAGTCTGGTCTGGCTGGTCGGCTTAGTGTGTTCATTGTTGCTGATGATTAGTCCGACTTTTAGAACTGTTTTGCTCTAAGGCGGCATTGGCAAAAAATGACCGGCAAAAGAAAACCCGCACTTGGCGGGTTTTCTTTTTTGCCAGCCAGAAGCGGCTTATTGCTTCTTGGCAGCTTCTTCTTGCGCTGCAGCGTTCGATTCGGCCTGAGCTTTGGCAGCTTCGGCGTTTTCTTTCGCTGCGTCGTTCACTTTATCCTGAGCTTTGTTCATGTCTTGCTGAGCTTGTTCAGCATGTTGGTTGGCATCTTGAGCTTTGTCCTCGGATTTTTTATCGCAGGCAGCGAGACCGAGGGAAGCGGTCAACATCAAGGCAATAGCTAAAGTCTTACGCATGGGGTGTTTCTCCTTATGGAAAATAACTACTGGCCTTAAGAGCTCAGGCCCAAGGCTTAAGTTCCTCATTTCTTTCAGATATATAAGTTTGTTTTGCAATGGAACTTTTGCTGTTCTTTCCACTACTGGGAATGGCGACTAACAAGAGTAATTATCAAATGGCCGAAAACCCCGTTTTTGAGCGTGCGACACGGTTTCTCTCGGCCTTGCGCCACTGTCAGGTGCTGGGATTGAGGGTGCACAGCGCAAGTAGCGAAGGCCTGACGGTGATGCTGCCGTACAGTGCGCAAATCGTTGGCAACCCGCTGACCGGTGTCATCCACGGCGGGGCGATCACGTCGCTGATGGACACCGCGTGCGGCATGTCGACCCTGTGCGTTCTGCCGGAATTCGAAGTCTGCCCGACCCTCGATCTGCGCATCGACTACATGCACGCCGCCGAGCCGCATAAAGATGTGTATGGCTTCGCCCAATGTTATCGGGTCACCACCGATGTGATCTTCGCTCGCGGCTTTGCCTATCAGGAAGATCCCGAGCAACCGATTGCCCACGTCGTCGGCACCTTCATGCGCATGGGCAAGGGCCTAAAAGGCACCAAAGGCTTTGGTGGCGCGATCAAGGGAGAAAACCCATGAGCGATGATTTCAAGCAGCAACTGCAAGAGGCGCACGAGAAGGGTGACTACGCGCCGTTGCTGAAGCTGATCCCCTATGCCGGACTCATCGGCGTCGAGTGTTCGCGAGTCGGTGATGACTTGCTGTTCAAGCTGCCAGCCAACAAGGACAACATTGGTAACCCTTTATTGCCGGCGATCCACGGCGGGGTGATTGCCGGGTTCATGGAGCTGTCCGCCGCCCTGCACCTGCTGATTTTCACCGGCGCGCCGGGTGTGCCGAAGATTATCGATTTCTCCCTCGATTACCTGCGGGCCGGGCAGTTTCGCGATACGTGGGCCCGGTGTCAGGTCTGCCGTCAGGGCCGGCGGGTGGCCAACGTCGCGGTCACGGCCTGGCAAAGCACCGAAAGCGAACCGATTGCCACCGCCCGCGCGCACTTCAAAATCGATGAGCCCTTGAAATCCTGAAGCACGCCCCCAACTCACAGAACAACCCGCCGCCGACCAGCAAGGTCGCGGCCAATGCCATCTGATTGGAGTTTGATGACCATGAGTGTGGAAACTCAAAAGGAAACCCTGGGCTTCCAGACCGAGGTGAAGCAACTGCTGCACCTCATGATCCATTCGCTGTATTCCAACAAGGAAATCTTCCTTCGCGAATTGATCTCGAACGCCTCTGACGCTGTCGACAAATTGCGCTTCGAAGCCCTGGCCAAGCCTGAGTTGCTCGAAGGTGGCGCTGAACTGAAAATCCGTGTGAGCTTCGACAAGGACGCCAAGACCGTCACCCTCGAAGACAACGGCATCGGCATGAACCGCGACGATGTGATCACCCACCTGGGGACCATCGCCAAATCCGGCACCGCCGATTTCATGAAAAACCTGTCCGGCGATCAGAAGAAGGATTCGCACCTGATCGGCCAGTTCGGTGTGGGCTTCTACTCGGCCTTCATCGTCGCTGACAAAGTTGACGTGTACAGCCGTCGCGCCGGCACCGCCGCCAGCGAAGGCGTGCACTGGTCGTCGAAAGGCGAGGGCGAATTCGAAGTCGCCACCATCGACAAGCCGGAGCGCGGCACTCGCATCGTCCTGCACCTGAAATCCGGTGAAGACGAGTTCGCCGATGGCTGGCGTCTGCGCAACATCATCAAGAAGTACTCCGACCACATCGCGCTGCCGATCGAGCTGCCGAAAGAAGTGGCCGTTGCCGAAGGCGAAGAGAAGCCAGAAGCCGAGTGGGAAACCGTCAACCGCGCCAGCGCCCTGTGGACCCGTCCCCGCACTGAAGTGAAGGACGAGGAATACCAGGAGTTCTACAAACACATCGCTCACGACTTCGAAAACCCGCTGTCGTGGAGCCACAACAAGGTCGAAGGCAAGCTCGAGTACAGCTCGCTGCTGTACGTGCCGGCCCGCGCACCGTTCGATCTGTACCAGCGTGAAGCGCCAAAAGGCCTGAAGCTGTACGTGCAGCGCGTGTTCGTGATGGATCAGGCCGAGTCGTTCCTGCCGCTTTACCTGCGCTTCATCAAGGGCGTGGTCGACTCCAACGACCTGTCGCTGAACGTGTCGCGGGAAATCCTGCAGAAAGACCCGATCATCGACTCGATGAAGTCGGCGCTGACCAAGCGCGTGCTGGACATGCTGGAAAAACTGGCGAAGAACGAGCCTGAGCAATACAAGGGCTTCTGGAAAAACTTCGGTCAGGTCATGAAAGAAGGCCCGGCAGAAGATTTCGCCAACAAGGAAAAAATTGCCGGTCTGCTGCGTTTCGCATCGACCAACGGCACCGATGGCGAGCAGATCGTCGGTCTGGCCGAGTACCTGGCGCGCGCCAAGGAAGGTCAGGACAAGATCTACTACCTCACCGGCGAAACCTACGCGCAGGTCAAGAACAGCCCGCACCTGGAAGTCTTCCGCAAGAAAGGCATCGAAGTGCTGCTGTTGACCGACCGTATCGACGAGTGGCTGATGAGCTACCTCAGCGAGTTCGACGGCAAGAGCTTTGTCGACGTCGCGCGCGGTGACCTGGATCTGGGCAACCTGGACTCGGAAGAGGACAAGAAGGCCGCAGAAGAAGTCGCCAAGTCGAAAGAAGGTCTGGTCGAGCGTCTAAAAACCGCACTGGGCGACTCCGTTGCCGAAGTCCGGGTTTCCCATCGCCTGACGGATTCGCCGGCCATTCTGGCCATCGGCGAGCAGGACCTGGGTCTGCAAATGCGTCAGATCCTCGAGGCCAGCGGGCAGAAGGTGCCGGATTCGAAGCCGATCTTCGAATTCAACCCGAGCCACCCGCTGATCGCGAAGCTCGACAACGAAACCAGCGAAGAGCGTTTTGGCGACCTGTCGCACATCCTCTTCGACCAGGCCGCGCTGGCGGCTGGCGACAGCTTGAAAGACCCGGCCGCTTACGTGAGCCGCCTGAACAAGCTGCTGGTCGAGCTGTCCGCTTGATCAAACTGTAGAAAAACCCGCTTCGGCGGGTTTTTTCATTCTGGTGTTCAACCAATCAGGAGTCAGAAATGAGCCAAGTCACTGTACGTTCCGTGGTCTATCAGATTGACGGCCAGCCTTATGAAGGTCGCCTGGCGTTCGACGCCGAGCACAAAGGCGCGCGTCCGGGTCTGTTGATGGCGCCGAACTGGATGGGTGTCAGCGCTGGCGCTGAAGAGATCGCCAAATCGGTGGCGGCCAAGGGTTATGTGGTGCTGATCGCTGACGTGTACGGCCAGGCCGTGCGTCCGCAGAATGCCGATCAGGCCGGTGCGGCAATGATGCCGCTGAAGAATGACCGCGCGCTGCTGCGCAAGCGTATGCAGGCCGCGTTCGAACAATTGCAGAAGCAGGGCGAGGCGGCGGTCGATACCTCGAAACTGGCGGTGTTCGGTTTCTGCTTCGGCGGCTGCTGTGCGCTGGATCTGGCGCGCACCGGTGCGCCGGTGAAAGCGGCAGTGTCGTTCCACGGCACGCTGGATTCGCCGAACCCGGCGGACGCGAAGAACATCAAGGGCTCGGTACTGGTGTTGCACGGTGCTTCCGACCCGCTGGTGCCGAAAGAGCAGTTGCCGGCATTCGAGGACGAGATGAATGCGGCTGGCGTGGACTGGCAGTTGCTGAGCTACGGCGGCGCGGTGCACTCGTTCACCGATCCGCACGCGAATGTGCCGGGCAAGATGATGTACGACGCGAAGACCGCAGCGCGGGCGTTCAAGTCGATGCATGACTTGCTGGAAGAAGTGTTCAAGGGCTGAATCGGCTGAACGCACTCCCACGCCTGGCGTGGGAGTGCTGGTTTACAGCGGTGTCGGCTCGCTGCGCGATTTAGGCAGCTCGATCCGCTCGACTTCCCCCGGCACCGTCGGCCAATCCCCGGCCGCCCACTTGCGCCGCGCCTCATCGATCGCCGCCGGATCGCTCGCGACAAAATTCCAGTTGATCCGCCGTGGCCCGTCCAGTGGCGCACCACCGAACAGCACCGCGTGGCTATCGCTCTCGGCAAACAGGCTCATCTCTTCCCCGGCCGGCAACACCACCAGTGCATGGGGTTCGACCGCTTCGCCATTAAGCTGCACATCACCACTCAACACGTACAGCGCCCGTTCTTCATGCTCGGTCGGGATCAGTAGTGTGGTCGCGGTTTGCATCTTCAATTCGGCGTACAGCGTAGGAGAAAGCACCGGCACCGGCGATTCCAGGCAAAAGCCTGACCCGGCGATCATGCGGATCTGCACGCCGAGGTTATCGCTGACCGGCAAGGTCGAGGCCGGGTGATGGCTGTAATGCCCCGGGCCTTGTTCGTGATCCTTGGGCGAGGCGAGCCAGATTTGCAGGCCGTGCATCTTGAAGCTTTGTTCCCATAGCGGTTCGGGCGTGCGCTCGACGTGAGCGATCGCCGTGCCGGCTGTCATCCAGCTGACATCGCCGGCGCTGACCACCTGATCCGAGCCCAGGCTGTCCTTGTGCTGGATCTGCCCGTCGAACAAATACGTGAGGGTCGACAGACCGATGTGCGGGTGCTGTCGGATGTTCATGCCTTTGCCCGCCGGATAAACCGTTTCGAGCATGTGGTCGAAAAACACGAAAGGTCCGACGCTGCGGCATTTGGCTGACGGCAGCGGGCGCAGAATCGGCTGGCCTTCGACGTCTTCGGCGCGCGGGCGGATGATCAGGGGTTGGGTGTCCATGTTCCATTCCAGGCTTGGCGGGTGATGCGTGGAGCATAACCCGCCGGTGTCGTCGGGGTGATTACTGGCTGTCGAAGCCGACTGGCGCGTGGGTTTCGATGGTGACTTCGCTGGTGGTCATCAGCTTGTGGATCGGGCAGCGATCGGCGACGCGCAGCAGTTCTTCGCGCTGGGCATCGGTGAGCACGCCTTTGAGGGTGAGGGTCACGTGCAGGGCGTATTTGCCTTTCTGTTCCTGACTGTTGTCGCGTTTGACCTCAACGCCGACGCCGGTCAGCGGGATGTCCTTTTTCTTCGCGTACAGCTTCAGGGTCAGAGCCTTGCAGGCGCCGAGAGCGGCGTCGAAGTAATCGTGCGGCTCCGGAGCCGAGCCTTCGCCGCCGGCAGTGGTCGGGACATCGGCAAACAGCTCATGCTCATCGATCTGTACGGTGTGGCGAAAACCTTCGGCGGACACGGTATTGACGGTAACGGTCATGTGAACCTCGCAAGCTGTAGGAAAAGGGATTCGATCAAAAAAGACCTTGCAGGTATAGAGCATTCCCACACAGGCGCGTTCCACTTTCTTGCCGGGTGAACCCTCGTTGCCCGGCGAGGGTCTAGGCTATGCCTGTCTGCCGGAGAATGCTTGTGTCCGTGTTTCGTTTGAGTCTTGCCTGCCTGATGGTTTTCACCGGCGCCGCCAGTGCCCGGGATTACACCTACAGTGACGCGCACCTGCATTACGTGGATTTTTTCCAGGAAACCGCCGGCATGCCGAAATTGCTGACGGCCATGAAGGAAAATTCCATCGAGCACGTGATGATTTCCGGCATACCCGTGGCGAAGAAATGGCATGAAGACGAGCCGAAGCGCCCGCGCTATTACGCTGGCGATGATGCCGATGCCTATTGGTACAGCGCGACTGACGTGATCGTCGCCGACGCGGTGCAGAAACTGACACCTGAGCAACGCCAGTACTTTCACCCGTTTCTTTCAGGCTTCAACCCCAACGACAAGAACTCTGCCGCGCACATCCAGCGCATGCTCGATCTGTATCCCGGCTTGTGGCAGGGCATCGGCGAGGTCTTCACCCGTCACGACGACCTCACCGCACTGACCTCCGGCGACACGCCACGCGCCAACAACGAGGCCATGACCCGCATCTATCACCTGGCCGCCGAAAACGATTTGCCGGTGATGCTGCATTCCAACATCACCTCCAAGCGTGAGAAGAATCCGCTGTACCTGAAGGAAATCGAAGAGCCGCTGCGTAATCATCCGCACACCCGGTTTATCTGGGCGCATGCCGGCACCAGTGCCGAAATCCATCGTCATCAGACGCAACTGGATTTTCTGCTGCCGACCCTGACGCGAATGCTGGAGGCGTACCCGAACCTGTTCATTGATCTGTCGTGGAGCCTGCTGACGCCTTATCTGCTGGACGAAAAAGGTCAACCGCGAGCGGAATGGGTGCATTTGGTGGAGCGCTATCCGGATCGCTTCATGATCGGTTCGGACGTGGTCGGGCGGTTCAACAAACTCGGCAAGGAAATCCATGGCTTCCAGCCGTTTCTCGACGCGTTGCCTGAGGCAGTCGCGAAAAAAGTCGCACGGGACAACTTCCTGGCGATCTTGCCGCGAACAGCGCTCAAGTCCGGCAAACCCGCGCTGAATCGTTAATGCGCCAGGTTCGAAGTATCGAGGCCTTTTGATATCACGTTTTGATCTTACGCAATTTTCCAAAGGGCCGATACCTTCTAGAGCAACCAGCTGCAGGGTTGATGCAGCGCTTTTGGAAGGAACCAGAGCAATGAGTATCCGTAGTCTCAATATTGCGCCCCGGGCCGGGCTGGGTTTTGGCGTGCTGGCGCTGATGGTGTTTGCCCTTGGCGCGTTCGCCCTGCTGCAGATGTCGAACATGCGAGCGCAGTCCGACGAGGTCGACAACAACTGGCTACCCAGCGTGATGGCGGTGGGCGAGATGAGCCAGGACATGTTGCGCTTGCGTGCGCTGACCATGCGCCTGTTGCTCAATCGCGATCCGCAGGCGCTGGATCAGAATGTCGCCAAGCTCAATGATTTGCGCGGTGTGCTGAGCGAAGCCCAGCAGCGTTACGACATCCTGATCGTATTGCCCGAAGAGCGCGCGCTGTTCGACCGCTTCAAGGTTGCCGAACACAAGTACCTGGAGCTTCAGGCGCAGGTGATGACGTTATCTGCTCAGGGACGAGTGGAAGAGGCCGCCGCCATTCTCAACGGACAGATGAGTCCGTTGGCGGATGAAATTGCGGTGAGCCTGCGTGAGCTGGTCGAGCTGAACAAGCACAACGCCAACCTCGCCACTGAGGCTGCACGGCTGGTGTTCACCAATTCCCGGGTCTGGGTCGGTGTGATGATCGGCATCACCGCGCTGATTACCATCGCCCTAGCGTTGTTGCTGACCCGCAGCATCGTGCTGCCGCTGTCGCAATCGCTCAATGTGGCGGAAGTGGTGGCCGGTGGCGATCTGACGGGGGATATCAGCATTTCCGGCAAAGACGAACCGGCGCGGTTGCTGCACGCGCTCAAGAGCATGCAGCACAACCTGCGCGACACCATCCGCCGAATCTCGGAGTCCTCCAGTCAACTGGCCTCGGCCTCGGAGGAGCTAAGCTGCGTCACCGAAGATGCGACGCGAGGGCTGCACCAGCAGAGTCTGGAAATTGAACAAGCCGCCACGGCGGTCAATCAGATGACCGCCGCCGTGGAAGAGGTGGCGAGCAATGCCGTCGCGACTTCCGAGGCTTCCCGTGAGTCTGATCGCATTGCCCAGCATGGCCGCGAGCAGGTGCAGCAGACCGTATCGTCGATCGAGTTGCTGGCGGACGATGTCACGGCGAATGCCACGCAGGTGGAGGAACTGGCGCAGAAGGTCTACAGCATCAGCAAAGTGCTGGATGTGATCCGCTCGATTGCCGAGCAGACCAATCTGTTGGCGTTGAACGCGGCAATCGAGGCTGCCCGGGCGGGTGATGCCGGACGGGGTTTTGCGGTGGTGGCGGACGAAGTGCGGGCGCTGGCCCATCGCACTCAGCAGTCGACTCAGGAAATCGAACAGATGATCGGCGGCATTCAGCAAGGCACCGATTCGGCGGTCAGCTCGATGCAGCAGAGCAACGTCCGGGCGCGCTCGACCCTGGAGCTGGCGAAAGCCGCTGGCGTGGCGCTGGAGGAAATTGCTTCGGCATTCACCTTGATCAACGAGCGCAATCTGGTGATTGCCAGTGCGTCGGAAGAGCAGGCGGCCGTGGCGCGGGAAGTGGATCGCAACCTGATGAACATCCGTGACCTGGCGATGCAGACGTCTGCCGGGGCCAATCAGACCAGTGCCGCGAGTCAGGAGCTGTCGCGGCTGGCGGTGGACCTGAACAGCATGGTCGCCAAGTTCTCGGTCTGATCAGCGTTCGACAGGCGAAAAAAAGCCCCGCGTTTGCGGGGCTTTTTGATTTTGCGTCGGATCAGCTGCCTTTGACCGTCTTGCCGTTGACCGTGCCGTCGAGGAGCATGATGTTGTACTCCTTGCCGTCGGTTTCGACCTGTTGCAGGCGAACCAGCAGGTAATCCCAGTCCTTGGCGAACCACAGGACGGTGATGCGCTTGCTTTGTGTCGGATCGCGGACGCGCTCGACCTTGATCGCATCGATCTGGCCGGCCTTGGTTTCGACTTTCTCCGAACCCAGCACGCGGAAGTCGTAAGTATCGACTTCACCATCATCGACCACCTGATAGCTCATGCTTTTCTTGCCGGCGGCCACGTCATGCTGCAGCGCCAGTTGATAGGTGGATTTGTCGACCATGCCGCGGTTGAGCGGGATTTTCACCGCGTCGCCGCGGTCGGTGCCGGTCACCAGCTTGTTGGCCCAGTCGAAGTCCAGATCAGCCTTCTTCGCTTTGCCCAGACCACCGCGTTCGAAGTGGTAGGACTGTGGCAGCAGGGTGTCCTTGTCCAGGGTCAGGGTGCTTTCCTCGGACAGGCTGGCAATCATCATCGAAGCCTTGAAGCTGAGCTTCCAGACGCCGTTGGCCTGTTTGGTCAGGCTGCGTTCGGCAGTGCCGCTCATGGGCAACTGCTTCCAGTCGGCGGTGTAGCTGGCGGAGAACGGTTGAAGGTCTGCCGCCTGGGCAAAAGGCAGGGCGAGCAGAGCGCAAGCGAAGAGCAGGGCGCGACGCATAAAATCTCCTAGTTTCGAATCAAGTGACCGCTGGCCCCGAGTAGCTGGCCATCCAGTAAAGCACCTTGCTCGCCGAGGCTCAGCCGTCCTTCGGCGAACCAGCGTACGGCCATCGGGTAGATCAGGTGTTCCTGAACGTGAACCCGTTGCGCCAGACTTTGCGGCGAATCGTGCAACTCTACCGGTATTACTGCCTGTACGACCAGTGGTCCGCCATCGAGTTCCTCGGTGACGAAGTGCACGGAGCAGCCGTGTTCGGCGTCGCCGGCTTCCAGCGCGCGCTGATGCGTGTGTAACCCTTTGTATTTGGGTAGCAGCGACGGGTGGATGTTGAGCAGGCGACCATGGTAGTGACGGACGAAGTCAGCGCTGAGAATGCGCATGAAGCCGGCCAGTACCACGAGTTTGGGGTTGAATTCGTCGATCAGTTCGATCAGAGCGGTATCGAAGGCCTCGCGGCCCTCGAATCCCTTGTGATCCAGCGAGCGGGTGGCGATACCCGCGTCACTGGCGCGTTGCAGGCCGTAGGCGTCGGCGCGGTTGGAAATCACCGCAGCGATGCGGACCGGGCTGTCGCCGGTCCGCGTGCTGTCGATCAGGGCCTGCAAGTTACTGCCGGTGCCGGACAACAGCACCACGACATCACAGGTGTTTGGCATCAGTGAGCCTTGAGGTTCTTCAGTTCGACCTGGGCCGCGCCTTCGGCAGCGACAGCGATCTGACCGATGACCCAAGGCTGCTCGCCGGCGTCACGCAGGGTGTTCAGGGCCACTTCAACGTGCTCCTGAGCCACGCAGATCACCATGCCCACGCCGCAGTTCAGCACGCGGTGCATTTCGGTTTCGTCGACGTTGCCTTTCTCTTGCAGCCAGTCGAAGACGGCCGGGCGGTTCCAGCTGGCCACGTCAACCACGGCCTGAGCGCCTTTTGGCAGAACGCGCGGGATGTTGTCGAGCAGGCCGCCACCGGTGATGTGGGCCATGGCCTTGACGGCGCCGGTGTCCTTGATCAGCTTGAGCAGCGGCTTCACGTAGATGCGGGTCGGGGCCATCAGCAGTTCGGTCAGCGGCTTGCCGTCGAGCTGAACGGTTTCGATGTCGGCACCGGACACTTCGATGATCTTGCGGATCAGCGAGTAGCCGTTGGAGTGCGGGCCGGACGATGGCAGGGCGATCAGGGCGTCACCGGTGGCAACTTTCGAGCCGTCGATGATTTCGGCTTTTTCCACGACGCCGACGCAGAAGCCGGCCAGGTCGTAGTCTTCGCCTTCGTACATGCCAGGCATTTCAGCGGTTTCGCCGCCGACCAGCGAGCAGCCAGCCAGTTCGCAGCCTGCACCGATACCGGTAACCACGGTGGCCGCTACGTCGACGTTCAGTTTGCCGGTGGCGTAGTAGTCGAGGAAGAACAGCGGCTCTGCGCCACACACCACCAGATCGTTGACGCACATGGCGACCAGATCCTGGCCGATGCTGTCGTGCTTGTTCAGGTTCAGCGCCAGGCGCAGCTTGGTGCCGACGCCGTCAGTACCGGAAACCAGCACCGGCTGTTTGTAACCGGCCGGGATCTCGCAGAGGGCGCCGAAACCGCCCAGGCCGCCCATGACTTCCGGGCGCGCAGTGCGCTTGGCGACGCTCTTGATGCGTTCGACCAATGCTTCACCGGCGTCGATGTCTACACCGGCGTCCTTGTAGCTCAGGGAGGGTTGCTTGCTCATGATCCAGGCCTTTAGGGGAGGGGATTCAGGGGTAACGACCGAGTTCAGCGGGAGCGCCGAATCCGACAGGGGCGATTGCCTCACGCGAAGTTCGGGGTGCCCGGCTGTTGCCGGTCTGCGAAGGCGCGCGATTTTATCAGGCTTGAGGGGCAGCGGCCATCCTCACGCCGACGGGCAGGGGCATATCGATGGAAAAATTTTGCAATTGACGCTGTGGATGACATCACGGGTGCCTGTATAAGGAACCGTCTATCGTTAGGACTGTGCAAAAACTTACCGACCGCGTGTGAATGTTTTGCGACGGCCTGTGGTCACAGGCTTGCCACAACTGTACACGCGGCCTGTTCCAGCCGCTCTTGTCGACGGGAATTCTCCATGCGTTTTTGTAAATGGCTGTTAGTAGGTGGCTTGTCTCTGATCAGCCTGGCGAGCCAGGCCGAAAATCTCAAAGGTCTTTATCAGGTGCGCGAACCGGTCACGGGTCAGTCGCCGGAGGAGCGCGATCGCGCGACCCAGGCTGCGCTGGATACGCTGGTGCTGCGCCTGACCGGCGACCCGAAAGCCCCGCAGAACCCGGGGCTGGCGCCGGTTCGCAAGGATCCGCAGCAGATCATCAGTCAGTTCGGTTTCGATGCGGGGCCGCCGGAAGTGCTGAAAGTCGATTTCGACCCAGGAACCACCGAGCAGGCGTTACGCCGCGCCGGGCTGGCGCTGTGGGGTGCCAATCGGCCCTCGATCCTGAGCTGGTGGCTGAATGATTCGACCGAGGGGGCGAGTCTGGTGGGCGACGGTCAGGCCAGCGCCGCGCCTTTGCGTCGTGCGGCCCAGCACCGTGGTTTGCCGTTGCGCCTGCCGCTGGCGGACTTGAGCGAGCAATTGGTCGCCACGGCGCCGGCGATCGAGGGTGCCGACCCGGCGCCCTTGCGCAATGCTTCCGAACGCTACAACGCTGACGCCTTGCTCGCCGTGCATGCCCGCGAAGACGGCGGGCAATGGCAGGCCAAATGGCAATTGTGGCTGGGCGATAAAAAAGAGGCGGGCAACGTGCAGGGCGCGGATCAGGCCGCCGTGGCCGATGCGGTGATGCTGGCGGTCACTGAACGCCTGGCGCCACGCTTTGTGGCCAAGCCGGGCGCGTCCGGCCAGCAGACCCTGGAAGTGCAGGGCATGAATCTGGAGCACTACGCGGCGCTGCTGCGGTTACTCGAACCGTTCGGCGTGCGTCTGCAGAGTGTCGATGCCGATCGCATCCTGTATCGGGTCAACGGCAGCGCTGATCAGTTGCGGGCGCAATTGTCGCTGGCGAAGCTGCAGGAGCTGCCGGCCGAGGCGCCGGTTCCGGTCGCTGCGCCTCAGCCTGCGGTCGCCGGGGCGCCGCCAGTTGCTGCGCCGACGCCGACACCGGTGGCGCCGTCGTTGCGGTTCCGCTGGTAGGTTTTCTTTCTTATATATAAGCAATGGAGTGTTACATGGCCGATACGCGGCGTTGGTTCTGGCTCGGTGGGGTGCTCCTGCTCTGCGCGTTTGTCTGGTTGCTGCATCCGATCCTCACGCCGTTTCTGGTGGCGCTGCTGCTCGCGTATCTGTTCGATCCGCTTGTTGATCGTCTGGAGCGCCTGGGGTTGTCGCGCACTTGGGGTGTGATCACGGTGTTCGCCTTGTTCACCCTGATCGTCACCGCGCTGTTGCTGGTACTGGTGCCGATGCTCGCCAAGCAATTGCTGCGGCTCTACGAACTGGCGCCGCAAATGCTCGACTGGTTGCAGCACACCGCCGTGCCATGGGCGCAATCGAAGCTGGGACTGTCGGACGGCTTCTGGAAGTTCGACAAGGTCAAGGCCGCGATCAGCGAACACATGGGCCAGACCACCGACATCGTCGGTGTGGTGCTGAGTCAGGCGACGGCTTCGAGCCTGGCGCTGATCGGCTGGCTGGCGAATCTGGTGCTGATCCCGGTGGTGAGCTTTTACCTGCTGCGCGACTGGGACGTGATGATGGCCAAGATCCGTGGCCTGTTGCCGCGTGATCGCGAAGAGCGCGTGGTGGCGCTGGCGGGTGAGTGCCATGAAGTGCTGGGCGCGTTCGTGCGCGGGCAGTTGCTGGTGATGCTGGCGTTGGGTGTGATTTACGCGGCCGGCCTGATGATTGTCGGGCTGGAGCTAGGCCTGTTGATCGGTCTGATCGCAGGGCTGGCGGCGATTGTGCCGTACATGGGGTTCGTGATCGGCATCGGTGCGGCGTTGATTGCCGGGTTGTTCCAGTTCGGTGGCGATTTGTATCCGATGATCGGGATCGTCGCGGTGTTCATGGTCGGCCAGGCCCTGGAAGGCATGGTGCTGACGCCGTTGCTGGTGGGGGACCGGATCGGTCTGCACCCGGTGGCGGTGATCTTCGCGATTCTGGCCGGTGGCGAGCTGTTCGGCTTCACCGGTGTGCTGCTGGCGTTGCCGGTGGCGGCGGTGATCATGGTGTTGGTGCGGCATGTCCATGATCTGTACAAGGATTCCGACATCTATAGCGGGGTGGATGAGCCGGAGTTGTAATCGTGACGCGCGGGCTGCCCGGTGGATTGCCGGGTTGGCCCGTCTCATGCAGGCCATGGCGCCAAAGAAACTGTCATAAAACCAGCACGTTAACGCAAACCTTTGATTTTGCTTGGGGTCTGTCGCATTGTGCGCTCCGCTTCACGGGTATAAACTTCGCTCACTTTACACAGAGGCCACTAACGGTTCCTTGGGAACTGTTCAGTCAGCATGAAACCGATTCAGCTGCCCCTAGGTGTGCGTCTGCGTGACGACGCCACCTTCATCAACTACTACCCAGGCGCCAATGCCGCTGCACTCGGCTATGTCGAGCGTCTATGCGAAGCCGACGCCGGCTGGACCGAAAGCCTGATCTATCTGTGGGGCAAGCACGGGGTAGGGCGTACGCATCTGTTGCAGGCCGCGTGCCTGCGCTTCGAACAGATGGGGGAGCCGGCGGTGTACCTGCCGCTGGCCGAGTTGATGGATCGCGGCATCGAAATCCTCGACAACCTCGAACAGTACGAACTGGTCTGTCTGGACGACTTGCAGGTGATTGCCGGCAAGGCGGACTGGGAAGAAGCGATGTTTCATCTGTTCAACCGTCTGCGTGACAGCGGCCGGCGTCTGCTGATTGCGGCGTCCACTTCGCCGCGTGAACTGCCGATCAAACTCGCCGACCTGAAATCGCGCCTGACCCTGGCGCTGATCTTCCAGATGCGTCCTCTCTCCGATGAAGACAAATTGCGTGCCCTGCAATTGCGTGCATCTCGTCGTGGTCTGCACCTGACCGACGAAGTCGGGCATTTTATTTTGACTCGCGGTACTCGCAGCATGAGCGCGCTTTTCGATCTGCTGGAGCAGCTCGATCAGGCCTCTTTGCAGGCTCAGCGCAAGCTGACCATTCCTTTCCTGAAAGAAACTCTGGGCTGGTAAAACCGGGGGCTTTCAGCCGGTTTCGGCATATTTCAGGCGCCAGAAAACCCGCTTTCCTGTGGGTTGCACAGGCCGCGTCTCGATTCAAATAGGCTTAAGCGCTTAGATGTTAACGAGAAACCGAGAAGTCACAAAAAGATCGATTGAATTTGCAAATGAGGCTGATAGCGGGCATAGTCTCGGCTTCTTTACAACTATCAGCCACGGTCGTGCCCATGCTAAAGCGCTTCGCACCCCTCGTGCCTCTCGCACTCGTCACCCTGTTGTTCGGTTGCGCTGCTCATTCACCTGTTAATCAAGAGCAGCAACAACAGGCTAAAAATTCTGCCACCGCCCAGTCTTCCGTTATTTACCAGGAAGAGCTGGACACCGAAAAAGAACTCGCCGACTTCAACGGCAAGAAGCCTTACCAGCTTCCGGTTCTGGCCGACAGCATCCTCGAACGCGGCATGTCCCTGATCGGTACCCGTTACCGTTTCGGCGGTACCTCTGAAGCCGGTTTCGATTGCAGCGGTTTCATCGGCTACCTGTTCCGCGAAGAAGCCGGCATGAACCTGCCGCGCTCCACCCGCGAAATGATCAACGTTGATGCGCCGCTGGTTTCGCGCAGCAACCTCGAGCCGGGCGACCTGCTGTTCTTCGCCACCAATGGTCGTCGCGGTCGTGTAAGCCACGCCGGGATCTACCTGGGCGACAACCAGTTCATCCATTCCAGCTCTCGTCGCAGCGGCGGTGTTCGCATCGACAGCCTGGGCGACAGCTACTGGAGCAAGACTTTCATCGAAGCCAAACGCGCTTTGGCGAACGCTCCAACCGTGGTTACCGCTCGCAAGTAATCACGCTTTTGTCGCCACGCTCGTGGCGACAAGCGGCCCTTCAGAGGCAATAGACTTAAACTTTACAAGGTGAAGTTAAAGTCTTACTTGAAGTTTGCCGCGTAGCCGCTAGAATCCTGATCTATATTGATGGCAAACCGCCTGCGTCCCAACGCAGGCGGTTTTGTTTTCTGTCGAATCGGCAGTCAAAGCCTCAGCCAGATCAGGATGTTCTGCATATGACGATGTCGGCCCGCTTTGCCTTGATGTTCTTCGCCGCGCTGCTCAGCGCCTGCGCCAGCCGCACTCCGCCGCCTGCGCCGGTGGTTCGCGCTCCGATCGTGTTCGGATCTTCCCAGGCCTTTTCCCCCGCTGCCGAAGACGTGCTGTTCCGCGCGCTCGGGCTGGTGGGCACGCCTTATCGCTGGGGCGGCAATACGCCGGATTCGGGCTTCGATTGCAGCGGCCTGATCGGGTTTGTCTACCGCGATGCCGCCGGCATCAGTCTGCCGCGTTCAACCCGCGAAATGATCGTCATGCAGGCGCCGAATGTCGGCAAGGAAGGGCTGCAAACCGGCGACCTGATCTTCTTCGCCACCAATGGCGGCTCGCAGGTCAGTCATGCCGGAATCTACGTTGGGGAAGGGCGCTTCGTTCATGCGCCCGCCACCGGCGGCACGGTGAAGCTGGACAGCCTCTCGAAAGCGTATTGGCAGAAGGCTTATCTGAGCGCCAAGCGCGTTCTGCAGCCAGAGCATCTGGCGCACAACCCGTAGTCCAAATACATAAAAACCCGTGGGAGCGGAATGGCTCCCACGGGTTTTTTTATGCCTGCAATACGCTAGCGGGTCGCTGACACCCGCCACACCTTGTTCCCCACGTCATCGGCTACCAGCAGTCCGCCTTGCTGGTCGATCACCACGCCGACCGGGCGACCCAAAGCGTTCTCGTCCTTGTCGAGGAAACCTGTCAGCACGTCCACGGGCGTTCCGCTCGGCTTGCCAGCGGCAAACGGCACAAAGATCACCTTATAGCCGCTGTGCGGCTTGCGGTTCCACGAGCCGTGCTGGCCGATGAATGCGCCTTCCTTGAACTGCGCCGGCAGACGATTGCCTTCGGCGAAAGTCAGGCCCAGTGACGCGGTGTGCGGGCCGACGGCGTAGTCGGGAGCGATGGCTTTGGCCACCATGTCCGGCCGCTGTGGTTCCACGCGAACATCAATGTGCTGGCCGTAGTAGCTGAACGGCCAGCCATAGAAGCCCCCGTCCTTGACCGACGTGATGTAGTCCGGCACCAGATCGCTGCCGATTTCGTCGCGCTCGTTCACGGCAGTCCACAGCGCACCGCTTTGAGGCTCCCAGGCCAGGCCGTTGGGGTTGCGGATGCCCGAGGCGAAGATCCGGTGGTTGCCGGTGGCACGGTCCACTTCCCAGATCGCTGCGCGACCTTCTTCCTGATCGAGGCCGTTTTCGCCGACGTTGCTGTTCGAGCCGACAGTGACGTACAGCTTGCTGCCGTCCTTGCTGGCGATAACGTTTTTAGTCCAGTGGTGGTTGAGCGTGCCGCCCGGCAGATCCACGACCTTGATTGGCTGGCTCTTGATTTCGGTCGCGCCGGGCTCGTAGTTGAAGCGCAGCAGGCGATCGGTATCGGCCACGTACAGATCGTTGCCGACCAGGGTCATGCCGAACGGCGAGTTGAGGTTCTGCAGGAACACCGTCCGGGTTTCGGCCACGCCGTCATGATCGGCGTCGCGCAGCAGGGTAATGCGGTTCGGGCTGGGAACGCCGGCACCGGCACGGCCCATGACTTTCTTCATCACCCAGCCACGAATGCCCTTGCCGTCGTCGGGTTTGGGCGGGGCGTTGGTTTCCGCCACCAGCACGTCGCCATTGGGCAATACGTACAGCCAGCGCGGGTGATCGAGATTCTCGGCAAAGGCTGCCACCTGCGTGCCTGCCGCTGCCGTCGGTTTCGCGCCGGCCGGCCAGCCGATGGCCGGGGCGATGTTCACCGTCGGGATCAGGGTCTTGTTCGGTTCGGGCAATCGGGGAGACGGGCCGGTGCCGTCGGAGACTTGCAGGCTGGAGGATTCACCACAGGCGGCGAGCCCTCCGGCGAGCACGATGACGAAAACGAGCTGGGGCTTGCGCATTGCTGATCTTCCCTATGAATGCATTCTTAATCATAGAGAAGCGCACAAGCCCGATGGTTCAACCCTCAGCCGCGGGCTTCCTTGAACAGCACGGCAATGCCGGGGTGATAGTTGCCGGCCTCGCTGCGCAATTTGCGGTAGGCGTAGGGAAAGTACCAGGCGACGGCGCAGGTGTGTTCCTTTTGCAGGTCGTCGACCATGTCCTGCAACTCTTCCGGGCTGGCGCTGTGCTGGGCCTTTTGCGGGGCGACGAACAGGCAGCCGAGTTTCAGGTCGCTGGCGTAGCTGATGCGCTTGGCGTCGCTGGTGATATCCGCCAGGGCCTGCGTCAGATTCAGGCTGGTGACGCGCGGCCAGCGTTGGGTGGCCTGAATGAAGGCGCGATCTTCAGCGCCAGCCAGGAACAGGTCGGCGCGGGCATTGCGCTCGCCTTCCTCGTTCTGTTTGCGGGTGGCGGTGTCGCGCAGGGTGACCAGTTCGGCCATCCAGGCAGCGGCCGACAGCAGGCCGAGGTTGGCTTTTTCGTCGTGCCAGTAGGGCGTGTCATTGTCGCCGCGCACGGCGTTGTAGCGGTCGATACAGTCAAACCAGCGTTCCAGCACCGGGCGCAGGAATTCCAGCCGCGGATTGCTGATGATCATGCCTTGCATGGTGCTCTCCCTTGTTATTGTGATGTGCTCTCTGCAGTCAAAAAGCATGGCTCTTTGATATCACTCATGACAGTGTGGCACAAGATTGGCGTCAGTTAATTGATCGGCGGCAGTTATTCGCCGCACAAGCCCCTCTTCAATTGACGCTCCACCCCCAACCCTCTAACCTTCGCGGCTTGTTTCAGGTGCTCTGTGGCGCATGTCGACAGAGTGAAACAGGGAAGCCGGTGAGGCGGGTCTTCAAGCGATGAACCCTCACGATCCCGGCGCTGCCCCCGCAACGGTAAATGAGTAAAAGCTGCGTCTGATGCCACTGCCTAAAAGCGGGAAGGCGCGCAGCCAGGCCAACGCCGCTCATGAGCCCGGAGACCGGCCTGATCCATCCAGCGGCATCACGGTGGGCGATGCCAGGCTTGTTGCCGTCTATTCTTGTGCCTGCCCGCCGTTATCCAGCCTCAACGGAGAGCTCCCCCATGACTGATTCCCCCGAACGCGACGAGCGCCATCTGGCGCGCATGCAGCGCAAAAAAGCCGTGATCGACGAACGCATCGCCAATTCGCCAGACGAATGCGGCCTGGTGCTGGTGCTGACCGGCAATGGCAAAGGCAAAAGCAGCTCGGCCTTCGGCATGCTCGCTCGCGCCATGGGCCACGGCATGCAGTGCGGCGTGGTGCAGTTCATCAAGGGCCGCAACAGCACCGGCGAAGAGCTGTTTTTCCGCCGTTTCCCCGAGCAAGTGCGTTTTCATGTGATGGGCGAGGGCTTCACCTGGGAAACCCAGGACCGCCAGCGCGACATCGCCGCCGCCGAGGCAGCGTGGGAAGTCTCCCGCGAACTGCTGCGCGATCCATCGATCGGTCTGGTGGTGCTCGATGAACTGAACATCGCGCTCAAGCACGGTTACCTCGATCTGGATCAGGTGCTCAGCGATCTGCAGGCCCGTCCGCCGATGCAGCACGTGATCGTCACCGGCCGCGCCGCCAAGCCGGAAATGATCGAGATGGGCGACACCGTCACCGAAATGGGCATGATCAAGCACGCCTTCCAGGCCGGCATCAAAGCGCAGAAAGGCGTCGAACTTTGAATCAACCACGTCACTGCCCGGCGGTACTTATCGCCGCGCCGGCTTCCGGTCAGGGCAAGACCACCGTCACCGCCGCGCTGGCCCGTCTGCATCGCAATCAGGGGCGCAAGGTTCGCGTATTCAAGTGCGGCCCGGACTTTCTCGACCCGATGATCCTCGAGCGCGCCAGCGGTGCGCCGGTCTATCAACTGGACATGTGGATGGTCGGCGAGCAGGAAAGTCGACGTCTTTTGTGGGAAGCCGCCGCCGAAGCCGACCTGATCCTGATCGAAGGCGTGATGGGTTTGTTCGACGGCACGCCGTCGAGCGCCGACCTGGCCCGGCATTTCGGCGTGCCGGTGCTCGGAGTGATCGACGGCACGGCCATGGCCCAGACCTTCGGCGCACTGGCGCTAGGCCTGGCGCGCTATCAGCCGGACCTGCCGTTCGCCGGCGTGCTGGCCAACCGCGTCGGCACCGTGCGCCATGCGCAGTTGCTGGAAGGCAGCCTCACCGAAGGCCTGCGCTGGTACGGCGCGTTGTCCCGGGAAACCGGGATCGAACTGCCGAGCCGCCATCTCGGTCTGGTGCAGGCCAGCGAACTCAATGACCTCGACGTGCGCCTCGACGCCGCCGCCGAAGCACTGGCCGGCACTTGCGAGGTAGCGCTGCCACCGGCCGTGGAATTCGCCGCCCCAGAAATCGTGAAGACCGAAAGGTTGCTCGAAGGCGTACGAATTGCCGTCGCCCGCGACGAAGCCTTTGCTTTCACCTACGGCGCCAGTCTCGACTTGCTGCGGGCGATGGGTGCGGAATTGAGTTTTTTCTCGCCGATCCGCGATGCGCAATTGCCCGACGCCGACAGCCTGTATCTGCCCGGCGGTTATCCGGAATTGCACCACGTTGCCTTGTCGCAGAACGCCGACATGCTCAAAGCGATCCGCGCGCATCATGCGGCCGGCAAACCGCTGCTCGCCGAATGTGGCGGCATGCTGTATCTGCTCGACTCGCTAACCGATGTCGAAGGCACCCGCGCTGATTTGGTCGGCCTGTTGAGTGGTGACGCCGTGATGCAAAAGCGCCTCGCCGCACTGGCCTTGCAAGAGGTCGACCTGCCGGAAGGCCTGTTGCGCGGCCACACCTATCACCATTCCCTGACCACCACCGAATTGACGCCGATTGCCCGTGGCCACAGCCCCAACGGCGGGCGTGGCGCGGAGGTGGTTTACCGGGAAGGGCGGATGACCGCCTCGTACGTTCACTTCTATTTCCCGTCGAATCCGTCGGCGATTGCCGCGCTGTTGGTGCCATGACCGACAACGCCTTCACTGACGCCGAGCGCGAAGCGGTCTACCGCGCCATCGCCGAACGCCGCGACATGCGCCATTTCAGCGGTGGCGCGGTCGACCCTGAACTGTTGCGCCGTTTGCTTGAAGCCGCGCACCAGGCGCCGAGTGTCGGCCTGATGCAGCCGTGGCGCTTCATCCGTATCAGCGACCGCGCGCTACGTGGCCAGATCCAGAACCTTGTTGAAGAAGAACGTGTGCGCACCGCCGAAGCCCTCGGCGAGCGCAGTGACGAATTCATGAAGCTTAAGGTCGAAGGCATCAACGACTGCGCCGAAGTGCTGGTTGCCGCGTTGATGGACGATCGCGAGCGGCATATTTTCGGTCGTCGCACGCTGCCGGAAATGGACATGGCGTCGCTGTCCTGCGCAATCCAGAATCTCTGGCTCGCCGCGCGTGCCGAAGGCCTGGGCATGGGCTGGGTGTCGCTGTTCGAGCCACAGGCGCTGGCCGATCTGCTGAAACTGCCGGCCGGGGCCAAGCCGCTGGCGGTGCTTTGCCTGGGGCCGGTCAAGGAATTCTATCCGGCGCCGATGCTGGTACTCGAAGGGTGGGCGCAGGCGCGTCCGCTCAATGAGCTGCTGTATGAAAATTTTTGGGGAGTGAGTCAATGAGTGTGGCGTTGTTGAGTGTCGCCGCGGTTGCGCTGGATGCGCTGCTGGGTGAACCGAAACGCTGGCATCCGCTGGTGGCGTTCGGCAATTTCGCCGGGCGCATCGAGCAACGTTTCAATAGTGCTGGTCGTGGCTGGCGCAGCCATGGCGTCACGGCGTGGGTGATCGCGGTGCTGCCGCTGACCCTGCTGGCCACGGCGTTTTCCTGGGCGCCTTACGTGGGTTGGATCGTCGAGATTCTTGCACTGTATTGCGCCCTCGGCATGCGCAGCCTGGGTGAGCACGTCGAGCCGGTGGCCAAGGCCTTGCGCGCCGATGATCTGGAAGAGGCGCGCAAGCGTGTGGGTTATCTGGTCAGTCGTCAGACCGATGAGCTGGACAGCACCGCCGTCGCCCGCGCCGCCACTGAATCGGTACTGGAGAACGGCAGCGATGCGGTGTTCGCCGCGCTGTTCTGGTTTGCCGTGGCCGGTGCGCCGGGCGTGGTGCTCTATCGCCTGAGCAATACGCTCGACGCGATGTGGGGCTATCGCAACGAACGCTTTGAGCGATTCGGCTGGGCAGCGGCAAAAATCGACGATGTCCTCAACTACATTCCTGCGCGGCTGGTGGCGTTGACCTACGCGCTGCTGGGCAAAACCCGACTGGCGCTGAAATGCTGGCGGACCCAGGCGCCGAAATGGGACAGCCCGAACGCCGGCCCGGTGATGGCTGCCGGCGCGGGTGCCTTGGGCGTCGAACTGGGCGGGCCGGCGATTTACCACGGCGAGCTGCACGAGCGTCCGCAACTGGGCGAGGGCGCACCGGCGGATGCCGATTCCATTGATCGCGGCTGGCAATTGGTCCGGCGCGGGGTATGGTTATGGCTGCTGATTCTCTGCGTGGGGGCTGAATTCTATGCTTGAGCACGGTGGCCGGTTGCGCAGGGCGGCGCTCGAATACGGCATCGCGGAAGAAGACTGGCTCGACCTGTCCACGGGTCTTGCGCCGTGGCCGTTTCCGGTCCCGGAGATTCCGTTGCGGGCCTGGGCGCGTTTGCCGGAAAACGATGACGGTCTGGAGCAGGCCGCCTGCGATTATTACGGTGCCAGCCAGGTGTTGCCGGTGGCCGGTTCGCAGATGGCCATTCAACTGCTGCCGCGATTGCGTCGCGCCGGCAAGGTCGGCGTGCTGTCGCCGTGTTATGCCGAGCATGCCGAAGCCTGGCGCCGCAGCGGCTATATCGTGCGTGAGGTGCTGGAGCAGGAAGTCGATTTCTTTCTCGACAGCCTCGACGTGCTGGTGGTGGTCAATCCGAACAATCCAACGGGCCTGAACCTGACCCCGGCGCGCCTGCTCGACTGGCATGCGCGGCTGGCCCAGCGCGGCGGCTGGCTGGTGGTCGACGAGGCGTTCATGGACAACACGCCGCAGCTGAGTCTCGCCCCGCATGCGCATCAAGTGGGATTGATCGTGCTGCGTTCGTTCGGCAAGTTTTTCGGTCTGGCCGGTGTGCGGCTGGGCTTCGTGCTGGCCGAGCGCAAGTTGCTTAGGTTGCTGGCCGAACAGGTTGGGCCCTGGGCAGTCAGCGGGCCGACCCGGGTGCTGGGTCAGGCTTGCCTGCGAGACACCGAAGGCCACACCCGCCAGCGCATCCGCAGCGACGAGGCCAGCGAGCGGCTGGCTGCGCTGCTCGAACGTTCCGGTTTCAAGCCGCAGGGCGGCTGCGCGCTGTTTCAGTGGCTGATCACCGAACAGGCCGCCGCGTTGCACGAATTCATGGCCCGCCGCGGCATTCTCCTGCGCCTGTTCGCGCACAACAGCAGCCTGCGTTTCGGGCTGCCCGCCGATGCCGCCGACGAAGCGCGCCTTGAGCAAGCCCTGCAAGCATTCGCCCTGCAACGCTCTATGGAAAACAAACCAGCATGACCACTTTAATGGTGCAGGGCACCACCTCCGACGCCGGCAAAAGCACGCTGGTGACGGCGCTCTGCCGCTGGGCCACCCGCCAGGGCGTTGCCGTGGTGCCATTCAAGCCGCAGAACATGGCGCTCAACAGCGCGGTGACTGCCGACGGCGGCGAGATCGGCCGCGCGCAAGCGGTTCAGGCGCAGGCGGCGTTTCTCGAGCCGCACACCGACATGAACCCGGTGCTGCTCAAACCCAACAGCGACACCGGCGCCCAGGTCATCATCCACGGCCGCGCGGTTACCAGCATGAACGCCGTCGCCTATCACGACTACAAAGCCGTCGCCATGCAGGCCGTGCTCGCTTCCCACGAGCGCTTGAGCGCCGCGTATCCGCTGGTGATGGTCGAAGGCGCGGGCTCGCCGGCAGAGATCAATCTGCGTGCCGGCGACATCGCCAACATGGGCTTCGCCGAAGCGGTGGATTGCCCGGTGTTGCTGATCGCCGACATCAATCGTGGCGGCGTGTTTGCCCATCTGGTGGGCACGCTGGAACTGCTGTCACCGAGCGAACAGGCACGGGTAAAAGGCTTCATCATCAACCGTTTTCGCGGCGACATCGCCTTGCTGCAACCGGGCCTCGACTGGCTGGAGCAGCGCACCGGCAAACCGGTGGTGGGCGTGCTGCCGTACGTGATGGATCTGCATCTGGAAGCCGAGGACGGCATCGACCAGCGCCAGACCGACAAGGCCGAGCAAGTCCTGAAAGTGGTGGTGCCGGTGCTGCCGCGCATCAGCAATCACACCGATTTCGATCCGCTGCGGCTGCATCCACAGGTGGATCTGCAATTCATCGGCCCGGGGCAAGCGATTCCGCCGGCCGATCTGATCATTCTCCCAGGCTCGAAAAGCGTGCGCAGTGACCTGGCGTATCTGCGCGCAAATGGCTGGGAGACCGCCATCCGCCGTCATCTGCGTTACGGCGGTAAATTGCTGGGGATCTGCGGCGGCCTGCAAATGCTCGGCGAGCAAGTGCACGATCCGCTGGGCCTTGAAGGCGCGCCGGGTTCCAGCGCCGGTCTGGGGCTGATGGCGTTTGAAACACAGCTCGAGGCCGAGAAACAGTTGCGCAATGTGCGCGGACGTCTGGCGCTGGAAGATGCCGAGGTCAGCGGCTATGAAATTCATGCCGGCGTGACGACGGGATCTGCGCTGGAAAATGCTGCCGTGCATCTGGACGACGGTCGTTGCGACGGCGCGCAAAGTCTCGACGGGCAGATTTTCGGCACCTACCTGCATGGCCTGTTCGAATCGCCGGCGGCCAGTGCGGCGCTGTTGCGCTGGGCCGGTCTGAACGATGTGCAGGAGGTGGATTACCACGGCCTGCGCGAACGCGATATCGAGCGGCTGGCGGATCTGGTGGAGAAGCATCTCGATACCGATCTGTTGTGTGAACTCTGTGGCATCCAGGCTGGATGTGATGGCCTCTTCGCGGGCAAGCCCGCTCCCACAGGGGGCTGAGGTGTACTCAAGTGCCATGTCCGGCCGACATCCATTGTGGGAGCGGGCTTGCCCGCGAAGAGGCCAGTTGTCTCAACGAATTTTTTTCAGGATGCCTCCATGCTCCAGTTGATCCTCGGCGGCGCCCGTTCCGGTAAAAGTCGCCTGGCGGAAAAACTCGCCACCGACAGCGCGCTGGCCGTGACGTACATCGCCACCAGCCAGCCGCTGGATGGCGAGATGAATGAACGCGTTGCCCATCACCGCGCCCGTCGTCCCGCCGAATGGGCGTTGATCGAAGAGCCGCTGGAACTGGCCCGTGTCCTGCGCGAAAACGCCGGTCCCGAGCGTTGCCTGTTGGTGGATTGCCTGACGCTGTGGCTGACCAATCTGCTGATGCTCGACGACGCCGAACGCCTCGCCGCCGAACGCGAAGCCCTGCTCGAATGCCTGGCGTCGCTGCCGGGTGAAATCATTTTTGTCAGCAACGAGACCGGAATGGGTGTCGTGCCGCTGGGCGAATTGACTCGCCGCTACGTCGATGAAGCCGGTTGGCTGCATCAAGCTCTGGCCGAGCGTTGTCAGCGAGTCGTCCTGACGGTCGCCGGCCTGCCCCTGACTCTGAAAGGACCTGCGTTATGACTCAAGCCTGGTGGCTGAACCCGTGCAAACCGGTGGATACGGACGCCGTTGAAAACGCCGCGGCGCGTCAGCAGCAATTGACCAAACCCGCCGGCTCTCTCGGGCAGCTCGAATCGGTGGCGGTGCAACTGGCCGGATTGCAGGGCCAGGTCAAGCCGACACTCGATCAGGTCTGGATCGCAATTTTTGCTGGCGATCACGGCGTTGTCGCCGAAGGGGTTTCCGCGTTCCCGCAGGAAGTCACCGGGCAGATGCTGCTGAATTTCGTCAGCGGCGGCGCGGCGATCAGCGTGCTGGCGCGGCAACTCGGCGCGCAGCTGGAAGTGGTGGATCTGGGCACGGTGACCCCGTCGCTGAACCTGCCGGGCGTGCGTCACCTGAACATCGGCCCGGGCACGGCGAATTTCGCCAAGGGCGCGGCGATGACTCAGGCCCAGGGCGAACTCGCCTTGCAGGGCGGCCGCGATAGCGTGCTGCGCGCGAAGGCGGCGGGCGCGCAATTGTTCATCGGCGGTGAAATGGGCATCGGCAACACCACCGCCGCCAGTGCGCTGGCTTGTGCCTTACTGGATTGCCCGGTGGCGCATCTGACCGGTCCGGGCACCGGGTTGAATGCCGAAGGCGTCAGCCACAAGGCGCAGGTGATCGAGCGGGCGCTGGCACTGCATGCGGCGCAACGTGGCGACGCGTTGCAGACCCTGTTCAATCTCGGTGGTTTTGAGATTGCGGCACTGGTCGGCGCGTATCTGGCCTGTGCTCAGGAAGGTGTGGCGGTGCTGGTGGACGGTTTTATCTGCACGGTCGCCGCACTGGTGGCGGTACGCCTGAATCCCGCCTGCCGTGAGTGGCTGCTGTTCGGTCATCGCGGTGCCGAGCCGGGTCATCGACATGTGCTGGAAACTCTTGGCGCAGAACCGCTGCTCGAACTGGGCCTGCGCCTGGGCGAGGGCAGTGGCGCGGCGCTGGCGGTGCCGTTGTTGCGTCTGGCCTGCGACCTGCACGGGCAGATGGCGACCTTCGCCGAAGCCGCGGTGGCGGATCGCCCGGCATGACTTTGCGTCTGGATCTGCTGCGCCACGGTGAAACCGAACTCGGCGGCGGCCTGCGCGGCAGCCTCGACGATGCGCTGACCGAAAAAGGCTGGGCGCAGATGCGCGAGGCGGTGAGCGGGCAGGGGCCGTGGAATCGGCTGGTCAGTTCGCCGTTGCAGCGTTGCGCGCGGTTTGCTGAAGCGTTGAGCGCGCAGCGGGATCTGCCGGTGTCTCTGGACAAGAATCTGCAAGAGCTGCATTTCGGTGCCTGGGAAGGGCAGAGCGCGGCGGCGTTGATGGAGACTGATGCCGAAGCGCTTGGGCTGTTCTGGGCGGATCCGTATGGGTTTACTCCGCCGCAGGGTGAGCCGGTCAGCGATTTTTCGGCACGGGTGCTGGCGGCGGTCATGCGACTGCACGCGGCGTACGCGGGGGAGCGGGTGTTGTTGGTCAGCCACGGCGGCGTCATGCGTCTGCTGCTGGCGCGGGCCCGTGGTTTGCCCCGTGAGCAGTTGCTGAATGTCGAAGTCGGCCACGGCGCGCTGTTTTCGCTGATCGTCGAGGCCGACGGTTCGCTCAGGGAAGTGCTCTGACATGCTGCCCCTGTGGATCGCCCTGCAATTTCTCAGCAGCCTGCCGATTCGTCTGCCGGGCATGCCGGCGCCTGAACAGCTCGGCCGGTCGCTGCTGTTTTATCCGTTGGTGGGCTTGCTGTTCGGCGTGATTCTCTGGGCGCTGAATATCGCATTGGCCGGCGCGCCATTGTTGCTGCAAGCGGCGCTCCTGTTGACGGTGTGGGTGCTGCTCAGCGGCGCGTTGCACCTTGATGGCCTGGCGGACAGCGCCGATGCGTGGCTCGGCGGTTTCGGTGACCGCGAGCGTACGCTGACGATCATGAAGGATCCGCGCAGCGGGCCGATCGCGGTGGTGACGCTGGTACTGGTGTTGCTGCTCAAGTTCGCCGCGTTGCTGGTGTTGATCGAACAACAGCAAGGCCTGGCGTTGATCATCGTGCCGATGATCGGGCGTGCGGCGCTGCTTGGACTGTTCCTCACCACGACTTATGTGCGGGCCGGTGGATTGGGGCAGGCGCTGGCCGATCATCTGCCGCGCAAGACGGGTTGGCAGGTGCTGGCGGTGAGCGCGGCGGTATGCGTGGTGATCGCCGGGTTCAACGCCGTCGTGGCGCTGCTGCTGGCGGTTGTCGTGTTCATCTGGCTACGGCATTTGATGGTGCGGCGACTGGGTGGAACCACCGGTGATACCGCTGGTGCTTTGCTGGAATTGCTGGAGATGTCAGTGCTGGTCGGGCTGGCCTTGTTTTGATAAGTAACTTTGATCTGTAACTTGATTTAACACAGTCGCGGGTATATACACGCATCATGCTTCCTTCTCAGTGTTTGTGCACCAACCTGCGACGCGCCGCGCGTGGCGTCAGCAGGCATTACGACGGCGCTCTCGACGGCTTCGGGATCAACGTTGCCCAGTATTCTTTGCTGTGCAATTTGCAGCGGCTGGATCAGCCGAGCATTTCCGAACTGGCCGAAGCGATGGGCCTGGATCGCAGCACCCTCGGGCGCAATCTGCGGGTGCTGGAAGGCGAGGGCCTGGTGGCGCTGGCCGAGGGCGAGGACATGCGCAACCGCATCGTCCGGCTCACCGAAACCGGTGCGCAACGCCTGGCAGCAGCCCTTCCGGCCTGGGAAGCGGCGCAACAGCGGTTAATCGACCGACTGGGCGCCGAGAAGCGTGAAACCTTGCTGCGGCTGTTGGATGAACTGGCCTGAGGGCCGGTTTTTTCCGAATCTAAGCGGGTATATACCCGCGACTGGAGAATAACAATGAGTTCGATGTGGCGTACGTGCGGTTGGGTGTTGCTGGGGAGCGCGCTGATTCTGGCGTTGTCATTGGGCGTGCGGCACGGTTTCGGTTTGTTTCTGTCGCCGATGAGCGCCCAGTTTGGCTGGGGCCGTGAAGTGTTCGCCTTCGCCATCGCCTTGCAGAACCTGATCTGGGGTCTGGCGCAACCGTTTACCGGCGCACTGGCTGACCGCTTCGGCGCGGCAAAAGTGGTGCTGATCGGTGGTGTGCTTTACGCCTTGGGCCTGGTGTTCATGGGCCTGTCGGAAACGGCGCTGGGCCTGTCCCTGAGTGCCGGTTTGCTGATCGGCATCGGTCTGTCCGGCACCTCGTTCTCGGTGATCCTCGGCGTGGTCGGCCGCGCTGTGCCGCCGGAGAAGCGCAGCATGGGCATGGGCATCGCCAGTGCTGCCGGTTCTTTCGGCCAGTTCGCCATGTTGCCGGGCACCCTCGGGCTGATTGGCTGGCTCGGCTGGTCGGCGGCGTTGCTGGTGCTGGGCCTGCTGGTGGCGTTTATCGTGCCATTGGTGAGCATGCTCAAGGACAAACCGCTGCCGGTGCTCGGGCATGAGCAAACCCTGTCCGAAGCGCTGCGTGAGGCCTGCTCGCATTCCGGGTTCTGGTTGCTGGCGTTCGGTTTTTTCGTCTGCGGATTTCAGGTGGTGTTCATTGGCGTGCACCTGCCGGCGTATCTGGTCGATCAGCATTTGCCGGCGAGTGTCGGCACCACGGTGCTGGCGTTGATCGGTCTGTTCAACATCTTCGGTACGTACACCGCCGGTTGGCTCGGCGGGCGGATGTCCAAACCGCGTCTGCTGACCGGGTTGTACCTGCTGCGGGCGGTGGTGATCGTGCTGTTCCTGTGGCTGCCGGTGACGACGACTTCGGCCTATCTGTTCGGCATGGCCATGGGCTTCTTGTGGCTGTCGACGGTGCCGTTGACCAACGGTACGGTGGCGACCTTGTTTGGCGTGCGAAACCTGTCCATGCTCGGCGGTATCGTGTTCCTGTTCCATCAGTTGGGTTCGTTCCTTGGCGGCTGGCTGGGCGGGGTGGTGTATGACCGAACGGGGAGTTATGACTTGATCTGGCAAGTGGCGGTTCTCTTGAGTCTGCTGGCGGCCGCGCTGAACTGGCCGGTGCGCGAGCGTCCGGTCGAGCGCCTGCAACCGCGTGCGAGCGCTGCATGAACCGTTTCTGGCCGCAGATCGTCGTCACCGCACTCGGCGCCGCGTTGCTGGCGCTGGTGTGGTGGGGCTGGCATCAGGGCGGGCTGGCGCTGATGCAGTTGGGCATGGGTGCTTGCTAGACCGGCGGAAGGGCGAGTAACGTCGGGGTCTGACGATTGCTCAAGGATGCCCGACATGCTCAAGCGCTGGTGTGCTGTTCCCGCGTTGCTGATGGCGTTGACCGGACTGGCCCAGGCCGCGGACTGTCCGGATCTGTTGCAAGGCTCGTTGCCCAAGTTGCGGGCCAAGGAATCCATCGACCTGTGTCAGCGCTACGCCGACAAACCGCTGGTGGTGATCAACACGGCCAGCTTCTGTGGTTTCGCGCCGCAGTTCGAGGGGCTCGAAGCGCTCAATCAGCGCTACAAGGCCCAGGGCCTGGAAATGCTCGGCGTACCGTCCAATGACTTCAAGCAGGAGTCCAAGGACAGCGCCGAGACCGCCAAGGTCTGCTACGCCAACTACGGCGTGACGTTCACCATGACCGAACCGCAAAAGGTCCGAGGTGACGATGCCACTCACTTGTTCCAGGTGCTGGCCAAGCAGAGCAGCGCACCGAAGTGGAATTTCTACAAATACGTCATCGACCGCCAGGGCAAGGTGATCGCCAACTTCTCCAGCCTGACCAAACCGGATGATCCGGAATTTCTCGCAGCCATCGAGAAAGCCATTGCGTCCCAGCCGCTGAAACCCTGATCGACGCCCATCAAAAAGCCCCGCCTCTGTGAAGAGAGCGGGGCTTTTTAATGGGCGAGGCCTCAAATGGTAAAGAGCTCAGCCTCGCCGTACAGCATCAGAAGCGGTAGGTTGCGCCGACACCGAAGCCGTTTGCCGAGTTTTCATACTGCGAGTTGTAGCTCTGGCCACGATCGTTTTCGTTGCGGATGTTGACCTTCTCTTCCTTCAGGTACGAGTAGGCAACGTCGATGGTCAGGTCTTCAGTCGGGCTCCAGCCGGCACCGATGCTGAAGATGGTCCGGTCGCCGGTCGGGATGCGTGGCGAACGGTCGACGTTGTTGGTCGGCGACTGGTCGAACGTCAGACCGGTACGCAGTACCCATTCCTTGTTCAGCTGGTAGGACGTACCGATGGCGTAAGCCCAGGTGTCATGCCAGTTCTGTTCTTCGGTGATCTCGCCGAACTGGCCAGCCAGCAGCGGCTGAACGCCGGAGTTCTTGACGGTGATCTTTTCCAGCTGGCTCCAGCGGGTCCAGGTGGTACCGGCGTAGACGTTCCAGCGATCGTTGATCGCCTGGGTGACCGAGAGGTCCACGGATTCAGGCGTGGTGATCTTCAGCGAAGCGTCGTACTTCTGGTTCGCACCCAGGCCGATCGCGCCCAGCACACCGTAGTTGACCTTGGTGTTGCCTTCGAGCTTGTAGTCGACTTTCGAGTGATAGGTCAGACCCAGGCGAGTGCTGTCGGTAGCCTGTACCAGCACGCCGATGTTGTAGCCCAGTGCGGTGTCGTCGCCCTTGATCTTGACCTTGCCGTCCGGCGCTGCCTGAGTGATCGACAGGTTGGATTCCAGCGAGCCGTCGATGCGGTTGATGGTCGGGCCGAAACCGATCGACACGACATCGTTGAACTTGTAGCTGACGGTTGGCTGGAAGGTGATGATCTTGACTTCTGACTTGCTGCCGAAGTAACGGCCGGCGAAGCCGTTTTCATAGTCGGTGATCAGGCCGAAGGGTACGTACACACCCAGACCGAATGCCCAATGCTCGTCGATCGGCTTGACGTAGTAGCCCATAGGTACGGAGGTGAAGGGCACCATATCGCCTTTGTTGCTGCCGCCGTTCGGGCTGGAGCTGCCATCGCTGATATCGGTTTTTGCGTCGAGGAATGCAACACCGCCAGTGACTTGTTCGCGCGTGATGCGCGACATGCCGGCAGGGTTGCCATAAACAGTGCTTGCGTCGTCGGCAGAAGAAGATCGCCCGGCGTACCCAGTCCCCATCCCGCTGATGCTGTGTTCGTTGATGGCAAAGCCAGCTGCGAAGATCTGGGTGGATGCCACGGTTACGGCAAGGCTAAGGGTGGTTTTGAGCATGACTTTTTTCATTATTAGAACTCCTGGTGATCACCGGGGCGAAAATTACCAACATTTTCGTCCCAGCGCTATAGTCCGTATGCCTTGAGTTAGAGCGGTTTTGTAGGACAATCCGACCAGATTCGCTGCTCGTTAGGCGATGTTGCGAAACCGGTGGGTCAGCAAGCGACCTGATTCAGCGGTGAAACACAGGTTTGCCAGGCGCAGGTGAAATCGCGCAGACGACCTTGAGGCTGGAAGGTCTGACGCCAGATGCGCGCCATGCCCAGCAGATCATCCGGCTCGGGGAGGACGGGGTTTTGTTCTTCCACCAGCAGCCAGGCGATGGCCGTGGCGTACCGCAGGTTGACGGTCAGTTCGAGGTGCGGGCCGCTGAGGAAAGCATGCTGGCTGGCGAGGCCGCGAACCAGGCTGGCGCGTTCCGGATCCAGCGCCAGGTAATGATCCCAGAGGGCCTGGTGACGGTGTTCGGCAATCCGGTACAGGCCGTGGCCACGGCGGTCATGCAGGGCGGAACCGAGGGCGGACTGGCTGGCGGCAATGCCCAGCAGAAGGGATTCGGCAGTTGCGCAGTGGCGTCCCAGGTAGATCAGCGTAGGACGGATCACATAGCGGCACAGTTCGCTGGCAGCGATACCCATAAAACCCTCGGATCTTGTTATCGGGCGGCGAGACCTGAAGGGGAGCTTGGCAGCTGTGGATCGACTCAGGCTCGCCGGAAGCGGATCACGCCGCTTAAGTTGAAGTGTAGTGTCATATTCGCGACGTAAAGGCCTGTTTTTAAAATATTTCCGGCGAGGCGTTATAACCGTTATATCGGTTAGTGATTAGGCAGAAAGTGGCAGAAGTGAAACATCGGGCAATAAAAAGCCCCGCATTCTCAGCGGGGCTTTTGCTTTTGCAGCCATTTCGGCCTCTCAGGCGATCAATGCCTGACGGGTGCGATCAATTACGGCCTGCAGCGGTTCGGCGCTGGAGTATTGATCGGGGTACAGACGCTCGCTGTGGCGGGCGATCCCGTGTTCATTGACCACGGTGAAGCTGAAGCAGCCTTTGCGAGCGGCCATGATCAGGCAGTTCATTGGAGCAAAAGCGTTGGTTAGGGTGCGAATGGCATCCTGAGTCTGGATTTGAGTCGACATAGTTATTAGGTGTTCCTACAAATGACACGGATAAGAACCGTGCAACGTTAAAACGTTCCAGTAACGTCAACCACCATTGGTCGAACGAAGAACCCGACTGGAACAAGGCAGCCAGTTCGAGCGCTATAAAAGTTGGCGCGCTTGGGCTGGCAGGTAGGTACTTAGGAGGACAGGCAACACATCGAGGGCAGAGGTTCTGGGCCCGGGGTGAAGATCCTGATCAATTTGCAGGTTGGTTCGGTCAGAGTAAGTGGTCTTCGCAACACCCTTTGCATTCGATTCAAAGGCTGTGTTGTCACAAGATTTACCTGGAAACCATCGAGGGGTCGGTCCCGCTTTTGTCGGTGGAGGCTTCTGTGAGAGAAGGCTGACCGTGGGGTGTGTTCGACCGGAATTGACTTTCAGCTTGGTACTAACGCCGCGGATACTAACGGAACGATCTGCAGAAGGCAAACCCGCTGGTCAAAAAAATTCCGGTGTCATCGAGTCTGCCCCGATCTGGCTCACATCATGACCGTCGGTCGCCACGACATGACCGGCGCTGAAGCTCGGCGCAGGGGCTTATCCCCAGTCCGAATGCCAAAACGACCCGAAAAGGCGCATCGATATAACCGCGTAACAGGTACTTGTGCACATTAGTTGCGCAGACTGTAACGGCGCTGTCACAACGATCCTGACCCCGATGGCTGCCTGCATCGAAAGTTTAAGTCAATGAAAAACATCGCTTTTTTTAACTGGTGAAAAAATCGTCAGTTTGACTGCGAGCCCCATTCCACAAGGCTTTGCGGCGACTGGAGGACGGTTGTCCACTGAGTTATCCACAGCTTCTGTGGATTGTCCCGAGCGCTTGCTCTAGCACGGGCGTGCCGGGTTTTTTCGACTTTACCTGTGCGAAAAAAAGAGTAGAGTGGCGCGCCTTCCGATCTGTCCCACAGTGCTTTATGAAGTTTCGTTCAGCTCCAGAATCTGTTACCTCCCAACCCCCTCGTGTTACCGCTCCCAAGCGATTTTCCGTGCGCGTGGCCGAATGGCTGCTCGACAGCCCGCGCCTGGGCGACAGCCAGAATGCCAAGCATCTCGCCGGCCGCCTGCTCAAGCAACCGGCCCGGGAAGGGGTGGTCGCCGCGCAAAGTCGTCTCGGTCAGTTGATGTGCCGCGAGTGCGGCAATGCCCGGGATCGCCGGATCGGCCAGGACCTGCTGCGCCAGGCCGCCCGCGCCGGTGACCGCCGCGCGCAACAGGAACTCGGCCTGATCGAAGACTGAGCTGTCCAAGACCTGGCGCCTTGGTTAACCTTCAGGCTTTATCGGATCGGCGGGAATCACTATGGCGATGGACTTGACCAGCATCCTGCTGGGGCTGGCAGGCGCAGCCGTGCCGCTGCTGGCACTGGCCTGGCAACTGCAACGCCGGGCCAGTCAGAACCAGTCTGAAGTCGCGTTGCTCGAGGAGCGGCTGGCCATGGCGCAGATGGCCCAGGACGGCCTCACTGCACAACTTGAAGCCAGCCGCGATGAAATCGCCGACCTCGGCCAGGCCAATGCCGCCAAACAAGCGGATCTCGCGGCCGTGCGCCGGGAAGTCGAACTGTTGCAGATCGAGCGCGATGACGCCCGTGACGCTGCCCACGCCTGGAACCTCGAACGCGCCAACAAGGAAGCTGAATTGCGGCGCCTGGACGCCCAGGCGGCTTCGCTGAATGCCGAATTGCGCGAGCAACAGGAAAGCCATCAACAACGCCTGGATGACCTGCAAGGTTCCCGCGACGAGCTGCGCGCCCAGTTCGCCGAACTGGCCGGAAAGATCTTCGATGAGCGCGAACAACGCTTCGCCGAAACCAGCCAGCAACGCCTCGGGCAGTTGCTTGATCCTTTGAAAGAACGCATCCAGTCGTTCGAAAAACGCGTCGAGGAAAGCTATCAGGCCGAAGCCCGCGAGCGCTTCTCGCTGGCCAAGGAACTGGAGCGTTTGCAGCAACTGAACCTGCGCCTCAGCGACGAAGCGACCAACCTGACCCGCGCCCTGAAGGGCCAGAAAACCCAGGGCAACTGGGGCGAACTGATTCTCGAGCGTGTGCTTGAGCACGCCGGGCTGGAGAAGGGCCGCGAGTACCAGACCCAGGTCAATCTCAAGGGCCCGGACGGCGAGCGTTTCCAGCCGGACGTGATCATCTACCTGCCGGGCGACAAGCAAGTGGTGGTCGACTCCAAGGTCAGCCTCACCGCGTATCAGCAGTACGTCGCGGCGGACGACGAGGCCATCGGCCAGATCGCCATGAAGCAGCACGTGCTGTCCCTGCGCAGCCACGTCAAAGGCCTGGCCGGCAAGGATTATAAGCGTCTGGAAGGTTTGCACAGCCTCGATTTTGTCTTGCTGTTCGTGCCCATCGAAGCGGCGTTTTCCGCCGCGTTGCAGGCCGAGCCGACGCTGTTCCAGGAGGCTTTCGACCGCAACATCGTGATCGTCAGCCCGACCACATTGCTGGCGACGCTGCGAGTCATCGACAGCCTGTGGAAGCAGGAACGCCAGAGCCAGAACGCCCGGGAAATCGCCGAGCGTGCCGGTTGGCTGTACGACAAGTTCGTGTTGTTCATTCAGGATCTGGATGAAGTCGGCAATCGTCTACAGCAACTGGACAAAGCCTACAGCGCGGCGCGCAACAAGCTGACGGAAGGGCGGGGCAACCTGGTTAGCCGCAGCGAACAGCTCAAGTTGCTCGGCGCGCGAGCCAGCAAAAGTCTGCCGGCGGATCTGCTGGAACGCGCAATGACTGACGCCGACGGCCTGGTCGAACTGCCTGAATAAGCCGCGCTGCTAGAGCGGCAAATAGCGACTCAACAACGCCCGTAAAGCCGCCGGTTTTACCGGTTTGGCCAGGTAATCCAGTCCCGCCGCGTGCACCTGCGCCACCGTTTCCGGATGCCCGTCGGCGCTGATCACTACGCCCGGCACCGGCTCGCCCAGCCTTGTGCGCAACCAGGCCATCAGATCGGTGCCGGTTTCGCCGTGATCGAGGTGATAGTCGACCAATGCCAATTGTGGGCGCACGCCGTCGTCGAGCAGCGCCGCACATTCTTCGCGGTTGCGCGCGGTCCAGACCTGACAGCCCCAGCGCGTGAGCAGGCTGTTCATGCCGATCAGAATGCTGTCTTCGTTGTCGATGCACAGCACCTGCGCGCCGCTGTGCAGTTTGCCATTGATTTCCACCGTCGCCGGCGCCTGCACGGTCTGCGCTTTGGCCAACGGCACGCGGACACTGAACACGCTGCCGCGCCCCGGCCATGAGCGCACGCGCAAGGTATGGCCGAGTACACGGCACAGACCGTCGGCGATCGCCAGGCCCAGGCCCAGGCCTTTTTCGGCGCGGGTCTGGTGGCTGTCGAGGCGTTTGAATTCCTCGAAGATCACTTGCTGTTTGTCCTCAGGAATCCCCGGCCCGCGATCCCACACTTCCAGACAGATTTCACCTTTTCGCCGACGCACGCCCAGCAGCACCGGGCCTTTTGCGTAGCGGAACGCGTTGGTGAGGAAGTTCTGCAGAATGCGCCGCAGCAGCTTGATGTCGCTGTCGATGCGCAACTGACTTCCGCGTACCCGGAAACTCAAGCCCTGTTCCTGGGCCAGTGCCTTGAACTCCGCGCCGAGAATATCGAACAACTCATTGACCACGAACGGCTTGCGATCCGGGTTGATCTTGCCGTTTTCCAGGCGGGAAATGTCCAGCAGGTCGCTGATCAGGTCTTCGGCCGAACGCAGCGAACTGTCCAGATGCTGCACCAGTTTCTGCGCTTCGCCGCTCAGGCCGTCGTCCTGATGGGAGAGGGCGGCGGAGAACAGCCGCGCGGCGTTCAGAGGCTGCATCAAGTCGTGGCTGACGGCGGCAAGGAAGCGGGTCTTGGACTGGTTGGCCGCCTCGGCGTTGCTCTTGGCTTCGGTCAACGCGACGTTGAGTTGCGACAGTTCCTGAGTCCGTTCGCTGACCCGTTGCTCCAGCCCTTCGTTGGCTTCGGTCAGGGCCTGTTCGGCTTCGCGGAACGCGGTGATGTCGGTGAAACTCATGACGAAACCGCCGCCGGGCATCGGGTTGCCGATCAGCTCGATCACCCGGCCGTTGGGGAACAGCCGCTCGGAAGTGTGGGCTCGGCCCTGACGCATCCAGTGCAGGCGCCGGGCGACGTGGACCTCCGCTTCGCCGGGGCCGCACAAGCCACGTTCGGCGTTGTGGCGAATGATGTCAGCGATCGGTCGGCCAACGCTGATCAAGCCGTCCGGATAGTTGAACAGCTCCAGATAGCGGCGGTTCCAGGCCACCAGTCTCAGCGACTGGTCGACCACGCTGATGCCCTGGGTAATGTTTTCGATGGCGCCTTGCAGCAGCGCACGGTTGAACTGCAGCACTTCCGACGCTTCGTCGGCGATCCGGACCACGTCCTCCAGCTGCATTTCCCGACCTTCGATGGCGGCTTTTACTACAGCTCGCGTCGAAGAGGCGCCAAGGACACCCGCCAGCAATCGCTCGGTGTGGGCGATCCATTCGCCGTCGGCGTTCTGATTCGGGTTGAAGCCTTTGCCCTGTCGGTAGGCGAAGCGGATGAAACTCTGCCGCGCACGTTCTTCACCGACAAACCGCGCCGCCAGTTGCAGCAAGTCATCAATCTGCACCGCCAGCATCGAGCGCGCGCTCGGACGTGCGCTGATTTCCTGACCGATAAAACGTCCGGCCTGCCAGTGCTCCGACACCCGGGTGCGCGACAGTACCGAGACCCAGGCGAACAACGTGAAGTTGCCCGCCAGCGACAGCACCACACCTTGGGTCAGCGGGGTGATCGGCAGGTTCAGCGGATTGCTGTGCAGCCAGGCGAGGCCGGGGAAACTGTCCAGCGACCAGCCGAGGCTGCGTGCAGCGATCGGCAGGATCAAGGTGTAGAACCACAGAAACGTACCGGCGGCGAGACCGGCGAATACACCACGCCGGTTGGCCTGTTTCCAGTACAGCGCGCCGAGCATCGCCGGGGCCAGTTGAGTGACCGCCGCGAAAGCGATCTGGCCGATGGTCGCCAGGCTCGCGGTCGAGCCGAGCAAGCGGTAGCTGACGTAAGCCAGCAACAGAATCACCACAATGCTGACCCGACGCACCGAGAGCATCCACTGGCGGAACACTTCGAACGGGCGCTCGGCATTGTTGCGGCGCAGCAGCCACGGCAACAGCATGTCGTTGGAGACCATGGTCGACAGCGCCACACTCGCCACGATCACCATGCCGGTGGCCGCCGAAGCGCCGCCGATAAACGCCAGCATCGCCAGTGCCGGATGGGCCTGGGCCAATGGCAGGCTGATAACGAAGGAGTCGGGGATGACCGAGCTGGGCAGCATCATCTGACCGGCCAAGGCGATCGGGACGACAAACAACGCGGCCAGTGCGAGGTAGGCCGGGAACACCCATTTGGCCAGACGCAGATCCTGCGGGTCGATGTTCTCGACCACCGTCACGTGGAACTGCCGGGGCAGGCAGATGATCGCCATCATCGCCACGCCGGTCTGCACCACCATCGACGGCCAGTTGATGGTTTCTTTCCAGTATTCCTCTAGACGCGGCGCGAGCATTGCCTGATTGAACAGGTCGTCGAAACCGTCATACAGCCCATAGGTGACGAAGGCGCCGACGGCAAGGAAGGCGAACAGTTTGACCAGCGACTCGAAAGCAATCGCCAGCACCATGCCCCGGTGGTGCTCGGTGGCATCGAGGTTGCGCGTACCGAAAACGATGGTGAACAGCGCCAGCACCAGCGACACGATCAGCGCGGTGTCCTGGGCGCGGGTGCCCATGGCGTCGGCGCCGGCGCCGATCAGCAAGTTCACGCCGAGGACGATGCCTTTGAGCTGCAAGGCTATATAGGGGAGGACGCCGACCAGACAGATCAGCGCGACGACCACCGCCAACGACTGGGATTTACCGTAGCGGGCGGCAATGAAGTCGGCGATGGAGGTGATGTTCTCCTGTTTGCTGATCATCACCATTTTCTGCAGCACCCACGGTGCACCGAGCAGCAGCAGGATCGGCCCCAGGTAGATCGGCAGGAACGACCACAGTTGTTCGGCGGCCTGGCCGACCGCGCCGAAGAATGTCCAACTGGTGCAATAAACAGCCAGCGAAAGGCTGTACACCCAGGCACGCACCCGTGGCGGCAGCGGTGTGCTGCGACGGTCGCCGTAGAAGGCGATGGCGAACATGATGGCCATATAGGCCAGGGCGACGGCGGCGATCAGCCCGGTGGACAACGACATGGAACACTCCCGACAGAAAACGACCGGACTCGCGCCCGGTCAGACAGTCTCGCACGGGCGCGGCGGTTAGTCAGTGTCGACCAAGGTCGTGGCGCGGCGGGGTGTCGCAGGAACAGAACCGGGCAGTTCTGTGGTCAGTCCGGTTTGAGCGCGATGTCGATCAGCCGGTGCAGTTCTTCGACTTCCAGCGGCGCTGCCGAAAACAGAATGCGGAACACCACCGGGGACACCACCAGATTGATCAGCCGATCCACGCTCGGCGCCGGCTCCTCGGGGTGGCGCTCGATGATGGTCTGCAATTGCGCGCCGATGATCGTCACGCAATAGCCCGGCGTCGCACTCGCCTGCACGTCGCGCATCATATTGCGACCGGGTTCCGAGCTCATTTCGTCGAGATATTGTTCCGCCCACGCGCGGATATCGCTGCGCAGGCTGCCGGTTTCAGCCGGCTCGCTGTCGGGGCGCATGCGGGCGAGGGCGACGTCCGCGAGCAAGGCCGCCAGATCTCCCCAGCGCCGATAAATCGTCGACGGCGTCACCCCGGCGCGCGCCGCGATCTGCGGGACGGTCACCGTCGAGCGCTCCTGTTCTTGCAGAAGAGCGCGGACCGCCGAGTGAATCGACTCCTGCACCCGGGCACTGCGACCGCCGGGGCGTAAACCTTCTTTAATAGCCATGCGGCAGACCTTAACACAAAGAATTTGCTTTAAGCGCAAGCCAAGAGCACACTCCGCAAAAGCAAAAAATTAGCTTTTGCGGAGTGTGCCCATGACCAGCCTTGCTTCCCACCGTTCCAGCCTGTGGTTTCTGGCGATTACCTTACTGAGTTTTCTTGCCGCTTCCACTGCGCCGACGCCGTTGTACCACCTGTATCAGGATCAGCTGTATTTTTCGGCAGCGGTACTGACCCTGATTTTCGGCGTCTACGCCCTCAGTCTTCTGGCCGCGTTGCTGACGGTCGGTTCGCTGTCGGATCACCTGGGACGCAAACCGGTGATCTTCACCGCCGTGACGCTCAATGCGCTGGCAATGCTGCTGTTTATCTACGCCGACAGCGTGGGCTGGCTGATCAGCGCGCGAGTGCTGCAAGGTTTCGCCACCGGCATGGCCACCGCGGTGTTGAGCGCGACGCTGCTGGACACTGATCGCCAGCAAGGGCCGTTGATCAACAGCGTTGCGCCGTTGCTGGGCATGGCTTTAGGCGGCATGGGCTGCGGCTTGCTGGCCGAGTTCGCCCCGGCGCCGTTGCAGTTGACCTATTGGTTGCTGCTCGCGCTGTTTGTGTTGCAGGGCATTTATGTCTGGCGACTGCCGGAAAGCGTCTCGCCGCAGGCCGGGGCATGGGCCTCGTTGCGGCCGACCCTGCATGTGCCGGTTCAGGCGCGTTCGACGCTGTGGCGAGTGTTGCCGTTGAACACCGCGACCTGGGCGCTCGGCGGTTTCTATGCCTCGCTGGCGCCGTCGCTGGTGCGCACGGCCACCGGTTCCACCTCCAACTTGATCGGCGGCGCCACCGTGGCGGCGCTGACCGTGACCGGTGCATTGATGATCTTCACGTTGCGCAATCGTCCTGCCTCCCGGGCGCTGCAACTCGGGGCGAGCCTGCTGCCGGCCGGTATCGTGTTGATTCTGTTGGGCGTGCACAGTGCCAGTCTGTCGCTGTTCTTCTTTGGCACGCTGGTGGCCGGTTGTGGCTTTGGCTCCGGTTTTCTCGGTGCAGTGCGCAGCCTGGTGCCGCTGGCATTGCCTCATGAGCGCGCCGGATTGATGTCGGCGTTTTATGTGCTGAGTTACCTGGCGTTCTGCCTGCCGGCGTTGCTGGCCGGACATTTCACCCACAGCGTGGGCCTGCTGACCACCACCGATGTGTATGGCGCGGTGCTGATTGTGCTGGCGGTCGGTGCGCTGCTGATGAGTTTCCGGGCGCAAGCGGCCAAGACTTGCAGCGCTCCATAACAACTCTGGATTCGGTTAGCCTTGGCCAGCCCATTCTTCTCACGGATCAACGCATGAAGATTATCCGCAGCAAGACCTTCACCGCCGAGCGCGCCTGGGGCGCGCTCGACATCGCCAACATGAACGGCATCACCACGCGCCTGCACTGGACTGATCAGCCGTACAAATGGCACGTCAATGATGGCGAAGAAGTGTTTGTGGTGCTCGACGGTCAGGTGCTCATGCACTACCGCGAAGAGGGCGAGGAGAAACAAGTCTTGCTCGATGTCGGTGACATCTTCTACGCGTCCATCGGCACTGAACACGTCGCTCATCCGCAGGGCGCGGCGCGGATTCTGGTGATCGAAACCGAAGGCAGTGTTTGACTGCATATCTGCAAAACAGATAACAGTTAGAGATATTACCCGTTATATAGATATTCGATTCGGTTCTACCATGAGCCCAACCTCACCTGAGGACAGGAGTTCATGATGATTTGCCCCAACAGCGCCAAACCCGGCATCAAGCCATTCAGTCAGCTTCAGCACCCGCGTGAAGTGATTCGCCAATTCACCCCGAACTGGTTCGCCGCGACCATGGGCACCGGCGTGCTGGCGTTGGCGCTGGCGCAATTGCCGGTGTCCATTCCCGGCCTGCACGCCGTGGCCGAAGGGCTGTGGCTGTTCAACATTCTGTTGTTCGTGCTGTTTACCGCTGCCTACGCCGCGCGCTGGATTCTGTTCTTCGACGAAGCGCGGCGGATCTTCGGCCACTCCACGGTTTCGATGTTCTTCGGCACCATTCCCATGGGCCTGGCGACCATCATCAATGGCTTTCTGCTGTTCGGTCTGCCGCGTTGGGGCGACGGGGTGATTCAGCTGGCCGAGGTGTTGTGGTGGCTGGACGTGGCGATGTCGCTGGCCTGCGGTGTGTTGATTCCCTACATGATGTTTACCCGTCAGGAACACAGTATCGATCAGATGACCGCCGTCTGGCTGCTGCCGGTGGTGGCCGCGGAAGTGGCGGCGGCCAGCGGTGGACTGCTGGCGCCGCATCTCGCCGATGCGCACTCGCAACTGGTGGTGCTGGTGACCAGCTATGTGCTGTGGGCCTTTTCCCTGCCGGTGGCGTTCAGCATCCTGACCATCCTGTTGTTGCGCATGGCCTTGCACAAACTGCCCCACGAAAACATGGCGGCGTCGAGCTGGCTGGCTCTCGGCCCGATCGGGACGGGAGCCTTGGGCATGTTGCTGCTGGGCGGCGATGCCCCGGCGATCTTCGCGGCCAACGGCTTGCCAGGCATCGGCGAGATGGCTTCGGGGCTGGGGCTGGTCGCCGGGATCACGCTGTGGGGCTTCGGTCTGTGGTGGATGCTGATGGCGCTGCTGATCACCGTGCGTTACCTGCGTGACGGCATCCCGTTCAACCTTGGCTGGTGGGGATTCACCTTCCCGCTGGGCGTTTATTCGCTGGCAACCCTGAAACTGGGCAGCACGTTGCACCTGACGTTCTTCAGTGTGGCCGGTTGTGTACTGGTGACGTTGCTGGCGGTGATGTGGCTGATCGTCGGCAAGCGCACGCTGCAAGGTGCGTGGCGCGGCGAGCTGTTTGTTTCACCGTGCATTGCAGGTTTGAAGAAATAACCTGCAAAGATTAGGTAATGTGTGGCCTGGATCGCGGTTCGAGATTCTTATAAGCGTAGCCAGGCCACTCGCTACCTTCTCTTTCCAAAAACAACAGGGTCACACGGAAGATGAGTCACCCCTCACAGTTCAACCTGCTGCGCACCCGGCGCTTCCTGCCGTTCTTCATCACCCAGTCGCTGGGCGCGTTCAACGACAACGTGTTCAAGCAGTCGCTGATCCTCGCCATTCTCTATCGGCTGACCATCGAAGGTGACCGCTCGATCTGGGTCAACCTGTGTGCGCTGCTGTTTATTCTGCCGTTCTTTCTGTTCTCGGCGCTGGCCGGACAGTTCGGGGAAAAATTCGCCAAGGATGCGTTGATCCGTCTGATCAAACTGGCAGAAATCGCCATCATGGCCGTGGGATCCGTCGGCTTCCTGTTCGATCACCTGTCATTGATGCTGGTGGCGCTGTTCGCCATGGGTACGCACTCGGCGCTGTTCGGGCCGGTGAAATATTCGATCCTGCCGCAGGCATTGCGCGACGATGAGCTGGTCGGCGGCAACGGGCTGGTGGAGATGGGCACGTTCCTGGCGATCCTGGCCGGGACCATCGGCGCCGGTGTGATGATGTCGTCGGCCAATTACGCGCCGGTGGTGTCCGCCGCGATAGTCGGCATCGCCGTGCTGGGTTATCTGGCCAGTCGCAGCATTCCTCGCGCCGCAGCGGCTACTCCGGAAATGCGCCTGAACTGGAACATCTTCAGTCAGTCGTGGGCGACCTTGAAACTCGGCTTGGGGCAGACGCCAGCGGTGTCGCGCTCGATCGTCGGCAACTCGTGGTTCTGGTTCGTCGGGGCGATTTATCTGACGCAGATCCCGGCTTACGCCAAAGAATGGATGCACGGCGACGAAACCGTGGTCACCCTGATTCTTACCGTGTTTTCGGTCGGCATCGCACTGGGTTCGATGTTGTGCGAAAAGCTTTCCGGACGCAAAGTCGAGATCGGCCTGGTGCCGTTCGGCTCGTTCGGTCTGACCGTTTTCGGGCTGTTGCTGTGGTGGCATTCCGGTGGAGTTCCAGAAAGCGCTGTTGGCCATAGCTGGACCGAAGTGCTGAGTTTCGGCCATGCCTGGGCGGTATTGATCGATGTGCTGGGCCTCGGGATCTTCGGCGGTTTCTACATCGTGCCGCTGTACGCATTGATCCAGTCGCGCACCGCCGAGAACGAGCGGGCGCGGGTGATTGCCGCCAACAACATTCTCAACGCGCTGTTCATGGTGATTTCGGCGATTGTCACCATCGTGTTGCTGAGCGTGGTCAAGTTGTCGATTCCTCAGCTGTTCCTGGTGGTGTCGCTGCTGAACATCGGCGTCAACGCCTACATCTTCAAGATCGTCCCCGAGTTCAGCATGCGTTTCATGATCTGGCTGCTCAGCCATTCCATGTACCGCGTCGAGCATCGCAACCTTGAGGCGATTCCCGATGAGGGCGCGGCGTTGCTGGTGTGCAACCACGTGTCGTTCGTCGATGCGTTGCTGATTGGTGGCGCAGTGCGTCGGCCGATTCGTTTTGTCATGTACTACAAGATCTACAACCTGCCGGTGCTGAACTTTATCTTCCGCACGGCGGGGACGATTCCTATCGCCGGACGCCAGGAAGACATTCAGATCTACGAAAAGGCCTTCACCCGGATTGCCCAGTATCTGAAGGACGGTGAGCTGGTGTGCATCTTCCCGGAAGGCAAATTGACTGCCGATGGCGAGATCAACGAGTTCAAGGGCGGGCTGACGCGGATTCTCGAGGAGACGCCAGTACCGGTGATTCCGCTGGCGTTGCAGGGGTTGTGGGGGAGTTTCTTCAGTCGCGATCCCGATAAAGGTTTCTTTCACCGGTTGTGGTCGCGGGTGACGCTTGTGGCGGGTTCGCCGGTCGCCGTTGAAGCGGCGAAGCCTGCGGAGTTGCAGGCGTTGGTCGGGGAGTTGCGCGGGACTGTCAGGTAGTTGGTTGGAAAGCCGCCATCCCTGACGGATGGCGGCAACGGCTCAGGCGCTGACCTTGAGCCCGATCAATCCGGTGACGATCAACGCCACACTGGCCAGGCGAATCAACGCCATCGATTCGCCAAACAGGATGATCCCGGCAATCACCGTGCCCACGGCGCCGACGCCAGTCCAGATCGCGTAAGCCGTGCCAAGCGGCAATTCCTTCATCGCAAGGCCCAGCAGGCCAAGGCTGACCGCCATGGCGGCAACGGTGAGAACGGTCGGAAGCGGACGGGTGAAACCGTCGGTGTACTTCAGGCCGACGGCCCAGCCGACTTCGAACAGGCCGGCGAAAAACAGAATGATCCAGGACATGAAAGACCTCCATCGATTGACGGGGCCGTCCCCAGATTGAAAACTCGATTGAGCCGCAGGGTCGTCCCCGCGTGGCGCACATACTACCTAAAATTGTGCGCCGCGCCTTGATCCGGGATCAGTCGGCCGCCTGTTGCGCCAACGTTTCACGGTCTTCTTTTTCGCTCATCCGCCGGAAGTACGTCGAAAGCAGCGCCCCGGAAATGTTGTGCCACACACTGAACAACGCGCTCGGCACCGCCGCCAGCGGCGAGAAGTGCGCACTGGCCAGCGCAGCCCCCAACCCCGAGTTCTGCATGCCGACTTCCAGCGCCAGGGATTTGCGTTGCGGCAGCGGCAGGCCGAACAGGCGTCCGGTGAAATAACCCAGCAGATAACCGAAGCTGTTGTGCAGCATCACCACGGCCATGATCAGCAGGCCGGATTCGGCGATTTTCGCCTGGCTGGCGGCAACCACGGCGGCAACGATGATCACGATGCTGACCACCGACACCAGCGGCAACACTTCCACCGCGTGGCGGACCTTGTCACCGAGCACACGTTGCGCGACCACGCCGAGGATGATCGGCAGCAGCACCACTTGCAGGATCGACCAGAACAACTCCATGAACGAAACCGGCAACCACGCCGAAGCCAACAGCCAGATCAGCGCGGGGGTCAGCAGCGGGGCGAGGAGGGTGGTGACGGCGGCGATGGCCACCGACAGCGCCAGGTCGCCACGGGCCAGCCAGGTCATGACGTTCGATGAGGTGCCGCTCGGGCAGCAACCGACCAGAATCACGCCGACGGCGATTTCCGGCGGCAGATGAAAGATCTGGCAAAGCAACCACGCCATTCCCGGCATGATCACGAAATGCGCGACCACACCCAGGGCCACACGCCACGGATGGCGGGCGACGGCCGCGAAGTCGTCGAGTTTGAGGGTCAGGCCCATGCCGAACATCACCAGCCCGAGCAGCGGCACGATCGCGCCTTTGAGGCCGAGGAACCAGGCCGGTTGCAGGAACGCGATCACCGCGAAAATCAGAACCCAGTAAGCGAAGGTGTTGCCGACAAAACGACTCAGTGCAGCCAGTGCGCGCATGGCCTGTTCCTTATTATGTGAAAACGCCACCGAAGCGGTGGCGTTTGAAGATAACCCAAAGACTGCGCAGAGGCTTAGATACCCTGCGGAGTCTCTTCGCCGCCCAGTGCTTCAACCAGCGCCGGCAGGAAGTCGCCGAACGTCAGCATCATCAGGGTGAAGCTGGCGTCCAGTTGGCCGAGGGCTTCGTCGCCGCCGTCCTGTTCCGCCTGATCCTGCAGCAGATCTTCGAATTTCAGGCGCTTGACGGTCATCTTGTCGTCGAGCATGAACGACAGTTTGTCCTGCCAGGCCAGCGACAGTTGAGTCACCACCTTGCCGGTGCTCAGGTGCAGCTGGATTTCTTCGCTGGTCAGGTCCTGACGCTTGCAACGCACGATGCCGCCATCTTCGTGGGTGTCGCGCAGCTCGCACTCGTCCAGCACGAAGAAGTCCGGGGCGGCTTGCTGGGTGGTGACCCATTCGGTCATCACGGCAGTCGGCGCGGTTTTCACGGTCAGCGGACGAACCGGCAGGGTGCCGATCACTTCACGCAGGGTGGAGAGCAGGTCTTCGGCGCGTTTCGGGCTGGCCGAGTTGACCAGGATCAGACCCTGTTTCGGCGCGATGGCGGCGAAGGTCGACGAGCGGCGAATAAAGGCGCGCGGCAGGAAAGCCTGGATGATTTCATCCTTGATCTGATCGCGTTCCTTCTTATAGACCTTGCGCATCTGCTCGGCTTCGATCTCTTCGACCTTTTCCTTGACCGCGTCGCGCACGACGCTGCCCGGCAGGATGCGTTCTTCTTTACGGGCGGAGATCAGCAGGAAGTCACCGCTGACGTGCACCAGTGGAGCATCTTCGCCTTTGCCGAACGGCGCGACGAAACCGTAGGTGGTCAACTCCTGGCTTGCACATGGACGCGCCAGTTTGGTGGCCAGTGCAGTTTCCAGCGCCTCGGCATCGACAGGCAGGTCTTGGGTCAGGCGATAGATAAGCAGGTTTTTGAACCACATGGGGTGAGTCTCTCCTTTATACAAAGGGGGGCATTATTGTCTTCGCCGGGTCATAGGCCAACCCTTCTCTAAGCCTTTGGAAGGGCTAAGAAAATTAATTAAAAAAGTGCTTGCCAGAGGTTGGGTCGCTCCGTAGAATGCGCGCCACACCGAAGCGAAGGGTGATTAGCTCAGCTGGGAGAGCGTCTGCCTTACAAGCAGAATGTCGGCGGTTCGATCCCGTCATCACCCACCATTCGTTTCAAGTGTTTAGCGCAGCGGTAGTTCAGTCGGTTAGAATACCGGCCTGTCACGCCGGGGGTCGCGGGTTCGAGTCCCGTCCGCTGCGCCATATTCGGTAACCTGGACCACTGAACGCCAGGTCACCACGGAAAAACCCGCCAAGGCGGGTTTTTTTCTGCCTCGAGTTGTACATGCGGGATGTGTCGTTTCACCGGTTTTCGGATTTATTTGAAAAAAACTTCAATTAAATCAACACATTACGAAAATCTGTGGCATAATGCGCCCCGTAACGAAGCGAAGGGTGATTAGCTCAGCTGGGAGAGCGTCTGCCTTACAAGCAGAATGTCGGCGGTTCGATCCCGTCATCACCCACCATTCGTTTCAAGCGTTTCGCGCAGCGGTAGTTCAGTCGGTTAGAATACCGGCCTGTCACGCCGGGGGTCGCGGGTTCGAGTCCCGTCCGCTGCGCCATATTCGGTAATCTGGAACACTGAACGCCAGATCACCACAGAAAGCCCGCCTGGTGCGGGCTTTTTGCTGTCCGGGATTTGGCTTTTGCCGGGCCTGAACATGAGAAAGCGACCTTTAACGGTCGCTTTTTTCGTTTCTGGCGCTGCTATTGCGCCGAGTTGCGACTGTGGCGGTAATCGCTGACCGCTTCATACACCGCTTTGCGCAAGCGGTTGATCCCGCCAATCGGGCGATGAGCGTCGATGCCGAACCAGGGATTGAACGACAGGTTGTCGCATTGCAGGTTCAGCGCCGGGGTGTCGAAGTCCTGCGGGGGCAGGGTGATCCTCGCCACTGTCTGGAATGGGCTGTCCTGTTCGCGCCATTCGATGCTGGTGTCTTCAATCGGCATGTACTTGTTCGCGTCCTGTCGCTGGATCTGCAACACGAAACACGCCGGAATCCGGTCAGTCGACAGCTGTTGATTCAGCGCGCTGCGCAGGAAGTTCGGCAGATCCTGGTTCTGTTTCGGCAAGGTGTAAGCGGGGCAGCGCTCCGGATCCGGCATTACCCGGAACTTGGCATTGGCCTTGCCGAACTTGTAGGGCGATACCGAGAAGTATGTCGTGCGGGTCGGGCTTTCTGGCGGTGGCGATAGGGTCGCCAGTGCAATGAACAGATGCCGGATCTGCCAGCTGCGCGGATCCCACCCCGGAAAAAACGCCATGACCTTCTTGCCGTCAGCCTGCGCCGCCACATTCTGACGATACTCGGCGACATCGCTGACAAAGAAGTTCGGGTGACTGAACATCACGAAATCCTGCTCGTGCAGCCCCTGACGATCACCCAGCAACTGCTTGCCCGGCACATCGAGCAATTTGAGCGCCATGCCTCGGGCATCTCGGATGCTGTCGAATTGCGGATAGGCGTTGCCGTTGGACAGGCGCATCGTCGCTTTCCAGAGCTTGCCCGGTTCGCTGAAGACGCCCTGGCGCAATTCCTGAGCCAGATCCGGCAACACCTGCACGTCGGCCTTCACGCAGCCATGGGCCTTGGCATGGGCATCGCGCAGGTAGCGGGTGCTTTCGCGGTGCTGATCGATGATGCGCACCGCGGTCTGAATCACGTCCTGGGTCATGGCGGCTTCGCCATCTGGTATCTGTTCCAGTACCGACACCGGGCCACGGTGCTGCCAGGCGAACCACGCGGTGGTCAGGGCCCAGCCGATCAGACCGATCACCAGCAGGATCAGCAGGGTTTTGCCCAGTAACCGTCCCAGCCAGAGCCAGAAACGCGCCAGCATCGAAGGTCTTTTGAAGGAATTGAAGATCATGGCAGTTGCGCCTCCAGCGGGCCGCCCAGCACTTTCAGGTATTCCAGCAGCGCCCAGCGCTCTTCTGGCTGCAGCAGTCGGCCAATGACGCCGTTGCCGCGCTCGCCGGCGCGGAATTCGTGGCCGCTGTTGTGGTTGCCGGTGATGCGGGTGTCGAACAGGAAACCGTTGGTGAAGGCTTCGGTGCGGTAGCCCAGATGGCGCGGGTCGTATTCGAAGGTGCCTTTATAGAAGGTGGTGGCGCGCTCGTCCTGAGGCGACAGCAACTGATAAAGGCTCGGCACCGAGCCGTTGTGCAGGAACGGGGCCGTGGCCCATACGCCGGCAAGCGGACGCGCCTTGTAGGCGACTTTTTCGCGAACGCCAATCGGCAGACCGAAGCCGTCGAGCTGTGGTTTCTCGGCAGCGGTGACGCCCGCTTCACGGTACGCACGGTTTTCCACGAAGGCGGTGACGTAAGCCAGTCCCTTGGCCACTGACAGCTGGCTGAGGTCCAGCGGTTCCTTGGGTTTGGGGTGCAACTTCACGTCCATCTGTTCGAGTTCCGCCGGGTTCCATTGCAGGGCGGTCAGGTCGAAACGGTGATTGGCAATGTTGTTGGCGGCGTTCGGGTCGGTGCCGATGACGTCCACCGGGAGCATGTGCAGATGTTGCACCCGGCGCTCGCCTTCCTGGGTCTGACGCGGGACGTGGCATCCGGCGCAATTCTCGGCGAACAGGGCTCGCCCCTTGGCTGCCAAGGGTTTGTCGACGACGCCGAGCACCTCTTCAGGCCAGGCCGGTGGTCGCAGTCTTTGCAGGGTTTCTTCGATCTTGTGCAGATCACGCACACGTACGCTGGAGGCATAGCGCTCATCGCCCTGCAGCGGCTGGCCGTTGGCGTCGAAAAAATTCAGGGTGGCACCGACGCCCAGCGCCTCGCCGATATTGCGCGCCATCGGTTGTTGCGCCGAACCGTTCCACTGCACCCAGTCAAAGGTCCACATGTCCCACAGTTGCGGGTAATCCACCGGGGCGTTGGCCACGCGGTAATTGCTCGGGGAGATCGCATCGCCGAAGGTCGCGTTGGCGATACGCCCGAACGCATCGGTGCGGCCGGGGCCTTCTTCGGTGGGGTAGAGGCCACGATGGGTGTCGTTCCAGGCCACTTTGATGAAGGTGTTCAATGAGCGTTTGAAGTCTTTGCGCAGTTGTTCGTGGCGGGCGTCATAGTCGTTGCCCAGCACCTGGCGAGCGAAGCGCTCGAATTTCCACGGGTTGTAGTAAGTCGAGGTGAGACTGGCGACCAATGCCTGTCCGAAACTGCCACCGCGCAATGTAGGAACGCTGGAAGGCAACACATGCTGGGCCGAGCCACCGTCGATGCGTATTGCCTGGCCATTGAAGTGCAGTTCACCGGTGTGGCAGGCCGCGCAAGTGATGTCGAGATATTGCTCGGAGCTGCCGGGATTCTGATGCCGGGCGAAACCTACCGGCAGATTGCCCGGGTTGTCCGGCGTGGCTTTCTGTTGCGGATCGATCAGAAATCCGAAGCGCGCGAGGTATTCCGGGGAGGCAAAACGTTGCTGCGAGAACGGCAGCTCCAGCGCCTGAAACCATTCGTAACGAAGGCCTTTGACCTGCGTCCCCTGCGGAGTGAAGTAGTAGATCTGGCGCTCTTGCTCAGTCCACTGGTTCAGGTAATGCACCTGTTTTGCGGGTGCGGGGAAGGGCAATCTCGGATTGGCGACATAGTAAAGAACCACCGCCAGAACCAGTCCCAGCAGCACCACGATCAGCGTCAGCACACGGTATAAGAGGCGCAAGATGAACATCCTTGTCGAGTTGTTGCGCTGTTATGCCTGAGCCGAGTCCTGTGCGGCAAGTGGCCATTACGCCAAGTGTTGTGGGAAGCGGCATCAATCGCTGTCGGCGAAAGATGACAGAAGCTTCATCGTGCCTTTCGCCAAATGCTTTTTAATCCCTGAACTTATCGGAAGATTCCTGCTCTCATGCCGGTAGCCATTGGTCGTGGCGGCCTGATAAGCTCGCGGCTTTACTCGATTGCCCTTTCGGCGCATGAACAAGGAAATAGCATGAAACAGCATCGGTTGGCGGCGGCGGTTGCCCTGGTTAGCCTGGTACTCGCGGGTTGTGATTCGCAGACCAGCGTAGAGCTGAAAACCCCGGCGCAAAAAGCTTCCTACGGTATCGGCCTGAACATGGGCAAGAGCCTTGCTCAGGAAGGCATGGATGATCTGGACTCCAAAGCGGTAGCCCAGGGCATCGAAGATGCCGTCGGCAAGAAAGAACAGAAGCTGAAAGATGAAGAACTGGTCGAAGCTTTCGCCGCGCTGCAAAAGCGTGCCGAAGAGCGCATGGCCAAGATGAGCGAAGAGTCGGCAGCCGCCGGCAAGAAATTCCTCGAAGAAAACGGCAAGAAAGCTGGCGTGACCACCACCGCTTCCGGTCTGCAGTACGAAGTGGTCAAGAAAGCCGACGGCCCACAGCCTAAGCCTACCGACGTCGTGACCGTTCACTACACCGGCAAGCTGACCAACGGCACCGTATTCGACAGCTCCGTCGAGCGCGGCAGCCCGATCGATCTGCCGGTCAGCGGTGTGATCCCGGGTTGGGTCGAAGGCCTGCAACTGATGCACGTTGGCGAGAAGTACAAGCTGTACATCCCTAGCGATCTGGCTTACGGCGCACAATCGCCAAGCCCGGCAATCCCGGCCAACTCGGTTCTGGTTTTCGACCTGGAACTGCTGGCCATCAAGGATCCAGCCAAAGAAGACGCCGCCGCCAAGTAATCTGCGCCGGTCTCAACAACAACGCCTCGCTTATGCGGGGCGTTGTTGCATCTGGACGATGGTCAGCGTAAACAGACCGAACCGATGCCGGTCATGGCAGTCCTAGACTTTAAGGTTGCCCGCGCTAGACGCCCGGAGCCGCCAAGTCAATGAAATATTGGGTTTTTTTATGTGAGTAAAAAACGCCCGATCTGAGCGCAGCCCTTATGAAACGGGGCTCTCAGCGCTGAAATGCAGCTCTGTTCACAAGGTTATCCACAATTTGTGTGGATAACATTTCAACGGGAGAAATAAATGAAAGCGCCGTGGAATTTCGCCCGATTCCTGCCTTTGGCCGGACGCTTGCTGGCTCGAGGCCGCTTGCCGACCTTGTTGTTCGCCGTGGCCAGCAAAGGCGCCGCCCAAGGCAATCGCCTCGGCAAACTGAAGGACGATTTGCGTCTGTTGCAGGCACTGTGTCTGGCGTACTGGCGCGGCGAGTACCGTGCGATCAGCGCCAAGGCGATCGTTTCGGTGGTGGCCGGTCTGATGTACTTCCTCAGTCCGGTGGATGCGATCCCGGATTTCATTCCCATGTTCGGCATGCTCGATGACATCGCCGTCCTCGCCTGGCTGATGAAAACCCTCGACGATGAACTGAATGCCTTCCGCCTGTGGCGCCAGCGCCAGGCGCCGGAAAAGCTCAGAGTGGTCGAGCGTTTGCCCGATACGCCCGAGCAACTTCAGCTTCAGGGGCCGAAAAAGTCCTGAATCGCGACAGCCTCGTACACAGATAGATACCCCCCACGACCTTGGCCGCTGTTAGGATTACACTTCTAGGGAAAAGTGCCGACTCGCTAAGTGTTGTTGTCCTACGGGGTAGTCATGGATATTCAGATAATTGCACGCGATGGCGAACCCGAATATGCGGTTCTGCCATGGGCTCAGTATCAGGCTCTACTGAAAGCAGCAGGCATTAACGAAGCACCGTCGCAACCGGCTCCAGCGCCGCTTGCGGCCACCCCGGACCCGATTCTTCCAGGTCTGGATCAGTTACGCAGTTTGCGCGAAGGGAAGGGCATCGCCATCGAGGCGCTGGCCCGCACGGTAGGCATCAGCCCGTCTTACCTGGCCATGATTGAAAGTGGCGAGCGTCTGCCCGACGCCGCGATTCGCCGCAGCCTGGCCTGGGAGTTGACGGTGCCAGGGTGGAGGGAACAATCGTGAGCGTACGCATCAGTCGTCAACATTGGGACGGATTGCTGGGGGAGCTGGATCAGGCGCGCAGGCAGCGCCATCTTTTGACTTATCGAGCCTTGCTTGAACGCCTGCAACTGCCCACGCCGGCCATGCAGACATTGACCGCTGCACTGGAGCATCTCGCAGCACTGGACGCGAAAGCCGAACAACCGTTGCGCAGCTCGCTGGTGATCAGCCAGGGTGCAAGCCGCCTGCCACGCACCGGTTTCTTTGAATGTGTCGAGCGTCTAGGGCGCTTTTCCGGGCCGTCCGACGGTGTTGCCGCCGCCTCCTGGCATGCCTCGGAAGTGGTGCGGGTCTTTGAGTACGAGTACCCGGAATCGGCGGAGGCCTGAGTGTTTTTACGACTCAAGGCGCGGGCAAGTTACTGGCTGGCCCGTAGGCTGTTTCACTGGTCGTGGTTTGTCCGTCAGCCCCGCGGCTGGCGCTGGCTCGAAGGGCAGTTTGCGCGCATGGCCAATCTGGGCGATGTCGGCGCGCAAAGTTTTTACGGGCACATCCTGACGTTTCGCGGGGTTGGTTTGGGCGCACGTGAAGAAGGTGTGCGGTTATTGCGACTGGCGGCGCTGGCCGGGGATGGCAAGGCGGCGTATCAAGTCGGTGTCATCAGTCTTGCAGGTACACCGAGCAAAGCGCCAGATCCTTCGGAAGCCGCTCGCTGGTGGACCATGGCCGCGAAGGCCGGGCATCCGTTGGCGGAGCTCAAGTTGAAAGAGTTGGCCGGCCGGGACGCCTCTCAATAAGCAAATCATCTGTTCCGTGAACGGGGCGTGAGGGACACCTCCCGCCCCGTTTTTGCGTCTGCAGTTCGATAAAAAACAGTTACAGACTTCTCCTACATCCTCTGCCTACTCGCCTGACTTCTTTTCTGATTGATCCCCCGCAAAGTCCCTCGCCTGATTTTTGCGCGAGGGAACGCACATGTTTGACCCGGTTTTTCGTTTCGCCATGCGCATGGAAATGCGCTGATGGATGCCGTCACCCGCATCGAGCAAGAGCTCGACAGCTTCCCCCGCACCCTCGATCTCTATCGCGAACAGCTCAGGCGCTGGCTCAGTCGCTCGGCAGACCGCGTCAGTCATGCGGCCGATCTGCCGTCGCTGATGGGGATGGAGCGGATCATCCGTTTCGGCGAGCACAGCACGGCGGTTGCGACTGACGACTACCGTTTCTCCTCTGCGATCGTGCAATGCCCGGAATCCGGGCCGATGGAGATCGAGAGCAAGTTCGAGTCGGCGTACGACATTCCGTTGGGCGACATCGTTGTCGATGTGGTGGCGGTGGAGGGCGGTGCAGTCGAGTCGGTCACCCTCGATGCTCAGGGCAGGGGACTGTTCACCGGTGAGGCGGGCAAGTTTTATCGGGTGGTGGTGCACGGCGAGGCCAGCGAGCAGCAGGTTGATGCGCTTTTCGAGTCCTACGATGGCCTGACCCGGCAGCTGGATGGCTGGCTGCGCAGCGAGTGGCAGGGTTTCAAGCCGCAGTGGTCGCAGTCGGTGGCCACTGCGGCCGGGAACGGCATGCTGGCCGGGAGCTGGGCGGCGATCGAGGGGGTGTGGGACAGCATCGGGTTGCTGTCGGAGATTCTCAAGGAACCCGGAAAGTTTGCCGAGCGGTTGGGCAGTGGCGCCGCACAGCTGATCGCGCTGGCAGAAACAGCGCCTGAAATGATGGAGAAGCTTCAGTTACTGGTCAGTGACGAGGCGGCGCTGTGTTTGTTGCTGCGTACTGCCAGCCTCTGGCTGGAAATGCTGCCTCCCAATGAGATTGCCGGGAAAACCGCCGAGGCGGTATCGATGGTGGTGGTTCAACTGCTGATCGATGTGTTGATCGGCGTTGTGCTGACCTTTGTCGGTGCCGGGGCGGGGATTGCGTATCTGACCTTGCGTCTGGCGGAGCGTGGCGCTCAGTTGCTGTCGGCAATGGCGCGCCTGGTGAAGGCGATGTTCGGCATCGTCAGCACCTTCATCGGCTACGTGAACCAGTACAAAACCGTCGTCGCACGAGGCATCGCCGCCGGGGTGAAAAAGGGCCGCATGCAACTGCGCTGGGATGCCCGGCGCAATGCTTCCCTGAAAAAAGACGAGCACCACGACGACACGCCGGATCAGGCGAAGAACCCCAATGGTGACAGCGCCGATTGTGCACCGCTGACCTGTACCAATGGGTGTCCGGTGTCGATGGTCACCGGTGAGGAATTGTTGACGCTGACTGACGGTGTGCTCGACGGGCTGCTGCCGTTTGAGTTCAGTCGGTTGTACCGCAATAGCGCGGCCGAGATTGATGTCGGGCTGGGGTTTGGCTGGAGTCATTCGCTGGCGCATCGGCTGGAGGTTGATGGCGCTGCGGTGGTCTGGGTTGACCATGAGAACCGGCGGACGCGGTTTCCGTTGCCGAGCGTTGAGCGGCCGGCGATTCACAACAGCTTGTCGCGGGCGGCGATCTTTCTCGGGGATGAGCCGGAGGAGTTGATCGTTGCGCTGGCGGGTGAGGCGGCGCGGTTTTATCACTTTCGGGCTGGGCGTCTGACGGCTGTTAGCGATGCGTATGGCAATCGTCTGACGGTGCATCGGGATCTTTCCGACCGGGTTCAGCGGCTGGATAACGGGACTGGCCGTTCGCTGCTGTTGCGCTATGAGCGGGCGCATCTGGTCGCGGTCGATTATCAGGTTTTTCGGGAGTCTGCCTGGCGCACCGAGCAGACGCTGGCCAGTTACCGCTTTGATGCTCGCCATCGATTGATCGAGGCGTCCAACGCGGTCGGCGAGACTGAGCGTTACGACTACGACGATCAGCACGTCATCCTGCAACGGCAGTTGAGCGGTGGTGCGAGTTTCTTTTGGGAGTGGGAACGTTCCGGCAAGGCGGCGCGCTGCGTGCGGCATTGGGCGTCGTTTTCGCAGATGGACACGCGCTACGTCTGGGATGACGCCGGCCGTGTCACCGTGCATTACGTCGATGGGACTGAAGAGACTTACGTCCACGACGACACGGCGCGATTGGTGCGTCAGGTCGCGGCGGACGGTGGCGAACAGCTCAAGGCTTACGATTCGGCGGGCCGGCTGGTTGCCGAGCAGGATGCGCTGGGGGCGGTTACCGAGTACCGCTATGACGACGCCGGTCGGCTGATCGCGCTGATTCCGCCGGACGATGCGCCGACGTCCTACGAGTACCGCAACGGTTTCCTGCACAGCCGTTCGCGTGGCGATGCGGTGTGGACGTACCGGCGCAATCCCCAGGGTGACATCACCGAAACGGTCGATCCCGACGGCCATGTCACCCATTACCACTACGACGCGCAGGGGCGGTTGCTGTCGATCCGTTATCCGGATTCGGGTCGGCACGTGTTCGTGTGGAACGACCTCGGACAACTGGTCGAGGAAAGTCTGCCGGACGGTGGGGTTCGGAAGTTTTCCTACGATGCTTTGGGGCGGCGGATTACTTCGCAGGATGAACACGGTGCGGTCACCCATCAGGCGTGGGACGCCGTTGGCCGGCTGATTCAGACGATGCTGCCTACCGGCGCCACCCGCGCCTGGTCTTACAGCGCCTACGGCCAGATCACCGCCGAACGCGATGAACTGGGGCGCATCACCCGTTACGAGTATGACGACGACTTGCACCTGGTCAGCCGGCGGATCAATCCCGACGGCACCCGGCTGCAATACCGCTACGACCATGCGCAGCTGCTGCTGACGGAAATCGAGAACGAGTCCGGCGAAAAGTATCGGCTGGACTACACCCCCACCGGACTGATCCGACAGGAAACCGGCTTCGATGGCCGGCGCACCGCGTACGCCTACGACCGCAACGGTCACCTGCTGGAAAAGACCGAGTTCGGCGATGACGGCTCGACGCTGGTCACCGGCTATCAACGTGATGCTGCTGGGCGTCTGCTGCTCAAAACCCTGCCCGACGGGGTCGAGGTCAGCTACCGCTATGACCGCCTCGGTCGTTTGATCGGCGTCGATGACGGCCAGGATCACCCACTGGCCTTTGAATACGACCTGCAGGACCGGCTGGTGCGCGAGCATCAGGGCTGGGGCACCTTGCGTTACACCTACGATGCCTGCGGCCAGCTCACTCGCATGCGTCTGCCGGACAACAGCAAGCTCGACTACCACTACGCCAAAGGTGGTGCGCTGACCGCGATCGACCTCAACGGCGCCTTGCTCACCCGCCACGTCTACCAGCACGGCCGCGAACAGCAGCGCCAGCAAGGCCTGCTGCTCAGCGAATACGCCTACGACGAACAGGGCCGGTTAAGCGCCCACGCGGTAGGCCATCAGCGCAGCGGACTGTACCGCCGCGACTTTGCCTACAGCGCCAACGGCAACCTCGAACACATCGCCGACACCCGCCACGGCCAACGCAGCTACACGTACGACGCCCTCGACCGGCTGATCCGCGTGCGCCACACCCGCGACGATGTACCGGAAAACTTCGCCCACGACCCGGCCGGCAACCTGCTGATGCAGGACCGTCCGGGCCCGACACAGATCAAAGGCAACCGCCTGTTGATGCAGGGCGACCGCCACTACGACTACGACGCCTTCGGCAACCTGATCCGCGAGCGCCGCGGCCGCGCACAAACCCTCGTCACCGAATACCGCTACGACAGCCAGCACCGCCTGATCGGCCTCACCCGTCCCGACGGCACCAGCGCCACCTACCAATACGACGCCTTCGGCCGCCGCATCCGCAAAACCGTCGACGGCCAGACCACCGAGTTCTTCTGGCAAGGCGACTACCTGATCGCCGAAAGCAGCAAGGAACAGCACCGCAGCTTCATCTACGAACCCGGCACCTTCCGCCCACTGGCCATGCTCGACGGCAAAGGCCCGAAACGCGCCTGCCCGTTCTACTACCAACTCGACCACCTCGGCACTCCGCAGGAACTGACTGACTACAGCGGCGACATCGTCTGGTCAGCCAAATACAGCGCCTACGGCAAGGTCACCTCGCTGGAGCTCGCGACCGAGGACTACCTGAACCAGCCGCTGCGGTTTCAGGGGCAGTACTTCGATGACGAAAGCGGGCTGCATTACAACCGGCACCGGTATTACGACCCGGACGTGGGACGGTACCTGACGCCGGATCCGGTGAAGCTGGCGGGTGGGCTGAACCAGTACCGGTACGTGCCGAATCCGACGGGGTGGGTGGATCCGTTGGGGTTGAGTTGTACTTGTCCGCCGCCGACCCCGCGCCGTTCGATGCGATACGAAGCAGGTCGCGTGGTCGTCGAAGAGGGGGCGCCTCCTCTGCCAAAGATGACAGCACAGGAGCGGCGGGCGAGGATTGATGAGGTAGCTGAGGAAAACGCCAAGCGACGGGTAACTGAATATGAAGACCGTTATGGTATGCACACCGTCAAAAAACATAGCTCTGAAATTCCTGATAGGGCGGTTAAGCAGCGAGCCATCGACGGTACTGATCCTCACACTGGCATCACCCCAACACCGCCCAGAGGAAATCCAAGCTCACAGTTTCATAACTGGCGAATGCATTTGGGTGCATTAAATAAGGCGATGACTAGGGATAAAAATGGCTTAATCAGGCATACGGGAAAGGATCAGAATGATAATCCGATAGTTAGGTTTGAGTTGCCTGGAGCGGGGCGGGGATATAAACCAAATAGGAACGATCCGCAAAATCCGATACTGAATGAGAACATGGACTGGTTTGAAGTTAAGTTTGATGAGATAAACACGCAAGAGCCATTTACAGGCTTCCCGTCGGAGAAAAAATGATGCTGAAAGATCCCTATTTGAATGAGCGCTTCGAACCAAGATTTACTTGGTTTATTGGCGTTTTTGATGTTTATGACCGAGAGGAGACTCGAGGCTTAGAGCTCGGTGTATATAATCCGAATGCTCCTGAGGATAGAGAGATCCTCATCAGGAAGTATTGTCTGAACCTGCCATACCTTTCGTATAGGCATAAGCTGGTTTTGCTTGAGGCCTTAGAAGTAGCGTTAGATGATTCAAATTATGATTTTAGTAGTCTCTTTGAAATTGATGAGTGGGAGACGTCTAGTTGGCCTAGGGAGGAGTGGTATTCATTAAATAGTTCGCGTTGTTTTTTTAGAGAGGTATACCGTTTGGCTAGAGATGTCTGGAGGGAAGACCTTGAACGCGCAGCGAGTGAAGATAGAACCATGTGGTGAGTGCGACTATTAAAATTAAAGTAAACATTGGATGTTGTTGATTTTGTTTGCTGGGTTAGGTCAAGGTAAGTAGTTAGTCGCGTCAATCTACCCAGCCCTGCTTTCACGGGGTACGTGGTCTGGGGCTCAGCGTTGCCCCATTATTTGCGGAGAGTGAAGGTTGGGAGCCGTAAGGCTATCAATCAAATGCACGCTATACCCCGGAACATTCTTCGCATGATGCTTCGCCTGCGAAGCCATCTCCGCCAACTGGCTCGCATCCAGTTGCGCACACGCTTCAGGATGCAAATGCACCACGCCAATGGACAATGACAGCAACGGAAACTCCTGACGAATCCCCTGACGATTCGGTGCAACAAAACAACCAGCTTCAAGGTGCTCAGGGCGATAGAAGCGTCGGCATTGGCTCTGGAAGTCATCAAGCAATTGGTTCAGCCGTTTGCGCCAATCCTCCGGGCCGAGCACCAACAGAAAATCGTCCCCTCCAATATGCCCGACAAAGTCGCGGGACGGGTCGACGCGTTCGTTGAGGCATTGCGCCAGACACAGCAACACCTCATCCCCACGCCCATATCCATAGATATCGTTAAAGGGTTTGAAGCTGTCGATGTCGACATAACAAATGACCGACTCGCGCCCCTGTTGCAATAGTCGGGTGAGGCATTGCTGAATCGGCACATTCCCCGGCAGCAAGGTCAGCGGATTGGCATAGCGGGCCTGCTGGATTTTCAGTTCGGTAATCAGCTTGAGCACGTCAATCACCCGGCCCAGGCCCAGATAGCTGCCGTTGAGGGTGATGATGAAATCTTCTTCGATGCGTTGCCGGGCGCGACTGGTGATCAGGCGGCTGACCTGTTGCAGCGACTGGCTCATTTCCACGGCGAGGAAGTCGTCGTTCATCAGGCGGCTGATCGGTTTGCGGGCGAACAGGTCAGTGGCGAACGGTTTGAGCAGCGCATCGGACAACGAGTGACGATGGACGATGCCGCATGGCTGACCCTGTTCGTCGAGCACCGCCAGTGAGTTCAGGTTGGCCTGACGGCGGAAGGCTTCCAGAACGGTGGCGGTCGGTGTGTCGCGATTCACGGCCGGTTGGTCGTTGAGCAGGGCGCTGAGGTCGCTGCCTTCATCGTTCAATGCAACGGCGCTGCTGTCGTGCTTGGGCATCAAGGCGCGGGCATCGCGCGGCGGGTGTTCCTGAGGGCGGCCGAGCAGATAGCCCTGCACTAGATCCACACCCATCTCGGTCAGTACCGCCAACTCTTCCGGCAATTCGATGCCTTCGGCAATCACCTGAGCTCGGGAGGCCTTGGCGATTTGCAGGATCGATCCGACGAACTCGCGCTTCAACGCGTCCTGATGGATGCCGTCGATGAAGTGCCGGTCAATCTTCACGTAATCCGGTCGCAGTTCCGACCACAGGCGAAGGCTCGAATAACCCGCGCCCAGATCGTCGAGGGCAATCGAAAAACCCATAGCCCGATAGTGATGCAGTGCTGTTTGCAGCAACTGAAAGTCGTCGATCGGCGTCTGTTCGGTGAGTTCGATCACCACCTGGCTCGGCGGAATACCAAAATCCTGAAGCAACTGCAGTGTGCGCCCCGGCTGGTGCGCGGCTTCGAGCAAGGATTCCGGAGAGACGTTGAGAAACAGCTTGCCCGGCAATTGTTGTTCATTGAAACGGCGGCAGGCGCTTTGGCGGCAGGCGATTTCCAGTTCGCTCAAACGCCCGGCCTGGCGGGCCACGGCGAACAGGGCGATGGGGGAGTGCAGCGGGCTGTTGGACGGGCCGCGGGTCAGGGCTTCGTAGCCGAGAATGCGCCGTTCGGAGAGGCAAATGATCGGCTGGAACAGGCTGTATAATCCGCTTTGAGTCAGGATCGAGCTCAAGGCACTCAGCTGTTCGGTCGTGGTCATGGCAATCTCTGGCGATAAAAAAAGGACTGGGAGCGTTCTCGATGAAGAGAACAGCTCCCAGTCCTTTATTGCACGACAGAATGATGACTGTTTGATGACGATCCGGGGATCGTCAGCATTAAATTGCCATCACCTTACTTCTTTGCGACCTGGTTGCTCAGCTTCAGGTAATCCAGCAGTACGCGCCCGGTCTCGCTCAGGTAGGCATCGTCTTCCGGTTTGACCTTGTCCGGCTCGGCAGCTGCCAGGGCGTCTTCGTCTTCTTTCTTCAGCTCCTTGAGCGGTTCTTCTCCTTTGGCCTTGCGACGGATGTTCTCCATCGCCAGTTGCTTGGCGTCGATGTCGGCGTGCTGGGCACGACGTTCGGCTTCATTGAGGCTGACGGTTTTTTCTTCCAGCAGCTTCTGCGCCAGGGCCAGCTTGTCACGAATGAACACAAACTCCGCGTCCTTGGCGGAACGGCTGTCATGCTCGGATTTCAGCTGGGCCAGGTACGGCTTGAACGGATCGCTCGCCGGTTTGATCGCCGCGCGGATGGTGTCCCACGGCATGGCTTCCGGCAGGGCGCTTTCGCCGATTTCCTTGGTGTCGATGATCGACGGGTAATCGATGTCCGGCAGTACGCCCTGATGCTGGGTGCTCTGACCGGAAACCCGGTAGAACTTGGCCAGGGTCAGTTTCAGTTCGCCATGGTTCAGCGGCTGGATGGTCTGCACGGTGCCTTTGCCGAAGGTCTGGCCACCGATGATCAGCGCGCGATGGTAGTCCTGCATGGCGCCGGCGAAGATCTCCGAAGCCGAGGCGGACAGGCGGTTGACCAGCAGCGCCATCGGGCCTTTGTAGAACGCGCCCGGGTTTTCATCTTCAAGCACATCGACCCGGCCATCGGCGTTACGCACGAGCACGGTAGGGCCCTTGTCGATGAACAGGCTGGTCAGCTCGGTGGCTTCCTGCAGGGAACCGCCGCCGTTGTTGCGCAGGTCGATGACCACGCCGTCGACTTTCTCTTTCTGCAGTTCGGTCAGCAGCTTCTTGACGTCGCGCGTGGTGCTCTTGTAGTCAGGATCGCCGGCACGGAAGGCCTTGAAGTCGAGGTAGAACGCCGGAATCTCGATTACGCCGAGCTTGTAGTCGCGGCCGTCTTGTTTCAGGTTCAGCACGGACTTCTTCACGGCCTGGTCTTCGAGCTTCACCGCTTCACGGGTGATCGGCACGATCTTGCTGGTCTGATCGTTCGGCGCATTGCTGGCCGGGATGACTTCCAGACGCACGACGGTGCCTTTCGGACCACGGATCAGTTTGACCACTTCGTCCAGGCGCCAGCCGACCACGTCGACCATCTCTTTGTTGCCCTGGGCAACGCCGATGATCTTATCGGCCGGAGCAACCTGCTTGGTCTTGTCGGCCGGGCCTGCCGGCACCAGACGCACGACTTTCACCTGGTCGTTGTCGCTCTGCAACACGGCGCCGATGCCCTCGAGGGACAGGCTCATGTTGATGTCGAAGTTCTCCGCATTATCCGGCGACAGATAGTTGGTGTGCGGATCGTAAGACATGGCGAAGGTGTTGATGTACGCCTGGAAGATGTCTTCGGCGCGGGTCTGGTCCAGACGCGCCAGTTGATTCTTGTAGCGCTTGGTCAGGGTTTCCTGGATCTGCTTCGGCTCTTTGCCGGCGATCTTCTGCCGCAGCACTTCGTCCTTGACGCGTTTGCGCCACAGGTCATCGAGTTCGGCGGTGGACTTGAGCCACGGAGCGTCCTTGCGATCGATCAGCAAGGTTTCCTTGGTGGTGAAGTCCATCTTGTCGACGCCTTTGTTCAGCTCGGCAAGGGCGAAGTCCAGACGCGCTTTCACGCGGTCCAGGTAGCGCTTGTAGATGGTGAACCCGGCGTTGAGGTCGCCGCTCTTGAGGAAGTCGTCGAACTGGGTCTTCCACTTGTCGAATTCGGCGATGTCGCTGGCCATGAAGTAGCTGCGCGACGGGTCGAGCAGCTTGATGTAGCTGTCGTAGATGATCACCGAGCGCGCATCGTCGAGCGGCGGCTTGCTGTAGTGGTGACGCTTGAGCAACTCGACGACGTTCAGACTGGCGATCACTTCGTCGCGATCAGGCTGCAACTTGTCCCAGCTGTTGGCTGCGAATGTGGTGCCCGACACCGGCAACAGACCGATACCGATGAAAAGAGCGAGGGCGGTGCTGGGGAGCAGATGCTTCATGCTGATTCGACGCGGGGACAATTGATAACGCATATTAGGCCGTCTTTGAAGTCGCCGGTACCTCTACGCTCTGTACGATAACTGCTGTTCAGCGTTCGTTCAGACCCCAGGGCCGGTCGCATAATGCAAAAAGCCCGGCGCTACAGCTTCGGGCTCAGTCCAGACTCACTATGGAGGCACTGTGAAGGCATTGCAAGGCGTTGAAGGTCAAGTGGCATGGGTTGATGAACCAAGTCCTACATGTGATGTAGGACAAGTTCGCATCCGGGTGGCGGCAGCGGGCCTCAATCGCGCGGATTTATTACAGAAAGCCGGACTTTATCCACCCCCTCCGGGTGCCAGCCAGGTGCTGGGTCTTGAGTGTTCCGGGGTGATCAGCGAGGTCGGCGCAGGTTCGTCCTGGCAGGTCGGTGACCGGGTCTGCGCCTTGCTGGCCGGGGGCGGGATGGCGCAAGAGGTGGTCGTCGACGGACGGCATGTGCTGCCGGTTCCGGAAGGTGTATCGCTGATCGAAGCTGCGGCGTTGCCCGAGGTGTACGCGACCGTCTGGCTGAATGTGTTTCAACTTGCGGCGCTCAAACCGGGTGAGAAAGTTCTTTTGCATGCCGGGGCCAGTGGCATCGGTTCAGCCGCCATTCAACTGTGCAAGGCTTTCGGCAATCCCTGCTGGGTCAGCGTTGGCTCGGCTGAGCGGCTGGCCTACTGCGAATCGCTGGGTGCCCAGGGCGGGGTGGTTCGCACCGACGATCTGGATAGCCTGCGGGATTTCGGGCCGTTCGATGTGATTCTGGATCCGGTGGGCGGCAACTATTCGGCGTTGAACCTCAAGCTGATGGCTCAGGACGGCCGTTGGGTGCTGATCGGCCTGATGGGCGGCCGCGAGGCGAAACTGGATCTGGCCCAGGTGTTGGCCAAGCGCGTGCAACTGCTGGGCTCGACCCTGCGCAGCCGTGACGATCAGTTCAAGGCCGATCTGTTCAGCGATCTGAGCCAGCACGTGTGGCCGCTGTTTTCCGAAGGTCGGCTAAAGCCGCAACTGGCCAAGGCATTCCCGATCAAGGATGCCGAGGCAGCGTTCGCCGAACTGGCGAGCAACACGGTGGCGGGGAAGCTGGTGCTGGTGATCGACGAAAGCCTGAGCTGATCATCGATGCTTGTGGGAGCAGGCTCGCTCCCACAAGACCATCGCTTATTTCCAGAGGTGGATCGGCCAGCCGGACTTCTCGGCCTCTGCAAGCAGCACCGGATCCGGATTGACCACATGCGGGAAATCCACTTTCAGCAGCAGCGGCAGATCATTGCGTGAGTCGGAATAGAAACTCGCGCCCTCAAGGTTTTCCTCTTCGGCATCCAGCCATTCCAGCAAGCGGGTGATCTTGCCTTCGCGGTAGGTCAGGGTGCCCACGGTGTGGCCGCTGTACACGCCATGCGCCACTTCCAGTTCGATGCCCAGCACCTCGTCGATGCCCAGCCGTTCGGCAATCGGTTTGACCAGGTGCGTGCCCGAGGCCGAGATCACCAGAATCCGGTCGCCGGCCTTGCGGTGGGCGGCGATGGTCTTGGTGGCGTCGCTGAAGATGATCGGTTCGATGAAGTCTTCAACCCATGGGCCGACCAGATGCTCGACTTCTTCCGGGGTGCGGCCGATCAGCGGCTCGAGGCTGAAGTCCATGTAATCTTCCATGCGCAACTTGCCATGGCTGTAGGCGTCCATCAGCTCGTTGTTCCTGCGCATGAACGACTCGGGATCGACCCAGCCCAGGCGCCCCATCTGCTCGCTCCAGAGAGTGGCACAGTCGCCGTGGATCAGGGTTTCGTCCAGATCAAAAATTGCCAGGGCCATCAGTTCAGTTCCCTCTTGGGTGTCAGCAAAGTCATCAGGCTACCTCACACAGGGCGGTGGGATCGATGGAAAGTGACAGGCGCTGGCCGTCTGGATGCAGATCCGCCGCCGAACGGTTGAGCACATCCACCACCAGTTCCACGCCCCGGGCTTCGACGCGATAGCGGATCACGTTGCCCAGCAGGCTGTGGCTGCGGATTTGCGCGTCGGGTTCGCCGTTGAGGCTCAGCTCGATGGCCTCCGGGCGAATCGCGATGCGGTGGTTGATCGGCCGCTGCAACAGCTTCGAGGCACTCTCGGCATCCAGCAGGTTGTAGTTGCCGATGAAGCCGGCGGCGAACACGTCGACCGGCGCGGTGTAGAGGGTTTCGGCGTCGCCGCTTTGTACGATCTTTCCCTGATTCATCAGGAAAATCCGGTCAGACATGGTCAGGGCTTCTTCCTGGTCGTGTGTGACGAAGATCGTGGTCAGGCCGAGTTCGCGCTGGATCTGACGGATCTGTTCGCGCAGGTGTTTGCGAATCCGCGCGTCGAGGGCCGACAGCGGTTCATCCAGCAGCAACAGGCGCGGACGGGTGACCAGCGAGCGGGCAAGGGCGACACGCTGACATTGACCGCCGGAGAGCTGATGCGGATAGCGGCTGGCGAAGTCGTTGAGTTCAACCAGTTTCAACACTTCGGCAACCCGCTTGTGGCTGTCGTCGGCATTGACCTTTTGCATGCGCAGGCCGAAGGCGACGTTTTGCTCGACTGTCATGTTGGGGAATAGCGCATAGCTCTGGAACACCATGCCGATCCCGCGTTTCTGCGGGGTGAGCGGCACGATGTCGACGCCATCAAGCAGAATCTTGCCGCCATCCACTGGCGTCAGCCCGGCGATGCAACGCAGCAAGGTGGATTTGCCGCAACCGGACGGGCCGAGCAGGGTGACGAATTCACCCTTCTGGATTTCGCAGTTGATGTCGCTGAACACCGTGGTGCCCGCGTAGTTTTTTTGCAGGTGTTGGACGCTGACATAGCTCATTCGCTTTTGTCCTTGTTCAAGATGTTGGCGACCCAGGTCAGGACCAGCACGAAAAAGAAGTAGGAGATCACCAGCGCACTGGTGAAGTGGCCGCTGCTGTTGCGCATGTTGTTCAGATAAACCTGCAGGGTTTCGTAGCGAGTGCCGACCAGGATGTTGGCGAACACGAATTCACCGAACAGGAAAGAGAACGACAGCAGCAACGCGACCATCAGGCCTTTGCGCAGGTTTGGCAGCACCACCAGGAAGGCCGCCTGAAAAGTGCTGGCGCCGAGCAGTTGGGCGGCGTCCATCAGGTCGCGCAGGTTGATCGCTTGCAGGTTGTTGGTGATTGCCCGGTACATGAACGGCAGCGCCACAGTGAAGTAGCAACCGATCAGGATCCACGGTGTGCCGACCATCGCGAACGGCCCGGAACCGTAGAGCTGCAACAGGCCCACCGACGACACCACCGGCGGCACCGCGAAGGGCAGCAGGATCAGGATGTTCATCAGCGCATCGAGTTTCGGGAAGTGGTAATGCACCACGAACAGCAGCGGCAGGATCAGCACCACCGACAGAATCAGCGCCCCGACGCACACCAGCAGCGACTGGCCGAAGGCGTGCAGGAAGCGCGGATCGCTCCACAACTGGATGTACCACTTGAAGGTGAAACCGCTGGGCAGGATGGTGGCCGACCAACTGCTGGCGATCGAGTAGACCAGCGTGCCCACCAGCGGCAGCAGCAGGATGGCGAACAGCAGATAGACCACGACGCGGTGGTAGACGCCGGCCGGGCCGGATTCAGCGCGAGACATGGTAGCTCCTCTTCAACAGCAGTTGATGCACGACGGTCACCAGGGTCATCAGCGCCACCAGCACCACGGCCAGGGCGCTGGCCAGGTTCGGGTCGAGGGAAATGTCGCCAGAGACCATCGCCGCAATCCGGATCGGCAATACGTTGAAGTTGCCGGTGGTCAGCGCGTAGACCGTGGCGTAAGCGCCGAGGGCGTTGGCGAGCAGGATCACGAAGGTGCCGAGCAGGGCCGGGGTCAGAACCGGCAGGCCAATGTGGCGCCAGAACTGCCAGCCGTCAGCGCCGAGTAGCGCGGCGGATTCGCGCCAGTCTTCACGCAGGGCGTCGAACGCCGGGTACAGCAGCAACACGCCGAGCGGAATCTGGAAGTAGGTGTAGAGGATGATCAACCCGGTTTTCGAGTACAGGTTGAAGTCCTCGATGATCCCGGCCTGCTTCAACATGATGGTGATGCTGCCGTTGAAGCCGAGCAGGATGATGAACGCAAACGCCAGCGGCACGCCGGCGAAGTTGCTGGTCATGTTGGCGAAGGCGTTGACGAAGTTGCGCAGTTTCGAATCGACCCGGCGCAGGGAGTACGCACCCAGCACCGCGATGATGATGCCAAACACACTCGACCAGAAACTGATTTCGAGGCTGTACTGGATCGCCTGCAGATAGAACTTCGAACTGAAGATCTTGCTGAAGTTGGCGAAGCCCCAACCGAACTCTTCCGATTGCAGGCTGTTGATCATCACCCAGATCAGCGGGGCGATTTCGAACACGATAAAGAACAGTGCGAAAGGCACCAGGCACAGGGCCGCCAGCCATTTGCCGCGAGTCATTGAGTTCACTTGAGCAACTCCCTGCACACAGGTTTGTCGTGGGGCACGCCGAGCAGTTCGCAGACGGTGCCGCAGATGTCGGTCTGCTTCGGTGCAGCGTCACTGTTCAGGCTGAAGGCATCACCGAGTACGAACAGCGGCACCTGACGTTCTTCCGGCAGCAGGCCGTTGTGCGAGCGGTCGTTGTTCATGCCGTGGTCGGCGGTCACCAGCACCTGGCAGCCGGCGTCGAGCCAGCCTTGCAGGTAGTCGGCGAGGATGATGTCGGCGCTGCGCGCGCTGTTGCGATATTGCGGGGTGTCGAGGCCGTGCTTGTGCCCTGCGTCGTCAATGTTCATCGGGTGGATCAGCAGAAAATCCGGGGCATGACGCAGGCGCAGGTTTTCGGCGTCGGCGAACAGGTGCGAGTCCGGGTAGTGATCGTTCCAGTAGAAGTGGCCGTGCTGGATCGGTAGCGTCGGGTCATCGGTATGCCGATCCCGTGCTGCCACGAACGGCGAGCGGTTGTAGAGCTCGCTGACCCAGTGGTACGCCGCAGCGGCGGTTTTCAGACCGGCATCGCGGGCGTAGTGATAGATGCTGCGCTGGCTGGACAGGCGCGAGACGTTGTTGTGGACGATGCCGCTGTCGATCGGCGGCACGCCCGTGAGGATGCATTCGTAAAGCGGTCGGGACAGGGCCGGCAGCTCGCACTCCAACTGATAGAGCGCGGCGCGTCCTGCGCCAACGTAAGCCTGCAGATGCCCCATGGCGTGACGCGCAACCTCGTAGTTGAGGCCGTCGAGCACGACAAGGATGACGGTGTGCTTCATAGGGGCAAAAACTCCGCGAAACAATAAATTTCAGATTCAACCCGGATCCCCCTGTGGGAGCGGGCTTGCTCGCGAAAGCGGTGGATCAGTCGAAAAATGATTGACTGACACTCCGCATTCGCGAGCAAGCCCGCTCCCACATTTGGATCTTCAACAGATCATAAAAGGGTGATCAGCCGCTTTATTTCATCTCGACGATGACTTCTTCGTTCCACCTCTGCGGCAGGGCCTTGGAGGTTTTTTCCCACGCATCGGCGTCCTTGATCGGCGTGACCTTCTTGTACTGCTCGTTTGGCAGCAGCTTGGCTTTCACGTCTTCCGGCAGTTGCAGATGCTCGGCGCGGATCGGGCGGGCGTTGCCGCGGGCGAGGTTGGTCTGGCCGGCGTCGCTGAAGATGTATTCGCGGGTCAGCTTGGCGGCGTTCGGGTTCTTCGCGTATTTGTTGATGATGGTGGTGTAGCCGGAAATCACCGAGCCGTCGGACGGGATCAGCACCACGTAGTCATCCGGGTTGGCCATCTTGGCTTTGTAGCTCAGGCCGTTGAAGTCCCATACCACGCCGACTTCGATCTCGCCTTTTTCCATGGTGGCGATGGTCGGGTTGGCCATCGACAGGCGACCCTGCTTGGCGATGTCTGCGAACAGCAGCAGGGCAGGCTGGATATTTTTCTCGTCTCCGCCGTTGGCCAGCGCAGCAGCGAGTACGCCGTTGGCAGCCTGTGCAGCGGTGCTCACGTCACCGATGGAAACCTTGTATTTGCCGCCTTTGAGGTCAGCCCATTTGGTCGGTACTTCGGAGCCGTGCAGCAGCTTCTTGTTGACGATGAAGGCGATGGTGCCGGTGTAGGCCAGTGCCCAGTTGCCATCCTTGTCCTTGGCCCAGTCTGGCACTTGATCCCAGGTGGTCGGCTTGTACGGTTGCACCACGCCTTGCTTGACCGCGATCGGGCCGAAGGCCGCGCCGACGTCGCCGATGTCGGCGGTGGCATTGTCTTTCTCTGCGGCGAACTTGGCGATTTCCTGGGCCGAGCTCATGTCGGTGTCGATGTGTTTCAGGCCGTATTTCTTGGCCAGGTCTTCCCAGGTGCCTTTCCAGTTGGCCCAGTCATCGGGCATGCCGACGCTGTTGACGGCGCCTTCCGCTTTCGCAGCGGCTTCGAGGGTTTTCAGATCATCAGCCGCCATGGCGGCGGTGCACATGGCAATGGTCGAGCCTAACAGTGTTGCCAGGAAAAGCTGTTTCATTCCGAAGCTCCTTGGTCGCGTTCAACGCTGCGATTGCGGTTTGTGTTGGTCTAGGTCAGCAATACCTGAGCCAATGTAGGGGGGCTGGATGACACTTTGATGTCGGCGGATACCAGGGCCGCGTTTTATTTCCCCGGTATCGACGGCTGCCCGCTAAGCGTAGACCACCCGTAAAGTCCCGGTGGGCAAGGGACTTGGCCGATGTATTGCAAGTTGTCAGGGCGACCGTTCGGTAGTTTTGTCATCTCTCGGTCATCTGCACTGCCTAGGCTTGCAACACGACCAAACGGCGCAATAGCTGTGCGGTTTTGCCCCGAAACAGTGCTGGTCTAGTCCAGATAGGTAACGTTGATGCGCGATGAGGCAACAAAAGCGGTGACAGCGATTGGCCAGATACTTCAGGAGCAGCTCGACCATGGGTTGCTGGCGGCGGGGAGCAAGTTGCCGGCCGAGCGCAAGCTCAGTGAGCTGTTCGGTACGACGCGGATTACGGTACGGGAAGCCTTGTTGCAGCTGGAGGCGCAAGGGCAGATTTATCGCGAGGAGCGGCGGGGCTGGTTCGTGTCGCCGCCGCGTCTGGCTTACAACCTGATGCAGCGTAGTCATTTTCACGCGATGGTCAGTGCGCAGGGGCGGGTGCCGTCGACCGAGGTGATTTCGGCGCGCTTGCAGCCGGCGTCAGCGGCGGTGTGTGCGTGGTTGCAGTTGCCGGCGTTGTCGAGCGTGATTCAGATTTGCCGGTCGCGGCGGATCGATGGGCGGCTGGTGTTGTATGTGGAGCATTATCTGAATCCGCAGTTTTTTCCGGGGATTCTGGAGTTTGATTTGAATCAGTCGATTACCGAGCTGTATGCGCGGCATTACGATTTGCATTATGGGCGGGTGCGGTTCGAGATTGTTCCGACGTCGTTGTCGGTGGAGGCGGCGGCGGGGTTACGGGTTTCGGTGGGGAGTCCGGGGTTGAGGATTGCTCGGGTTAATTATGATCAGTTTGGGCGGTTGATTGATTGTGATCTGGAGTTTTGGCGGCATGATGCGATTCACGTAGGTGTGGATGTAGTTTGATTTTTTTGGGTGAATATCCGTTTCTTCGGGTGTTGCGGCTTATGGTTCCGCCCTTACGGCGGGTCACTTTTGGCAAACGCCCCAAAAGTAACCAAAAGGTCTGGGCCCCGGCGTTCGGCACCTCGCTTTGGCTCGGCGTCCCTTCGCTCCGGGATTCATCCGGGGGCATCGCCTACGGTTTGCTTCGCTGCACCTCCTCTCGATGCATGCGGCTGCGCCGCACGGTCGCTGCGCTCCCACCCCCGGATAAATCCCTCCACTCAGCCTTCCGATGGGGCCGGCACGTCAAAAGCGGTACTCGAGCTAACGCTCATCGTGTTGAGTGGTGGGAGTTGGCTTGCCAGCGAAGAGGACTTTGACGGTGGCCCTATTCTTGAGTTTGGCCACCACCGCCTGCGGTGATCACTTGCACATTCATTCTCGGCGTCGCTAGGTCCAGTCCGGCTTCATCCAGGTGTCGTTTGAGCGACAGGTTGAACGCCCGTGAAACTTCCCACTGTTTGATCGGTGCGGTTTTGAATCTTGCGCGCAATATCGCGTTGCCGGATTCGAAGCTTTCCACGCCTTGAAATTCCAGTGGTGACCAGATGTTGCGTCGTTGCAGAGGGTCGGTGCGCATTTTCTGGCCGACGTCGCGCATCAGTTTGATGGCTTCGTCGATGCTCATGTTGAACGGCACGGCCACTCGGAAGATGGCGTAGCCGAATTCGCGGGAGTAGTTTTTGATGCTTTTGATTTCGCTGAACGGGATGGTGTGGACGATGCCGTCGATGTCCCGCAGGCGGACGGTGCGGATGGTCAGGCCTTCGACGGTGCCGAGATGGCCGCCGACGTCGACGTAGTCGTCGATGGCAAGGGAGTCTTCGATGATGATGAACAGGCCGGTGATCAGGTCTGCTACGAGTGACTGGGCGCCGAAGCCGATGGCCAGGCCGATTACGCCGGCACCGGCCAGCAGGGGCGTGACGTTCATGCCCATGTTTGCGAGGGCGACGATCAGGGCGATGATGAAGATCGCCACGAACAGTACGTTGCGGATCAGCGGCATCATGGTTTGCGCGCGGGCGTTGGCCAGGCCTTTGCGGGAGCGGGTGAGGGCGTGGTGGACGGCGGTGTCGCTGAGGATCCAGATCAGCCAGGCGAAGATCAGCGTGCCGATCAGGCTGAACAGTTTGACGCTGACGTCGTGGCCTTCGCCTTCGGTGAAGCCGATCAGTGACATGCCCCAGACCCGCAGGCCGAGTTCGATGAAGGCCAGCCACACCAGCAAATGGGCGAGGGTGTAGAAGAAGCTTTTCAGGCGTTCGGAATACAGCGCATGACGTTTCGGCCCGCGTTGCGGTTTGAGGGCGTGGCGGCGGACGAGGCCGTTGATGACCATGCACAACACCAGCAGCACGGTGCAGATCAGCGACTGGCGCAGGGCGGTGCTGGTGTCGCCGGCGGAGACGAAGGTGGCGAACAGGGAGATGCCCACCAGCACCAGCGCCGGGATGTACCAGAAGGTGCCGAGGATTTCGATGGTGTCGCTGAGGGCGCGGCGGGTCAGGCGGCGGGACAGTGGCTGGTTGCGGATCAGGTGGGCGATCGGCCGGCGGAAGCGCAGGATGAACAGGCCGGTCGACAGCGCCGCGAGGACATTGGCAACCGTGGCGGCGGTGTGGGCCAGGTGTACGCCGAGGGCGGCCACCAGTTTTGGATCGCTCAGAGCTTCACCGAAGGCGGCGAAGCTGCCGATCAGCCACAACGGGCGGAAGGCCTGGTGACGCAGGATGTACAGCGCGCGGTGGCGGTGCGGGCCGTCGAGTACGGAGAAGGCGATCACGCAGATCGCCGAGAAACAGGTGCCGACCACCAGCGCGTAAGCCAGCACCATCGCCAGGCTTTTGCCCAGTGACGAGGGTAGTGCGTAGCTCATGTAGACCGTGATCACCAACGCGATCAGCCAGGGGCCGAGCTTGCGCAGGGCGAAGCGCAGCATGTCGAGGGCCCGGGGATTTTGCGGCAGTTCTTCGGTCAGGCCGAAGCGCATGCGTACCCGGTGGCCGAGCCAGATCAGCGCGGCGGCGAGCAGGCTCCAGACCGCGAGGATCACGGCGAAGGCAAAGATGATCGGCAGCCATTCGCTGGCCGGCAGCATCAGGCCTTTCAATTCATCCTGGGCCATGTCGAATTCGGCGGACCAGCGATTGAGCGGGCTGTCGGCGCCGGTGAACTGTTTTTCGAAAGTGGCGAGGGTGCCGCCGATCAGTCCCAGCACACCTTCTTCCGGGCTGGCCTGGGCTTTTTTCGTGGCGTCGCGGAGTTTTTTCAGGTCGCTCAGCAACTGGGCGCGTTGCTTGTCGTTTTCCAGCGACTTGATGACTTCGTCCAGCGACTGGCCAAGCGGTTCCTGAGCTTCGGGCTGAGCCTTGCCGGAGCCCGTGAGCAGTCCCGGCAGACCGGCGGCGTCGGCAGGTGCCGGCGACATCAGGGTCATCAGGCAGATGAGGAGCAGGCAGGGCAGGGCAAAAAGACGAGCGAACACTAGGCGGTCAACCTCGCAAGGGGCGGATCGGGCGAGTGTACGAGCCCGCCAGATTCAATGCGAGCCGGGCGCGGATTTATTCGTTGAGTTTGGCAAGGATCTTGTAGACCACGGTGGCCAGGATCATCAGCATGCCGATCCACATGGCGAACACACCGGCGTTCTTGTCACGGAAGTTGAAACCGATGGCCAGCAGAATCATTCCGCCGAGGATGGGAATGAGCATGGAGTGGAACGCAGACATCGAGATCATGGCGACAGCCTTGTCGAAGGGAATGATTTAAGTCTAGGTGGGTTTTCGATGGACGGTGCTGATGTGTATCAGAAATGAGCCGGTTCTACAGGCCGGAGGATCGCAGCTCCACGCTGCGATCCCGGCTGTTTCCTACGGCAATTCGCGGCTGGCGTAGAACGCGCTCAGCACTTTGACCAGGTGCGCCAGGTCGTGGCTGCCGCACAGTTCGCGGATCGAGTGCATGGCGAAGGTCGGCAGGCCGATGTCGACCGTGCGCACGCCCAGGTGGCTGGCGGTGATCGGGCCGATGGTCGAGCCGCAGCCCATGTCGCTGCGTACCACGAAGCTTTGCACCGGCACTTCTTCGGCCATGCACAGATGGCGGAAGAAGCCGGCGGTTTCGCTGTTGGTGGCGTAGCGCTGGTTGCTGTTGACCTTGATCACCGGGCCGGCGTTGAGTTTCGGGCCGTGGTTGGCGTCGTGCTTCTCGGCATAGTTCGGGTGCACGCCGTGGGCGTTGTCGGCCGAGACCAGCAGGGATTTCTGGATGGTGCGTACGAATTCGTCGCCTTCCGGCAGCAGACGGCGCAGGGTCTGTTCCAGCATCGGGCCGTCGGCGCCACACGCCGAGCAGGAGCCGACTTCTTCGTGGTCGTTGCACACCAGCACGCAGGTTTCTTCGGTGTCGGCGGTCAGCAGGGCTTGCAGGCCGGCGTAGCACGACAGCAGGTTGTCGAGACGCGCGCCGGCGATGAAATCACCGTGCAGGCCGATGACCGCAGCGCTCTGGGTGTCGTAGAAGCTCAGCTCGTAATCCAGCACCACGTCGGCATTGAGGCCGTGTTCGCGAGCCAGTTGATCGGTCAGTACCGCGCGGAAGTCCACGCGCTCGTCACCGGCGAACTGCGCGAGAATCGGCGGCAGTTCGGTCTGGGCATTGATCGGCCAGCCCTGATTGGCTTCACGGTTGAGGTGAATGGCCAGGTTGGGAATGATCGCGATCGGGGCCTTGAAGTCGATCAGTTGGCTTTCGACCTTGCCGTCGCGGCGGAAGGTGACGCGCCCGGCCAGCGACAGGTCGCGGTCGAACCACGGTGCCAGCAGCGCGCCGCCGTAGACTTCGACGCCGAGCTGCCAGAAACCCTGGCGTTGCAGTTCAGGTTGTGGCTTGACCCGCAGGCACGGGCTGTCGGTGTGGGCGCCAACCAGACGGATGCCGTCGTGCAGCGGCGAGTTGCGGCCCATCTTGATCGCGACAATCGAGGAATCGTTACGGGTGACGTAGTAACGACCATTGGCTTCGGTGTGCCAGGTTTCGCGCTCGTCGAGTCGCACATAACCGGCGGCCTCCAGGCGTTGAACAAGGCTGGCGGTGGCGTGGAACGGGGTAGGGGAGGCCTTGAGGAAGTCGATCAGGCCTTGGTTCAACTCTTCTCGCATAAGAAGCTCCAGACAGCAATGGGCGGGAGTTTAACGCATCGGCCTGATGCTTGGGACATTGTGGCGCGTCAGAAAGGCGCCGGACATTCGAAGCGCAAACGCTCACCGGATTGAGGGTGCGTGAAGCTGAGCATGCTCGCGTGCAGGCACAAACGAGGCCAGGCGGCGAGGGCTTGTTCATGAGCGTAGAGGCCGTCACCGAGCAACGGATGACCGATCGACAGCATGTGCACGCGCAACTGGTGCGACCGGCCGGTGATCGGCGTGAGCTCGACGCGGCACCAATCGCCACAACGCTCCAGCACGCGCCAGAAGGTCAGCGCGTGTTTGCCGAGTTCGTGATCGACCACGTGGCGCGGTTTGGTCGGTGGGTCGTAGCGCAAGGGCAGGTCGATGCTGCCGCTGTCCAGTTCCGGCTGACCCCAGCAGAGCGCAGTGTAGGCTTTCTCTGTTTCACGGTCGTGAAACTGGCGTGACAGTTCGCGATGGGTGTCGGCGTCACGGGCCAGCAGAATGATCCCCGACGTTTCCCAGTCCAGGCGATGGACGATACGCGCTTCCGGGTAGCCGTTTTCCTGCAGGCGGGTGATCAGGCAGTCCTTGTTGTCGTCGGCCCGGCCGGGCACGGAGAGCAACAGGGTGGGTTTGTTCACCACCAGAACGGCGGCGTCCTGATGAATGATTTGGACGTTGGACAACGGCATTAAAACAGCCTCGTAACAAATGCCAACGGCGGCTCAGGGCCCCTCCGGTGTCGGAAGGGCCCTGAGCCGCCGTCGTTCCTGCCGGATCGACTCAGCGGTCTGGCAGGGTGATGTTGAGTTCCAGAATCGAGCAGCTGCCCTGGCTCTCCAGTGCCACGTGTACGTCGTCGTTACCGATGTTGACATACTTGCGGATCACTTCCACCAGTTCCTTCTGCAAGGATGGCAGGTAGTCAGGGGTGCTGCGCTGGCCGCGTTCATGCGCCACGATGATCTGTAGACGCTCTTTCGCGACCGAGGCGGTACTTGGCTTTTTGTTGGCACGAAAGAAGTCAAAAAGGTTCATTACCTACCTCCAAACAGACGCTCGAAGAATCCCTTCTTCTCGACATTCAGGAACCGGTGTTCTTTTTCCTTGCCCAGCAGGCGATCAACGGTATCGCTGTAGGCCTGGCCGGCGTCGCTTTGATCATCGAGGATCACAGGTACGCCCTGGTTGGAGGCCTTGAGTACGGCCTGGGATTCCGGGATGACGCCCAGCAGGCGTACGGCGAGGATTTCCTTGACGTCTTCGACGCCGAGCATTTCGCCTTTCTCTACGCGCTCCGGGTGGTAGCGGGTGATCAGCAGGTGTTCCTGGATCGGCTCTTCGCCGCGTTCGGCGCGACGGGACTTGCTGGCCAGCAGGCCGAGCATGCGGTCCGAGTCACGTACCGAGGACACTTCCGGGTTGGTCACGACGATCGCTTCGTCAGCGAAGTACATGGCCAGGTGGGCGCCTTTTTCGATACCCGCCGGGGAGTCGCAGACGACGAACTCGAATTGTTCCTTGAGCTCCATCAGGACTTTTTCCACGCCTTCGACGGTCAGTGCGTCTTTGTCGCGGGTCTGGCTGGCGGCCAGTACATAGAGGTTTTCCAGGCGCTTGTCTTTGATCAGGGCCTGTTGCAGGTTGGCTTCGCCGTTCACGACGTTGACGAAGTCATACACCACGCGGCGCTCGCAACCCATGATCAGGTCAAGGTTACGCAAGCCCACGTCGAAGTCGACGATCACTGTTTTGTGGCCGCGCAGAGCGAGGCCGGTACCGATAGCGGCGCTGGTGGTGGTCTTACCCACACCACCCTTGCCGGATGTAACCACGAGAATCTTGGCCAAGGTGTTTCACCCCTAAGGAAGAAGGACTGTTCAGCCCCTGAAAAACATCTCTAGAAAACTACTGCAGTCGGACAGCCTTGGCTGGAATTCGGCTTTTGGCCTTTTTCCTACTTCGTTTGAGCCGTTTTCGCTACGTTTTAGAGATGCTTGGAAAATGCGGCAGTATCCGTTAAAGCCGAATGATGTTCAACACGTCGCCCGACAGGCTGACCTGTACGCCCGAACCCCACATCGGATCGCGACGCAGGTCCTCGGAAACCTTGTAATGGCCTGCTATGGAGATCAGTTCAGCGCTCAATTGCTGACAGAAAATCCGCGCCTTGGTGTCGCCCTTGACCCCGGCCAGCGCACGACCGCGCATCGGGCCGTATACATGGATGTTGCCATCGGCGAGAAGTTCCGCCCCCGGGCTGACCGAGGAAACCACCACCAGATCGCCACCTTGCGCATATATCTGTTGGCCACCACGTACTGGCGTTGTGATGACGCGGGTCGGTTTTACGGCCGGCTCCGGCGGTTTTTCCGGTTTCTTCGGGGCGACGGGTTCGGCGCTTTCCAGAGGTCGCTCGCGGGCGCCGGATGGCGGCAGCACCGGGATGTCGATGGCGATGGCGGCGGCGATGTCTTCGATGCGGCTGGCACGGATCGCCAGGGTGCGCAGGCCGTGCTGGCGGCACACGCGCATCAGGCCCGGCAGGTCGACGGCGCCTTCGCTTGGCGGCAGTTTGTCCAGCGCCAGAACCAGCGGCGCGTTGCTGAAGAAATTCGGTGCCTGGGCGACTTTGGCGGCCAATTGCCGATCGAGGCTGTCCAGGTCGTTGCGGGACAGCTCCAGCACTGTAATGGCGAGCATGCTGCCCTTCAGCTGGAACACGGGATCTTGGTCTTTCGGTTCGGTTTGGCTCATGTCGGCATACAACGGCTTGTCACTAAAAGTGCCGAGACTTATAACGAGAACGCCCGCAGGCCGCAAGCCGGGTCGAACGATGTAGAATGCGCGGCCACTGTATTTACGGAAGCTTTAATGGATCGCCCGCGTTTTCGAAAAGCATTTCTTGCCCCACGCTTCTGGCCGCTCTGGTGCGGCCTCGGGCTGTTGTGGCTGATCGTGCAGCTGCCCTATCCGGCCTTGCTGGCCATCGGTCGTTTTCTTGGTGCCTTGATGTATCGCTTCGCCGGCGACCGGCGGCGCATTGCCAAGCGCAATCTGGAACTGTGTTTCCCGGAAAAATCCGCCGCCGAACGCAAACGCCTGCTCAAGGAAAACTTTGCCTCCACCGGTATCGCCTTCTTTGAAATGGCGATGAGCTGGTGGTGGTCGCGTCAGCGCCTGGCGAAACTGGCCCACGTCGAAGGCCTGGAGCACCTGCAAAAGGCCCAGCGCGAAGGCAAGGGCGTGATTCTGATGGCGGTGCATTTCACCACCCTGGAAATCGGCGCGGCGCTGCTCGGCCAGCAGCACACCATCGACGGCATGTACCGCGAACACAAGAACCCGCTGTTCGACTTCGTCCAGCGTCAGGGCCGCGAGCGGCACAACCTCGATTCCCTGGCGGTGGAACGTGACGACGTGCGCGGCATGCTCAAATTGCTGCGCGCAGGCCGGGCGATCTGGTACGCGCCGGATCAGGACTATGGCGCCAAGCAAAGCATCTTCGTGCCGCTGTTCGGCATTCAGGCCGCGACCGTCACCGCCACCAGCAAGTTCGCCCGTCTGGGCAAGGCACTGGTGGTGCCGTTCACCCAGGAGCGTCTAGCCGACGGCAGCGGTTATCGTCTGGTGATTCATCCGCCGCTGGAAGGTTTCCCGGGTGAGACCGAAGAAGAAGATTGCATCCGCATCAATCAGTGGGTCGAAGGCGTGTTGCGGGAGTGCCCCGAGCAATACCTGTGGGCACACCGGCGCTTCAAGAGCCGGCCACCGGGCGAGCCGAAGCTGTACGCCAAACGCGGTTGATTTGACCCATCCCCATAAGCACCACGGAGCGTTGCGATGAGCCCAGCTGAACCGGTCACAGGTTTGATTCTTTCCGGCGGCGGGGCTCGGGCGGCGTATCAGGTGGGGGTGCTGGCGGCGATTGCCGAATTGCTGCCATTGGGGGCGGACAATCCGTTTCCGGTGATTGTCGGCACCTCGGCCGGGGCGATCAACGCGGTCAGCCTGGCCAGCGGTGCTACGGATTTTCGCGCGGCCATCGAACGCCTGACGCTGTTCTGGCAAGGCTTTCGCAGCCATCGCGTGTTGCGCAGCGACTGGCCGGGGGTGATCCGCCAGGCCAGCCGTTTCGTCAGTCACAGCCTGTTGGGCATGGGCCGGCAAATGCCGGTGGCGCTGCTCAACAGTTCGCCGCTGCGTCATCTTCTCAACGAAAAACTGCACATGCCCGGCATCGCCGAGTCTATCGCGCGCAAGCAGTTGCATGCGGTGGCAGTGACGGCGTTTGGTTACGAGTCGGGGCAAGCCGTGACTTTCTATCAGGGCGGCGGCACCATCGATTCCTGGCTGCGTCATCGGCGCATCGGTGTGCCGACGCAGTTGTCGGTGGAGCACTTGCTGGCCAGTTCGGCGATCCCGCTGTTGTTCGCGCCGGTGAAGATCGGCGATGAATATTTCGGTGATGGCGCGGTGCGGCAGTCGGCACCGATCAGCCCGGCACTGCACCTGGGCGCGAGTCGGGTGCTGGTGGTGGGCGTCAGCGGCAACCCGCGTGGTTTCGATCCGGCGCAACCGCTGGAACGCACCTACACCGGGCAGCAGCCGACGCTGGCGCAGATCGGCGGGCACATGCTCAACAGTACGTTCATTGATAGCCTGGAAAGCGATATCGAGTTGCTTCAGCGTCTGAACCAGTTCAGTCATCTGATGCCCGAAGGCACGCCGACCCGTGCGCTGGGGGTGGCGCCGGTGGAAGTGCTGGTGATCTCGCCGAGTCAGCCGATCGATGAAATCGCGGCGCGGCATCGCCAGGAACTGCCGGCGGCGTTGCGGTTGTTTCTGCGTGGGCCGGGAGCGACCAAGACGAGCGGGGCAGGGGTATTGAGTTACTTGCTGTTCGAGGCGGGGTATTGCAGCGAATTGATCGACCTCGGGCGGCGCGATGCCCTGGCCAAGCGCGATGAACTGTGCCGGTTTTTGGGGATTAACGAGGCGGTGGCTCCCGCTTGAGATTTGGGGTGCCGCCATTCGCGAGCAAGCCCGCTCCCACATTGGTTTTGTGAACGACACAAACCGAATGTGGGAGATTCTATGTTGCAGGGGAACCCTGCAACCTTAAATTGGGTTGGTATTCGCTCTGATTTTTCATAAGGGCGAATGCCACCCGGCAAAGCTTACGGGCGAGGATGACCAAAGCCTGG
>NZ_JAIHBA010000018.1:122493-148006 GCF_019718735.1 Pseudomonas sp. RIT778 | reverse complement strand
TAAAGAGCGGTTGGTTAAGATCTTTCGTCTCAACCGAGGCGCGCATTCTACAGCAGCCTCATTTGCTGTCAAGTGATTATTTTCAGAAGTTTTCGAAGATTTCTTCAACAACTTCAACCACTTGCGCCTCCGATCTCTCGTTAGCGGGAGGCGAATTCTACAGCGTTACACGCTGCTGTCAACACCTCTTTTTCTCCGCTTTCGACCGAGAAGATCGAACCGTTGAAGCACCGAACAAGCCGGCAATTCCAACTCCTTCCAGGCTTCGATGAACTGAAGCAACCCACCTTCGAAACTTACTTAACTCATTGAATCTCAAGGAGTTTTCCGTTTCGACTGCGCCGGAAGTGGGGCGAATTATAGACCTCTGGAATTCGCCGTCAACCCCTTATTTCAACTTTACTCAGATTTCAGCGAAATCCGTGCAAAAGCCTTCTTGCCGGCCTGACAAACGTGAGTCGCGCCCAGTACGTATATAAAGGAACGATCAACCACCTCACCATCTACACGCACACCACCGGAGGCCAGCAGATCACGAGCAGCCGCCGAGTTCTTCACCAGACCGGCCTTATTAAGGACAGCAGCAATCGGCATATCCTCGGAAGCAGTCAACTCGACCTCTGGCAGATCATCCGGCAACTCACCATCTTTCATACGGTTACCCGCACCACGGTGAGCATTGGCCGCAGCCTCTTCACCGTGGAAGCGCGCAACAATCTCTTCGGCCAGCTTGATCTTGATATCGCGAGGATTAGCGCCCGCCTCTACATCAGCACGGAACGCATTGATCTCATCCATCGAACGGAAGCTGAGCAACTCGAAGTAGCGCCACATCAACGCATCAGGAATCGAGACCAGCTTGCTGTACATGACACCCGGCGCTTCCTGGATACCGACGTAGTTGCCCAGCGACTTGGACATCTTCTTCACGCCATCCAGACCTTCAAGCAACGGCATCGTCAGAATGCACTGCGCTTCCTGGCCATAACCACGCTGCAGCTCACGCCCCATTAGCAGGTTGAACTTCTGATCGGTACCACCCAGCTCAACGTCAGCGCGCAAAGCAACCGAGTCATAACCCTGCACCAGCGGATAGAGGAATTCGTGAATGGCAATCGGCTGATTGGTGGTGTAGCGCTTGTCGAAGTCATCACGCTCGAGCATACGAGCAACGGTGTACTGCGAAGTCAGACGAATAAAGTCCGCAGGCCCCATCTGATCCATCCAGGTGGAGTTGAACGCGACTTCGGTTTTCGCCGGGTCAAGAATCTTGAACACCTGAGTCTTGTAGGTCTCGGCGTTTTCCAGAACCTGCTCACGGGTCAAAGGAGGACGCGTGGCGCTCTTGCCGCTCGGGTCACCGATCATTCCGGTGAAATCACCAATAAGGAAGATCACCTGATGCCCCAGCTCCTGGAACTGGCGCAGCTTATTAATAAGCACAGTGTGACCAAGGTGCAGATCCGGCGCAGTTGGATCGAAGCCGGCCTTGATTCGCAGCGGCTGGCCACGCTTGAGCTTTTCGATCAGCTCGGACTCGACCAACAGTTCTTCCGCACCACGTTTAATCAGCGCTAGCTGCTCTTCAACCGACTTCATAACAGACCCGCAAGGCTCAGATTCAAAGGGAACCAACCATACAAGATCGCGCACCAAATACAAGTTTTGCCCGGCGCACGGACGCCAATCCACAGACAGGGCGTCCACAGACTTGCTTCAGGGATGATTTGGTTATATTTTATACAGTTATTTCATCTTCATCATGTCATTCATCTTTTCCAATTCATCTTTTTCAAAGTCAAATTACTTATGACCACTGAACCGTCTAAAGCGCCACCGCTTTACCCGAAGACCCACCTGCTCGCCGCGAGTGGTATCGCCGCCCTTCTCAGCCTGGCGCTCCTAGTGTTTCCATCCAGTGATGTTGAAGCCAAAAAGACGACGCTGAGCCTTGAACTGGAAAGTCCTGCTGAACAACTGACACAAGATCAAGACGCTGCCGACGCAGCTCAAGCCACAAATGAGTCCGTAGCCTCCCCTTTCGCGCAGATCGAAAATAGCGCCGAAGAGGCGCAGGAAACCGCTCAGGCTGCACCAGCGCCGACACCGGTAGCTGAAGAAAAGAAGGCTCCAAATCACAGGGAAGTGATCGTCTCCAAGGGCGATACGCTTTCTACACTGTTCGAGAAAGTCGGCCTACCGGCCGCAGCCGTCCATGAAGTGCTGGCCAGCGATAAACAAGCCAAGCAATTCAGTCAGCTCAAACATGGCCAGAAACTCGAATTCGAATTGAATCCACAAGGCCAGTTGACCAACCTTCACAGCAAGGTCAGCGACGTTGAAACCATCACCCTGACCAAGAACGACAAGGGTTATGTGTTCAACCGCGTTACCGCCAAACCGACTGTTCGCACCGCCTATGTACACGGTGTGATCAACAGCTCGCTGTCGCAGTCCGCCGCCCGCGCAGGCCTGTCCCACAGCCTGACCATGGACATGGCCAGCGTGTTCGGCTACGACGTCGACTTCGCTCAGGATATCCGTCAGGGCGATGAGTTCGATGTGATCTATGAACAGAAAGTGGTCAACGGCAAAGCCGTTGGCAACGGTCCGATCCTGTCCGCCCGCTTCACCAACCGCGGCAAGACTTACACCGCAGTGCGTTACACCAACAAGCAGGGCAACAGCAGCTACTACACCGCCGATGGCAACAGCATGCGCAAGGCGTTCATCCGTACACCGGTGGACTTCGCTCGCATCAGCTCCAAGTTTTCCATGGGCCGCAAACACCCGATCCTCAACAAGATCCGCGCCCACAAAGGCGTCGACTACGCCGCTCCACGCGGTACGCCAATCAAGGCTGCCGGCGACGGCAAAGTGCTGCTGGCCGGCCGTCGCGGCGGTTACGGCAACACCGTGATCATCCAGCACGGCAACACTTACCGTACGCTGTATGGCCACATGCAGGGCTTCGCCAAGGGCGTGAAGACCGGCGGCACCGTCAAACAGGGCCAGGTGATCGGTTACATCGGCACCACCGGCCTGTCCACCGGCCCGCACCTGCACTATGAGTTCCAGGTCAACGGTGTTCACGTCGATCCATTGGGCCAGAAGTTGCCGATGGCCGACCCGATCGCCAAATCCGAACGCGCTCGCTTCCTGGCGCAGAGCCAGCCGTTGATGGCTCGTATGGACCAGGAAAAGGCCACCATGCTGGCTTCGAGCAAACGTTAAGCCATGGCTCTTTATATCGGCGTGATGTCCGGCACCAGTCTCGACGGGCTGGACATCGCCCTGATCGAGCAATCCTCGGCGATCAATCTGGTCGCCACGCACTACATTCCCATGCCAGATACCCTGCGCGCCGAGCTGCTTGGCTTGTGCGCCAGCGGCCCTGACGAAATCGCCCGTTCGGCGATTGCCCAGCAGAACTGGGTGAAGCTCGCCGCGCAAGGGATCCATGCCCTCCTCGAACAGCAACAGCTCAAGCCTGAAGCCATTCGCGCGATCGGCAGCCACGGCCAGACCATTCGCCACGAACCTGCGCGCGGTTTCACTGTGCAGATCGGCAACCCCGCTCTGCTGACCGAACTGACCGGCATTACAGTCGTCAGCGACTTCCGCAGCCGCGATGTGGCCGCCGGCGGCCAGGGCGCTCCGCTGGTTCCTGCCTTTCATGAAGCGCTATTCGAAGAGCATATCGGCAACCGCGCGGTCCTGAATGTCGGCGGTTTCAGCAATCTCAGTCTGATCGAGCCGAACAAGCCTGTAGCCGGTTTCGACTGCGGGCCGGGGAATGTGCTGATGGATGCGTGGATTCATCAGCAACGGGGCGAGAACTACGACCGTAACGGGCAGTGGGCAGCCAGCGGCAAGGTCGAGCCGACCCTGCTGAAAGCCCTGCTCAGCGATCCGTTTTTCGTGACCCAAGGCCCAAAGAGCACCGGCCGCGAAGTTTTCAACCTGCCCTGGCTGGAGCAGCAACTGTCGCGCCTGCCAGGTTTCGCACCCGAAAACGTACAGGCCACACTGCTCGAACTGACGGCGCTGACCATCGTCGAATCGCTGCAAAACGCTCAATCGAATACCGAAGAGCTCTTGGTATGCGGGGGCGGCGCCCACAACGCCATGCTGATGAAGCGCTTGGCCGACCTGCTACCCAACGCCAAGGTCGCCAGCACCGCGACGCACGGCGTCGATCCGGACTGGGTCGAGGCCATGGCCTTCGCCTGGCTGGCCCACTGCTGTCTGGAAGGCATTGCCGCCAACCGCCCGAGCGTCACCGGCGCCAAAGGTCTGCGCGTACTCGGCGCCATCTACCCCAACTGACAAATCCCAGATAACAAAACGCCGCAGAACCGTGAGGTTCTGCGGCGTTTTATTGTGTTCGGTGAAGCGCGATCAGATCGAGAACGAGGAGCCGCAACCACAAGTGGTGGTGGCATTCGGGTTCTTGATCACGAAACGCGAACCTTCCAGACCTTCCTGATAATCCACCTCGGCACCTGCCAGGTACTGGAAGCTCATCGGATCGACCACCAGACTGACGCCTTCGCGCTCGACGATGGTGTCGTCCTCGGCCACATCTTCATCGAAGGTGAAGCCGTACTGAAACCCTGAACAACCGCCGCCCGTAACGAATACGCGCAGCTTCAAGCGATCATTCCCCTCTTCATCGACCAGGCTCTTCACCTTGTGCGCGGCACCTTGAGTGAATTGCAAAGCCGTGGGGGTGAAGGATTCGACGCTCATGCTGACTATCTCCCGGCGTTACGCCGCCATAATGCGTGATGACGCGCATTATCCGCTTGTCCTAGAAAATCGGTCAACTATTGTTACGGTATATCAATAAAGCTGATCAACCGACCAGAATGCAAAAAGGCCCGTTAGACGGGCCTTTTTACCAAGCAAGATCAGTCGTTACGGCAGCATGCCGGCGTGGGACAGACCAAAGCGCTCATCCAGCCCGAACAGGATGTTCATGTTCTGCACCGCCTGACCCGACGCGCCCTTGACCAGATTGTCGATCACCGACAGCACCACCACCAGATCACCATCCTGTGGACGGTGAACCGCGATGCGGCAGACGTTGGCGCCACGCACGCTGCGGGTTTCCGGATGACTGCCGGCCGGCATCACATCGACGAACGGCTCATTGGCATAACGCTTCTCGAACAGCGCCTGCAGATCCACCGAGCGATCCACTACAGTCGCGTAGAGCGTGGAGTGAATGCCACGGATCATCGGCGTCAGATGCGGCACAAAAGTCAGACCGACGTCCTTGCCTGCAGCACGACGCAGCCCCTGACGAATTTCCGGCAGATGACGGTGACCTTTCACCGCATAGGCCTTCATGCTTTCCGACGTCTCGGAGTACAGCGAGCCTACCGCAGCGCCACGACCGGCACCGCTGACACCGGACTTGCAGTCGGCGATCAGGTGCGAAGCGTCGGCAATACCTGCTTCAAGCAACGGCAGGAAACCCAGCTGCGTCGCAGTCGGATAACAACCCGGCACCGCGATCAGGCGTGCTTTCTTGATCTGCTCACGATTGACTTCCGGCAAGCCGTAAACCGCTTCGTCCAGCAGCTCCGGCGCGCCGTGCGGCTGGCCGTACCACTTGGCCCATTCATCGGCGTCCTGCAGACGGAAGTCTGCCGACAGGTCGATGACCTTGGTGCCGGCCGCCAGCAATTCGCCGGCCAGTGCGTGGGCAACGCCGTGCGGAGTGGCGAAGAACACCACGTCGCAAGCGCCCAGGGTCTTGATGTCCGGCACGCTGAATGCGAGACCGTCGTAGTGGCCGCGCAGGTTCGGATACATATCAGCCACGGCCAGACCGGCCTCGGATCGGGAAGTAATCACTACCACTTCCGCCTGCGGATGCTGTGCCAACAGACGCAGCAGTTCGACACCGGTGTAACCCGTGCCGCCGACGATACCGACCTTGACCATAAACCTGCCCTCAACGAACCCACTGGAAAGCCGTCGATAATAGGGGCCGCGCGCCCCTGCGACAACCGTCAAGGTGACGTGCGGACGCTCAAGCCTCTACTATCCGGCCTACCGTGAATCAGGGAATAACCAAAAATGCTCTATCTGTGGATCAAAGCGCTTCATATCGTCAGCATCGTGTGCTGGTTTGCCGGGCTGTTCTATCTGCCGCGACTGTTCGTTTATCACGCGCAAAGTGAAGACACGATCAGCAAGGAACGCTTCAGCATCATGGAGCGCAAGCTGTATCGCGGCATCATGGGCCCGGCGATGATCGCCGCGCTGATCTTCGGCGGCTGGCTGATCTATCTCAACCCGAGCATCTTTAGCAGCGGTGGCTGGATCCACGCGAAACTGACCCTGGTCGTGCTGTTGATCGGTTACCACCACATGTGCGGCGCGCAGGTAAAACGTTTTGCCCGTGGCGAGAACACCCGCAGCCATGTCTTTTATCGCTGGTTCAATGAAGTGCCGGTTCTGATACTGCTGGCTATCGTAATTCTGGTCGTGGTCAAGCCGTTCTAACTTCAACAAATACAACTTTCCGGGGTACTTCCGATGTCGCTGCCCGCTCTGCTCGAACAACGTCTGCGCCTGCCCGTAGTGGCGGCGCCGATGTTTCTGATCTCCAATCCTGAACTGGTGCTGGCGTGCTGCCGTAACGGCGTAGTTGGCAGCTTCCCGGCGCTGAACCAACGCGAAAGCAGCGGGTTCAAGGCCTGGCTGGAGCAGATCGAAGCGGGGCTGGCGACATTGGAGAACCCGGCGCCGTACGCGGTAAACCTGATTGTTCACAAGAGCAATCCGCGTCTGGAGGCGGATCTGAACATCTGCGTCGAGCACAAGGTGCCCATCGTCATCACCAGCCTCGGCGCAGTGAAGGAAGTGGTAGACGCCGTGCACAGTTACGGCGGCCTGGTCTTCCACGATGTGACGACCCGCCGCCATGCCGAAAAAGCCGCGGAGGCCGGTGTCGATGGTTTGATCGCTGTTGCAGCCGGTGCCGGTGGGCACGCCGGGACCTGGAGCCCGTTTTCGCTGATCGCCGAGATCCGCGAGTTTTTCGACAAGACCCTGTTGCTTGCAGGATGTTTGAACCATGGACATGAGATTCTCGCCGCACAACTGCTCGGCGCGGATCTGGCCTACTTCGGCACGCGATTTATCGGTACTACTGAAAGTCATGCGCCTGACGCCTATAAGGAGATGCTGCTGACTGCCAAAGCCGCCGACATCATTCATACTCCTGCCGTGTCCGGTGTACCGGCCAGTTTCATGCGTCAAAGCCTGGAGGCCGCCGGTTTCGACATGGCAGCCCTGCAAGGCAAGGGTGAAGTGAATTTCGGCGACAAGCTCAAGCCGATCAACGACGAAGCCAAGGCCTGGAAAACCGTGTGGTCTGCGGGCCAAGGCGTAGGCCAGATCGACGATCTGCCAAGCGTGGATCAACTGGTGGCGCGTCTAGATGCCGAATACCGCCAGGCCCTGGAGCACGCAGCGCAACTGCCGAAACGCTGGCCACGTTGAATGAAACCCGGCCAGTCGCTGTCTGACTGGCCTTAGACTCAATTTATCTCGCGACAAGGATGCCTCGGCCATGAGCGAACCCCGTTACAAGATCGTTTTCGACGGCGCGCTCCAGCCCGGCGTCGATATCACCACGGCCAAGCTCAACCTGGCCGATCTGTTCAAAAGCGATGTCGCCGCCATCGAGCGCCTGTTCAATGGTCGCACCGTCGCGCTCAAGCGTGATCTGTCCCACAGCGATGCGCAGACCTACCTGCAAGCGCTGGGGAAGACAGGGATCGATGCCCGGATCGAAACCGAAACGCCCATCGAACTGAACCTGTCGGATGTCCACGAGCAAAGCGCCGCCGTCACCGAACCCGATTCACCTTATGCGCCCCCTCGCGCCGCCGTCGGTGAAAACCTGCCGGCATTCGCGCCTCTAAAGCCGCTCAGCGTTGAAGGCCGGATCGGCCGCTTGCGCTACCTGGCATGGTCGATGGTGTTGAGCCTGGTCGCCCTGCCAATCGTCAGCGTGTTCGCGTTGATCGGTCTGGGCCTGGTGAGCGCCGACTCGACGACCGGCCTGATCATCGGCGGTCTCCTCGCTTTCTTCCTGTTTCTGGCCTTCGCGATTGTCGGGATCCTGTTCAGCATCCAGCGCCTGCACGATATCGGCTGGTCCGGGTGGCTCTGGCTGCTGACGCTGGTGCCGTTCGTGGGCAGTTTCTTCCCGCTGGTGATCATGATCGTGCCGGGCAATACCGGCGCCAACCGCTATGGCCCACCACCTCCGCCGAACAGCACGGCAGTCAAAGTGCTGTGCTCGCTGTGGATCGTGTTTATCGGACTGTTTTTCATGGGCGGCATGCTGGGCGGGATCACAGCCATCCAGCAGGAATACGAAAGCAGTCTTGAAAGCAGCTACGAGAGCGGTTCGGTGACCACCGATGAAATCGATGTGGAAGTCGAGCCCGCCGCGAATTCGGCAGACGATGCAGCCGAAGCCGCCCTCGCCCCTGTAGAATCTGCGAAAGAATGAACAACGCTCCCCGCCGTGACACCTGCGTCCACGGCGCGGCGCTGTTGCGATGGAGATTTGCATGACCCGTTACGCTCTGATCACCGGCGCCTCCAGCGGCATCGGCCTGGCCATGGCCGAAGCCCTGGCGCGCCGCGGCCGTAGCCTGATTCTGGTGGCTCGCCAGCGTGATCAGCTGGAAAGCATTGCGATTGAACTGACCCAGCGCTTCGGCGTTGAAGTGCTGTTCCGCGCCTGCGACCTCGGCGAGCCGCTGCGCCTGTCCGGTTTTCTGCTGGAGCTTGAAGAAGGCGACCGGCAGATCGATCTGTTGGTCAATTGCGCCGGCATCGGTACTTGTGGCCCGTTCCTGGCCCAGGACTGGATGACCGAACAGGACCTGATCGAAGTGAACATCCTCGCCCTCACCCGCCTCTGCCATGCCATCGGCAACAGCATGGCGTTGCAGGGCGGCGGGCAGATTCTCAATGTCGCGTCGGTGGCGGCCTTCAACCCCGGGCCCTGGATGAGCACCTACTACGCCAGCAAGGCGTATGTCCTGCACTTCTCGGAAGCGCTGCGGGTGGAATTGAAGAAGTGTGCGGTCAAGGTGTCGGTGCTCTGCCCCGGCCCGACCCGCACCGCATTCTTTCGCACCGCGCAACTGAACAACGACAAGCTCAACGCGAGCAAACTGCTGATGAGTCCCGAGGAGGTCGCGCTGTATACCGTGCGCGCCCTGGAGAAAAACCGCGCAATCATCATTCCAGGACGCCGAAACCGCTGGTTCGCCTTTCTGCCTCGGCTCGGTTCGCGCTGGCTCAATCGCACGATTGTCGGCATGGTCAACAAGGCTTACTGCCCGCGCTGAAAAGCCCTACGGCAAAACACTGGGCGGGCTAATCCTCCTATGAGTACACTCAGACCAGCCCAAACAACGGAGAAAACAGCTGTGGATACTCTGTTCACCAAGATCATCAACCGGGAAATCCCGGCGAAGATCATCTACGAGGACGACCAGGTTCTGGCGTTCCACGACATCGCCCCACAGGCACCGGTGCATTTTCTGGTGATCCCGAAGAAACCGGTGCGTACCCTCAACGACCTGACCGAAGACGACAAGGCACTGGCCGGGCATATCCTGTTCACCGCCCAGCGTCTGGCGCTGGAACTGGGGTGCGAGGAAGGCTTCCGGGTGGTGATGAACTGCAATGAAATGGGCGGGCAGACGGTCTACCACATTCACATGCACGTGCTCGGTCAACGCCAGATGAACTGGCCTCCGGGCTGATTGAACCCAGAGATCGGTGGGAGCGCCCTGCTCCCACATGACCCAGCGCAAACCTTCCCCGGCCGATTCGGTTAAACTGGCCGCCGAGATTCTTCCCGGAGGTCAGCATGACTACCCAACGTCACTACTCGCCCATTGATCGTCTTCTGCTGCAAGCCGATGCCGCGATGCGTACCTTGCTGCCCTTCAGCGGTCAGCCGTACCGTCCGTCGCCGGCGATCGTGCAGCCCGATGTGCAGATGAGCGATGAAGACACCCGCCACGTAGCCGGTCTGATGCGCATCAACCATACCGGTGAAGTCTGCGCCCAGGCGCTGTATCAGGGCCAGGCGCTGACCGCCAAGCTGCCACAGGTGCGCGAGGCCATGGAGCATGCGGCCGAAGAAGAGATTGATCATCTGGTCTGGTGCGAGCAGCGCATTCACCAGTTGGGCAGCCACACCAGTGTGCTCAACCCACTGTTCTACGGTATGTCGTTCGGCATCGGCGCTGTCGCCGGGCTGATCAGCGACAAGGTCAGCCTCGGATTTGTTGCCGCCACAGAGCATCAAGTCTGCAAACACCTGAACGAGCATCTGGAACAACTGCCGGCCGAGGACGAAAAATCCCGGGCAATTCTGGAGCAGATGCGTATAGATGAAGAACATCACGCGGAAAGCGCACTGGAGGCCGGCGGTTTCCGCTTCCCGGCGCCAGTGAAGTTCGGCATGAGCCTGTTGGCCAAAGTGATGACCAAGAGCACTTACCGGATCTGAAAAACGCCCATAAAAAAGGCGACTGCCGCAAAGCAGTCGCCTTTTTTTGTGCCCGGACTTCTTAGCTCGGCATATTGCGCGCGTAGAAGATTTCCAGCATTTCGTGTTTCACACGCTCGGTCACCTGAGCGCGTTGCTCAGACGACAGGTTGCTGGTGGCATCGCCGAACAGGTAGTTGTCCAGTTCGAAGTTCTTCAGCAGCATTTTGGTGTGGAACAGGTTTTCCTGGTACACGTTCACGTCAGTCATCTGGTACGCGTCGCGAGTGTCTTCGGAGAGGTAGTTCTGGATCGAGTTGATCTCGTGGTCGATGAAGTGCTTGTTGCCTTCAACGTCACGGGTGAAGCCGCGCACACGGTAATCCACGGTCACGATGTCCGAATCGAACTGGTGAATGAGGAAGTTGAGCGCTTTGAGCGGTGAAATGACACCACAGGTCGACACGTCGATGTCCACACGGAAGGTCGCGATACCGGCGTCCGGATGGATTTCCGGGTAGGTATGCACCGTGATGTGGCTCTTGTCGAGGTGGGCCAGGATGATTTCGGGCAACGGGCCCGGGGACTCTTCGATCTGGCTTTCGGTCGGGGTCACCGGCTCTTCCGAGATCAGAATCGTGACGCTGGCACCCTGAGGCTCATAGTTCTGACTCGCAATGTTCAGAATGTTGGCACCAATGATTTCGACAACTTCCGTGAGGATCTGCGTCAGGCGTTCGGCGTTGTACTCTTGATTGATGTACTCGACGTATGCCTGCTGGTCTTGCGGGGTTTCCGCGTAGCAGATGTCATAGATGTTGAAGCTCAAGGTCTTTGTCAGGTTATTGAACCCGTGGAGCTTGAGTTTGCTTTTCACCGTTAAAAACTCTCTATGTATGCGGCACGGCCGCGTGATCAAGCATGCCCGTCAAGTGCGAACAACGCACCTGCGTAGGACGGTTAACACCTCTTCGCGATGGCGATTTTGGTTATCTGTTCAGGCGGATGACCCGTCGGTTGACTGATCACGGCCCTGAAAAAAGTGGCGCATTATGCAGACGTCAGCGGGGGATCGCCAGAGTCTGCACTGCTTTTATGATAGTTGAATGTCGGCTCAGCCGAGTTCAACGATTTCGTAGTCGTGGGTGATCGCTACGCCGGCCGCGCCGAGCATGATCGAGGCCGAGCAATACTTCTCGGCAGACAGTTCGATGGCGCGTTTGACCTGGGCTTCTTTCAGGCCACGGCCCTTGACCACGAAGTGCATGTGGATCTTGGTGAACACTTTCGGATCTTCGGTCGCACGCTCGGCTTCCAGAAAGGCTTCGCAGCTTTCAACGGCCTGACGGGACTTCTTCAAGATGCTGACCACGTCGAAATTGCTGCAACCGCCGACGCCCAGCAGGAGCATTTCCATCGGGCGGACACCCAGGTTACGACCACCGGCGTCCGGCGGACCGTCCATGACCACGACATGACCGCTGCCGGATTCGCCGAGGAACATGGCTTCGCCAGCCCATTGGATGCGTGCCTTCATCGCCAAGACTCCACTGTAGAAAAAAGGGTCGCCAGCTTAGCACAGGGCCCCGCCCGGACAGCGAGCACGTTCCTGGGACGAATGCACCTTTGACGTAGGTGATTTCTCGAAATTTCGACGAAGTGTCTGGTAAGCTGGCGCCAATTCACTGGCGCCTTCGCCAGACTGTGTAGCGACCGCCTCAGCGCCTCATATAAAAACCAAATATAACCGTGCAGTCTTTTCGGGATACAACCATGGTTGGTATTACCCCCACACCCAAAATCAAGAACCTCGACAAGCTGCTGATGCATTGCCAGCGCCGGCGTCACGCGGCCAAGAGCAACATCATCTGCGCCGGGGATCGCTCCGACACGCTGTACTTCATCATCCGGGGCTCGGTCACGATCCTGATCGAGGACGACGACGGCCGCGAGATGATCATCGCCTACCTGAATGCCGGGGACTTCTTCGGCGAGCTGGGTCTGTTCGAAGAAGCCGGCCAGGAACAGCAGCGCAGCGCCTGGGTGCGGGCCAAGGTTGAATGCGAAGTGGCGGAAATCAGCTACACCAAGTTCCGCGAACTGTCGCAACAGGATCCAGACATTCTTTACGTCCTCAGCGGACAAATCGCACAACGTCTGCGCAACACCACACGCAAGGTCGGCGACCTGGCGTTCTTCGACGTCACCGGTCGTGTCGCCCGCTGCTTGCTGGAGCTGTGCAAACAACCGGATGCGATGACTCACCCGGACGGCATGCAGATCAAGGTGACCCGTCAGGAAATCGGCCGGATTGTCGGTTGTTCGCGAGAGATGGTCGGTCGCGTGCTCAAGGATCTTGAGGAACGCAACCTGGTGGATGTGAAAGGCAAGACCATGGTGGTCTTCGGCACTCGCTGAGTTCCAAAGCTCAGCCGGCGTAGATCTGCGCCAGCATCAAACGAAAGAGCTCATCGAGACGCGCCAGTGCATGGGGCGCCGGGAATTTTTCATGCAGAGCGATGTGGCTGGCGGCACGTACCCGCTGCTCCAGACCACACGTTTCGTTGAAGCGGTTGACCGCCGCAACCATCGACTCACGTTCGTCATCCACCAGCATCGCCCCGTGCACCAACCCCACCGGACGCTGCCCCCCCTGACTCTGGCGCCAGCGCTGAGCGGTGCCGACCATCTTGCGACCGTCGAGATTGACGTTGAAGCGACCGTCGCAGAATGCACCGTCGATTTCCCCCAGCGACGAAGTGCCACCCAACTCATCCAGCAACTCACAGATCGGATCGCATAGCCGCCGGTAACCGGTTTCGATGCGGTTCAGATCACCTTCGCTGCGAGGCGGTGCGTAGACCAGTGCAATATTGATGGTGGAAGCCGATTGCGGAACCGGTTCGCCGCCGGTTTCACGCAGCAACACCGGCCAACCGGCAGCAGCGGAGACTTCGCAGGCGTGATCGAATCCGGGCAAGCGGTTCAAACGGCGCGGCATGACCAAAGCGCGATCGCTGGGCTGCCAGAACAGCAGGCCAAATTCGGCATCACCGGCGCAGACCGAGGCCAGTAGATCCTGTTCGGCTTGCAGGCCGGCTTCGATGGTCAGGGAAACTGGAGTCATAAAGAAGTCCGTTAGACGATTAGTCTGTGGTGAATCTTATGGCCTCTTCGCGAGCAAGCCCGCTCCCACATCAGGAATGCAGTTCTCCTGTGGGAGCGGGCTTGCCCGCGAATGATTCGACTCGGTCTGAATGAATCAGTCGAGGGTCGAACCGCTCACCGGAACGCCGCGCTCAGGGAAGAACAGACGCTGCAGTTCGATGCCAGGGCTTTCGGCGCGCATGAACGCTTCGCCGACCAGGAACGCGTAAACGTCGCTGATTTCCATCAGCTCGACATCGGCACGGTTGAGGATGCCGCTCTCGGTGATGACCAGACGATCGCGCGGAATGCGCGGCAGCAGGTCGAGAGTGGTTTCCAGGCTCACGTCAAAGGTGTGCAGGTTGCGGTTATTGACCCCGACCAGCGGCGTGTCGAGGGTTTTCAGCGCGCGCTCCAGCTCATCGCCGTCGTGCACTTCCACCAGCACATCGAGGCCGACGTCTTTGGCGACCGACGCCAGTTCGGCCATTTTCACGTCATCCAGTGCGGAGACGATCAACAACACACAATCGGCGCCCAGCGCACGGGCTTCAACGATCTGGTACGGATCGATCATGAAGTCCTTGCGGATCACCGGCAGCGAGCACGCCGCGCGGGCCTGTTGCAGGTAAGCATCGGCGCCCTGGAAGTAGTCGATGTCGGTCAGCACCGACAGGCAGGTCGCCCCGCCCTTCTCGTAGCTTTTGGCGATGTCGGCAGGCACGAAATTCTCGCGGATCACGCCCTTGCTCGGCGACGCCTTCTTGATCTCGGCGATCACTGCCGGCTGTTTCTTCTTGGCCTGCGCCAGCAGTGCCTGGGCAAAACCACGGGGTGCATCGGCCGCCTTGGCCAGACTTTCCAGCTCGCTCAGGCTCACACGGGCGCTACGCTCGGCGACTTCCTGAACCTTGCGGGCCAGAATGTTTTCCAGAACCGTCGGTACACTCATCCCTCATTCTCCACTTTGAATACCGCGGTAAAGGCACCCAACTCCTCGAGTTTTTCCCGAGCAAGACCGGTGTGCAGAGCGTCGTGGGCCAGTGCCACGCCCTCTTTCAGACTTGTCGCCAGGTCGGCGGCGTACAGCGCCGCACCGGCATTGAGCACGATCATTTCTGCAGCCTTCTGACCGTTCTCGGTCTTGCGCTTGCCCAGTGCATCGCGGATCAGCGCCAGCGACGCTTCCGGGCCTTCGACCGACAGGCCGTGCAGGCTCTGGCTCTTCATGCCCAGATCTTCCGGCTCGACCCAATATTCGGTGATTTGATCGTTCTTCAGCTCGGCGACAAACGTCGGCGCCGCCAGACTGAATTCGTCCAGACCGTCTTTCGAATGCACCACCAGCACGTGCTTGCTGCCCAGACGCTGCAAGACTTCAGCCAACGGCCGGCACAGCGCCGGGGTGAACACGCCCACCACCTGATGTTTCACACCGGCCGGATTCGTAAGCGGGCCGAGCATGTTGAACAGCGTGCGCAGGCCGAGATCGCGACGCGGGCCGGCGGCATACTTCATGGCTTTGTGGTGAGTCTGGGCAAACATGAAACCGATGCCGACGTTGTCGATGCAGCGCGCCACCTGAACCGGGGTCAGGTTGAGGTAGATGCCGGCGGCTTCCAGCAGATCGGCACTGCCGCTCTTGCCCGATACCGCGCGGTTACCGTGCTTGGCCACGGTGCAGCCAGCCGCAGCGACCACAAAGGAAGATGCGGTCGACACGTTGAAAATGTTTGCCCCGTCACCGCCGGTACCGACCACATCGACCACGCGGTCGAGGGTCTGGAGTTCGACCTTGTCCGCCAGCTCGCGCATTACCGACACGGCACCGACGATCTCGTCGATGCTCTCGCTCTTCATGCGCATCGCCATCATGAACGCGCCAATCTGCGCGTCCGTGCATTGGCCGGTCATGATTTCGCGCATCACGTCGCGCATTTCATCGGTGCTGAGGTCGAGGTGATCGACGATACGGCTCAGGGCTGTCTTGATATTCATGGAAAGTCCTTAGCGCGTGCCGCCGGTTTGTTTGAGGAAGTTGGCGAACAGTTCATGGCCCTGCTCGGTGAGGATCGATTCCGGGTGGAACTGTACGCCCTCGATGTTCAGGGTCTTGTGACGCAGGCCCATGATTTCGTCGACCGAACCGTCATCGTGCTGGGTCCACGCCGTCAGCTCCAGGCAATCGGGCAACGTTTCGTGTTTGACGATCAGGGAATGATAGCGGGTGACGGTCAGCGGGCGGTTCAGCCCGGCAAACACGCCCTTGTCCTCGTGGAATACCGGACTAGTCTTACCGTGCATCACCTGGCGAGCGCGGACGACATCGCCGCCAAAAGCCTGGCCGATGGACTGGTGACCGAGGCAGACACCGAGGATCGGCAGTTTGCCGGCGAAATGCTTGATGGCTTCGATGGAAATGCCGGCTTCGGTCGGTGTGCACGGGCCCGGGGAAACCACGATCCGCTCAGGGTTGAGCGCTTCGATTTCGGCGATGGTCAGTTCGTCGTTGCGCACCACCTTGACCTCGGCACCCAGCTCGCCGAGGTATTGCACAACGTTGTAAGTAAAGGAGTCGTAGTTGTCGATCATCAGCAACATGGCGTTTCGAACCTCTTGAATTCTGACATGAAGACAGCCTTCGAATGACTTGCCAGGGCGCTGCACACTGGCGGACGCGCAGGTCGCATCGGCACAGCGGCATTTCAAACGGGCAAGGAAGGCAAAGCGATACAGATCCGGCGGGGCCGGCAGAAAAGATTCAGGCGCGCCAACGCCAGCGGGCGTGTGCCTTGATGACTTGATCCAGAAGTTTGCTGGTGATCAACACGGGGAAGGTCTCGTTCATACGTTTCGGCACAGTAACTTAGCTGGGCGGAGCGTGCAATATGGCCGGGGCCGTGGGGGATAAAACAATGGGAGGGTTGACGACCGATGGCAAAACGCCGGAAGTTTTTGGTACTGTCGTTTCGTTCACTACAACAATAAATAAACGGACTTGCTCATGATCAAACAGACGTTGTTTGTACCGCTCGCCGGATGCCTGCTCGCGATGGCCTGCGCCCAGGCGAACGCCGCACCCAATCCCTATTCGAATTTCGTGGTCTTCGGCGACAGCCTCAGCGACGCGGGGACCTTCACCGACAGCGGCGGTCCCGCCGGGTCGGGCGAACGCTTCACCAACCGCACGGGCCCGAACTATCAGGACGGCAGCGGTGAGTTCTACTCCCTCAACGCCACCCAATTGCTCGGCGGCCGTCTCGGCTTCACCCCGGACCAGACCGCCTCCTCGTCTTCTACAGTACGCCCCGACCAAGGCTTGCCGGATGGCAACAACTGGGCTGTCGGCGGTTACCGCACCGACCAGATTCTCGACTCGATCACCAGCCAGTCCGCCACCGGCGAACGCACCCGCGCCGGTTATCTGCCGTCGAACGGTTTCCGCGCCGACCCGAATGCCCTGTATTACCTGACCGGGGGTGGCAACGACTTCCTCCAGGGCCGCGTCACCAGTCTTCCTCAGGCGAATGCCGCCGTCGATCGACTGGTCGACAGCGTACGCACGCTGCAAGGCGCCGGCGCCCGCTACATCATGGTCTGGCTGTTGCCGGACATCGGCCTGACCCCGGCCATCAACGGCTCGCCGCTACAAGCCTTCACCTCGCAACTCAGCGCCCAGTTCAACACCGAGCTGGTCAGCCAGTTGCAGAGCGTCAATGCCAACGTCATCCCGCTGAACGTCCCGGTTCTGCTCAAAGAGGCATTCGCCAATCCGGCGCAGTTCGGCCTGGCCACTGACCAGAACCTGGTCGGTACCTGCTTCAGCGGCAACAACTGCACGGAGAACGCGCGGTACGGGATCAACAGCGCCACCCCGGATCCGACCAAGCTGATCTACAACGATGCCGTCCACCCGACCGAAGCCGGGCAGCGCCTGATTGCCGATTACGCCTACTCGTTGCTGGCCGCGCCATGGGAAGCGACCCTGTTGCCGCAAATGGCTCAAGGCACCCTGCGCTCGCATCAGGATGAACTGCGCAATCAGTTGCTGGCGGATTGGGAAAACTGGCAGGCCGTTGGCCAATGGCGGGCAATTGTCGCCGGTGGCGGCCAGCATCAGGATTTCGACAGCCAACGCAGCGGCGCCAGCGCCGACGGCAACGGTTACAACCTGAACATCGGCGGCAGCTACCGTCTCAACGACGCATGGCGCGTGGGTGTGGCGGCCGGTTTCTACAATCAGAAACTCGAGGCCGGCGACAACGACTCGGACTACAAGCTGAACACTTATCTGGGCACCGCATTCGCCCAGTACCAGCAGAACCGCTGGTGGGGTGACGCCGCCGTGACCGCCGGGCATCTGGATTACGACAGCCTCAAACGCAAATTCCAGCTGGGGGTCAACGAACGCGGCGAAAAAGGCGACACCGACGGCTATGTTCTGGCCTTCAGCGGACGCGTGGGTTACGACATTGCGCCAGAAGCGAGCAGCCCATGGCACCTGTCTCCATTCGTCAGTGCGGATTTCGCCAAGGTTGAAGTCGATGGTTACTCGGAAAATGGCGCCGACTCCACCGCACTGACGTTCGATGACCAGTCGCGCATCTCCCGCCGTCTCGGTCTCGGGATCCAGGGCAAGTACCAGATCACCTCGCAGACCCAGGTGTTCGGCGAACTGGCCCATGAGCGCGAGTACAACGACGACACCCAGAATGTGACGATGAACCTCAACAGCCTGCCGAACAACCGCTACACCCTGGCCGGCTATGCCCCTCAAACCAACCTGAACCGCCTGAACCTGGGCGTGAGCCACAACCTCACCAAGGATCTGGCATTGCGCGCCAGCTACGACATCCGCAAGGATGACGACTTTACCCAGCAAGGGATCAACGTCGGCGTAGCGCTCGACTTCTGATTCGCAGGCCATAAAAAACGCGGCGCCCTCACAGGCGCCGCGTTTTTTTATGGCTGAGTCATCAATCACTCAGTCCGGGGTTTGCTCGGCCAATGCAACGGCACGGAACATCGCCCGACGCTTGTTGATGGTTTCTTCCCACTCCAGCGCCGGCACCGAGTCGGCGACGATGCCGCCACCGGCCTGCACGTGCAGCTCGCCGTTCTTGATCACGGCGGTACGGATCGCAATCGCGGTGTCCATGTTGCCGTTCCAGGCGAAGTAACCGACCGCGCCGCCATACACGCCACGCTTGACGGGCTCCAGTTCGTCGATGATTTCCATCGCGCGGATCTTCGGCGCGCCGGACAAGGTGCCCGCCGGCAGGATCGCCCGCAGCGCGTCCATCGCCGTCAGCCCGGCTTTCAATTGACCGGTGACGTTGGACACGATGTGCATCACGTTGGAATAACGCTCGATGACCATCTTCTCCGTAAGTTTCACTGAACCGATTTCCGAAACGCGCCCGGTGTCGTTGCGACCGAGGTCGATCAGCATCAGGTGCTCGGCGATCTCCTTGTCGTCGGACAGCAGGTCTTCTTCCAGCGCCACGTCCGCCTCTTCGGTCGCCCCGCGAGGACGGGTGCCGGCAATCGGGCGCACGGTGATCAGGTTGTCTTCGACCCGCACCAGCACTTCCGGCGAACTGCCGACGACGTGGAAATCGCCGAAGTTGAAGAAGTACATGTACGGCGTCGGGTTGAAGCAACGCAGTGCGCGATAAAGATCGATCGGCGCCGCCTTGAAGTCGATCGACATGCGCTGGGACGGCACGACCTGCATGCAGTCACCGGCGAGGATGTATTCCTTGATGGTGTCGACAGCTTTTTCGTAGTCGTCCTGGGTGAAACTGGAGCGGAACACCGGCTCGGCCGCCTGCTGCTTGCTGAAATCCAGGCCACGACGCGGGGTGATCGGCTGACGCAGTTTTTCCAGCAGTTGCTGCAATTGCGCTTGGCCCTGCTCGTAGGCATCGGCCTGTGCCGGGTCGGCCAGCACGATCGCGTGCATCTTGCCGGCGAGGTTGTCGAACACCACCACCGCATCGGAGACCATCAGCAAAATGTCCGGCACGCCCAGCGGATCCGGGTTCGGGCATTTGCCGAGGCGCTTCTCTACATAACGCACACAGTCGTAACCGAAGTAGCCGACCAGGCCGCCGTTGAAGCGCGGCAGACCGGCAATGGTCGGCACGTTGTAGCGGGCCTTGAAGGTTTCGACGAAGGCCAGCGGGTCTTCGACATCGTGGCTTTCGGTCTCGACGCCATCGACGGTGATGCTGACGTGATGATCGTGAACCCGCAGCACGGTGCGGCACGGCAGGCCGATGATCGAGTAACGGCCCCATTTCTCGCCGCCCTGCACCGATTCGAGCAGGTAGGAGTTGGGCTGGTCGGCCAGTTTCAGGTAGATCGACAGCGGCGTGTCAAAGTCGGCCAGGGTTTCGCAGGCCAGCGGGATGCGGTTGTAGCCGTCAGCGGCCAGACGCAGGAATTCTTCGCGGATCATAGGGTGCCTCGTGGTGTGAGGGGCAAATCAGTCAGGTGTGCAAACGCGCCGGCAGGCCGGCCAGGAACAAGTCAGGCGCGCCAACGCCAGCGGGCCAGGGCCTTGATGACTTTCATCCAGAGTTTGCGGGTGACCACCACGATGGCGTTTCCAGAAGGGGATTGAGAAGCGTCGGGCAACGTTATCTCAGCGGCCGTATCCAGGCAACCGGGAATTAGCTTGCGCAGATCGTCGATCACCAGCGCCGGGGATTCCTCGGCAATCGGCCGGCCATGGTTGTAGCCATAACTCAGCCCGACGCATTTGACCCCCGCTGCTTTCGCCGCCAGCACGTCGCTGCGCGAATCGCCGACGAACAGCGATTGCGAGGCCGGGATACCGGACATCTTCATGACAAAGAACAGCGCCGCCGGATCGGGCTTCTTCTGCGGCAGGGTGTCGCCGCCGATGATCCACTTGAAGTAGCGGCCGATCTTCATCTGATCCAGCAGCGGCGCAACGAAGCGCTCCGGCTTGTTGGTGATCAGCGCCATGGCCACGCCCTGCTTGTGCAGCCATTTCAGGGTATCGCGCACGCCGGGATAGACCACGGTCAGCTCATGGCTGGCGCCGTAGGCTTGCATGAAAACCTCCAGCGCATGCTCGGCTTCGACGTCATCCACGGAGGAATGATCGATGCCGCCGGCCAACGCGCGGCGCACCAGCACCGGCGCACCGTTGCCGACCCACTCGCGCACCGACTCGATACCGGCAGGCTTGCGCCCGAGGGAGAGCAGCATGTTATCCACTGCCGCCGCCAGGTCGGGTACCGAATCGATCAGCGTGCCATCCAGATCGAACATCACCAACCGCGGCAGTTGCCCCGGGAACAGCTGCTCAAAACCGCTCATGGGCGAGCCAGCGCCAGTTCGGAACGCATCTTGTCGATGACTTCCTGATAGTTCGGCGCATTGAAGATCGCGGAGCCGGCCACAAAAGTGTCGGCGCCAGCGGCAGCGATTTCACGGATGTTGTTGACGTTGACGCCGCCATCGATTTCCAGGCGGATGTCACGGCCCGACGCATCGATGATCGCCCGCGCTTCGCGCAGCTTATCGAGGGTGCCGGGAATGAACTTCTGCCCGCCGAAGCCCGGGTTGACGCTCATCAGCAAGACCATGTCGACCTTGTCGATCACGTACTTGAGCACGTCCAGCGGGGTCGCCGGGTTGAACACCAGACCGGATTTGCAGCCGCCTTCACGGATCAGTTGCAGCGAACGATCGACGTGCAACGTGGCTTCCGGGTGGAAGGTGATGTAGGTGGCGCCGGCCTCGATGAAGTCGCCGACGATGCGATCCACCGGGCTGACCATCAGGTGCGCGTCGATCGGCGCGGTCACGCCGTACTTGCGCAGCGCGGCGCAGACCATCGGGCCGATGGTCAGGTTCGGTACGTAGTGGTTGTCCATGACATCGAAGTGGACGAAGTCGGCACCGGCGGCCAGAACGTTGTCCACTTCCTCGCCCAGGCGGGCGAAGTCGGCGGAGAGAATCGACGGAGCAATAACGAAGGGCTGCATGACGCACCTTTTCTGAGCTAAATCACGATGGCGCGCATTGTATACCTCAAGTTTCCGCGCGCGCACCGTGACCGCGATGATTGGGTTGTGCCATGACCGGCGGCCGACAGTTTCTCAGTACGCCGCCCGGTAGATCTTCTCGATGTCGGCGGCGCTGAGCTTGCGCGGGTTGTTGCGCATCAGGCGCTCGATGCCGGCGGCCTCTACGGCCATGGCCGGGATCGCCTCTTCGGGCACGCCGAAACTGCGCAAGCCCAGCGGGATTTCTACCGCTGCGCACAGTTCGGTCATCGCCGCGACCGCACTGTCGGCGGCCTCGTTGAGACTCAGATGACCGGTCTTCACCCCCATGGCTTCGGCGATATCCTGCATCCGCTCGACGCAGGCCATCTTGTTCCAGGTCATGACATACGGCAGCAGCAACGCATTGCTGACGCCGTGGGCAATGTTGAAACGCCCGCCCAGCGGATACGCCAGCGCATGCACCGCGCCGACCCCGGCATTGCCGAACGCCATGCCGGCCATCAGGCTGGCGGTGGCCATGTCTTCCCGGGCCTGCAGGTTGGAGGGATTGGCGTAGGCCTTGGGCAAGGATCGGGCGATCAACTTGATTGCGCCGATGGCCAGCGAATCGGTGATCGGCGAGGCATTCAGTGACAGATAGGACTCGATGGCATGCACCAGCGCATCGACGCCGCTGGCGGCCGTCACGCTGCGTGGACAAGTCAGGGTCATCTGCGGGCTGACCAGCGCCACGTCCGGCAACAGGTAATCGCTGACGATGCCTTTCTTCAGTTGCGCGACCTTGTCCGAAAGAATGGCGACGTTGGTCACTTCGGAACCGGTGCCGGCGGTAGTCGGGATGGCGATCAGCGGCGGGCCTTTGCGCGGCACCTGATCGACGCCGAACAGGTCTTCCAGCGCACCGTGATAACCGGCATAGGCGGCAACACTCTTGGCGATGTCGATGGCACTGCCGCCACCGAGGCCGATCAGCCCGTCATGCCCGCCTTCGCGGTAGACACGCATGCAATCCTCGACGATGGCGATTTCCGGATCGGGCAACACGCGGTCGAAGATTTCGTACTCGCGCTCACCGATTTGCGCCAGCGCCAGCTCCACCGTGCCGGACTTGACCAGCGCAGCATCGGTGACGATCAGCGGGTTGTCGATGTCCAGCCGCGTGAGCTCGGCCGCGAGTTGCTCGATGGCCCCGGCGCCGGTGATCAGTTTGTGAGCAATCTTGAACGAGGAAAGACTCATCGTGCGCAGCCTCTTATAGATGTGGGAGCTGAGCACAAGCGTAGCTGGGGAATTCGGGTTGTCTGTCATTCAGCGCATGAATGGCAGACAACCCGGATGATCGTTCCCACGCTCTGCGTGGGAATGCAGCCAGGGACGCTCCGCGTTCCATTCGGAAGCTGGAATGCGGAGCGAGGGAACAATCATCGAGGGGGTTCAGACCTGAGCGGTACGCAGTTTCTCGCTACGTCCACGCAACCATTCCAGCGTCAGCAACAGAATCACCGAGAAGGCAATCAGCAGAGTCGCCGCCGCCGCAATCGTCGGGCTCAGGTTCTCGCGAATCCCGCTGAACATTTGCCGAGGCAACGTCGCCTGCTCGGGACCTGCAAGAAACAGCGTCACCACCACTTCATCGAACGAGGTCGCAAAGGCAAACAGCGCACCGGAAATCACCCCCGGCGCAATCAGCGGCAAGGTCACCCGACGGAACGTGGTCAGCGGCGAGGCGCCAAGACTGGCCGCCGCCCGCACCAGGTTATGGTTGAACCCCTGCAACGTCGCCGACACCGTGATGATCACGAACGGCACACCGAGCACCGCGTGCACCACGATCAGCGAGAAGAAACTGTTGCCCAGCCCCAGCGGCGCAAAGAACAGGTAACTGGCCACACCGATTATCACCACCGGCACCACCATCGGCGAAATCACCAGCGCCATCACCAGCGGCTTGCCGGGGAAGTCGCCACGGGTCAGGCCTATGGCCGCCAGCGTGCCGAACACCATTGCCAGCACGGTCGCGGCCGGGGCGACGATGATGCTGTTCTTCAGCGAGCGCATCCATTCCGCCGAAGCGAAGAAGTCCTGATACCAGTGCAGCGAAAATCCCTGCAGCGGATACACCAGAAAACTGCCCGAGTTGAACGACAGCGGCACGATCACCAGCACCGGCAGGATCAGAAACAACAGGATCAAGCCGCAGAGGATCCGCAAGCTGTAGAACCACACCCGCTCGACGGGCGACATATAAGGACTCAGCATTTCAAATTCCCCTTAGCTCAGGCGCAGGCGACTGGCGCCCACCAGCCAGCTGTAGATCAGATAAAGCACCACGGTCGCCAGCAGCAACAGCCCGCCGAGCGCAGTGGCCATGCCCCAGTTGATGCTGGTGTTGGTGTAGAACGCAACGAAGTAGCTGACCATCTGATCGTTCGGGCTGCCGAGCAGCGCCGGGGTGATGTAGTAGCCGATGGCGAGGATGAACACCAACAGGCAACCGGCGCCGACGCCGGCGTAGGTCTGCGGGAAGTACACCCGCCAGAAACTGGCGAACGGATGGCAACCCAGGGAAATCGCAGCACGCATGTAGGTCGGCGAGATGCCTTTCATCACGCTGTAGATCGGCAGGATCATGAACGGCAGCAGGATGTGCACCATCGAGATGTAGACCCCGGTGCGGTTGAACACCAACTCCAGCGGTTTATCGATGATGCCCATCGCCATCAGCGCGCTGTTGATCAATCCGCCGGATTGCAGCAACACGATCCACGCGGCGACTCGCACCAGAATCGACGTCCAGAACGGCAGCAGCACCAGAATCATCAGCAGGTTGCTCTGACGCGAAGGCAGGTTGGCCAGCAGGTACGCCAGCGGATAGGCCAGCACCAGGCAGATCACGGTGATGATCAGGCCCATCCAGAAAGTCCGGGCGAAGATGTCGAGGTAGATCGCCTGATCCGGGGTGGCCGGGGCAATTTCGCCGAGGTCGTCGATGCGATGATCCACCGCTGCCAACAGATAGAACGGGGTGATGCTGCTGGTATTGCGCTTCACCGCTTGCCAGTAAGCTGGATCGCCCCAACGCTCGTCGAGGCCTTCCAGCGCTTCTTTATAAGAGGCCGGTTCGCTGGCGAATGGCAGCGAGCGGGCGGTTTTGGTCAGCAGGCTGCGATAGCCGGCCAACTCCATGTTCAGACGCTTGGACAGATCGCCCAGGGTCTGGTTTTTGCGCGCTTCGGCGAGGTCTTCGCTGGCGGCTTTGTAGACCGGTTCTGCGGGCAGGCCGCGGCCGTCCCACGCAGCAATCGCGGTCACGGTGCGCGGCATGCCGCCGACCACTTCCGGGTTGCCGACGCTTTTATAGAGCAGCGCCACGATCGGCACCAGGAACACCAGCAACAGAAACAGCACCAGCGGCGCGATCAGCGCCTGGGCCTTCCAGCGGTTGACCCGCTCGGCGTGCTTGAGCCGCTGCTTCAAGGTGGGGCTGTTGCCCTCGTTCAGGGGAACGGCGATGGCCATGACGTACTCCGCAAATCTTTGATCAATCGAGAATGTGGGAGCGAGCCTGCTCGCGATAGCGCCTTCGGATTCAACATTGATGCCGACTGACACACCGCAATCGCGAGCAGGCTCGCTCCCACAGGAGAGCGAGCCCTCTGGTTACTTCGCAGCCCAGGAATTGAAGCGCTGCTCCAGTTGCTCGCCGTTGTCAGCCCAGAAGCTGACGTCGATCTGCACCTGGTTGGCGATGTTTTCCGGAGTGGTCGGCATG
>NZ_JAIHBA010000018.1:121053-122393 GCF_019718735.1 Pseudomonas sp. RIT778 | reverse complement strand
GAGCGAGCCCTCTGGTTACTTCGCAGCCCAGGAATTGAAGCGCTGCTCCAGTTGCTCGCCGTTGTCAGCCCAGAAGCTGACGTCGATCTGCACCTGGTTGGCGATGTTTTCCGGAGTGGTCGGCATGTCTTTCAGGATCGCCTTGTCCAGCAACGGCACTGCCTGAGAGTTGGCCGGGCCGTAGGCGATGTTTTCCGAGTAGGTCTTCTGCTGTTGCGGCTGCACCGAGAACGCGATGAATTTCTTCGCCGCTTCGGCACGCTTGGCGTCCAGGCCTTTCGGGATGGCCCAGGCGTCGAAGTCGTAGATGCCGCCGTTCCACACCACTTTCAGGTTGGATTCTTTCTGCACGGCGGCGATACGACCGTTGTAGGCCGAGCTCATGACCACGTCACCGGAAGCGAGGTATTGCGGCGGCTGGGCGCCGGCTTCCCACCACTGGATGTTCGGTTTCAGCTCGTCGAGTTTCTTGAACGCGCGATCCTGACCGCCCTTGCTGGCCAGTTCCTTGTAGACGTCTTTCGGCGCAACGCCGTCGGCCATCAGTGCGAATTCGAGGGTGTACTTGGCGCCTTTGCGCAGGCCGCGCTTGCCCGGGAATTTCTTGGTGTCCCAGAAATCCGCCCAGCTGGTCGGTGCGGTTTTCAGTTTGTCGGCGTTGTAGGCCAGCACGGTCGACCACACGAAGAAGCCCACGCCACATGGCTGGATCGCGCCTTTGACGTAGTCTTCGGATTTGCCGAACAACGCAGGATCCAGTTGCTCGAACATGTCTTCGTCGCAGCCACGGGACAGTTCCGGCGATTCAACCTCTACCAGATCCCAGGACACGCTCTTGGTGTCGACCATGGCTTTGACCTTGGCCATCTCACCGTTGTACTCACCAGCGACGATCTTGCCGTTGCCCGCCGCTTCCCACGGTGCGTAGAAGGCTTTGACTTGCGCCGCCTTGTTCGCCCCGCCAAACGACACCACAGTCAGATCCGGCCCAGCGGCCATTGCGCTTGCCGCACCCATCAGGCCCAGGGTCAGGGCTGTGAACTTCAGGGATCTCAACATTTATTGTTCTCTCCACGTGCAGGGTTGGTGTTGGTATTGCGGGGCGTTTCAGTGCGCCTCTAGAAGTGGGTCGAGCGCACGAACGTGCTCGACCTGCCAGCCAAGCGGAACCACGTCGCCGACCGCGAGCGCTGGATCGAGCTCGGCAATCGGTTGTTTCACGAAGAAGTCGGTCTTGCCGCAGACTTCCAGGCGCACCCGGACGTGGTCGCCCAGATAGATGAATTCGGCCACCCGCCCGGAGAAGCGGTTGACGCATTGGTCGCTCGAACCGTTGAGGC
>NZ_JAIHBA010000018.1:70908-120953 GCF_019718735.1 Pseudomonas sp. RIT778 | reverse complement strand
ACCGTTGAGGCGGTTGTTCTCGCCGATGAAGTTGGCGACGAAGGTGTTTTTCGGTTCTTCGTAGAGGGTGCGTGGCGGCGCGATCTGCTGGATCTCGCCCTGATGGAATACGGCAACGCGGTCGGACATGGTCAGGGCTTCGCCCTGGTCGTGGGTCACGTAGACCACGGTCACGCCAAGGCGCTGGTGCAGGTGTTTGATTTCCATCTGCATGTGTTCGCGCAATTGTTTGTCGAGAGCGCCGAGCGGTTCGTCCATCAGCACCAGCTGTGGCTCGAACACCAGCGCACGGGCCAACGCCACACGTTGTTGCTGGCCGCCGGACAATTGCGCCGGATAACGCGATGCGAACGCGTCGAGCTGGACCATGCTCAGGACTTTCTTGACCTTGTCGCTGACGTCGCTTTTGTTCAGGCCGCGCACGGTCAGCGGAAACGCGAGGTTTTCGGCGACGGTCATGTGCGGGAACAGCGCATAGTTCTGGAACACCATGCCGATATCGCGCTTGTGCGGCGGCACGTTGTTGATCGCCCGCCCGGCCAGGAGGATTTCACCGGCGGTCGGGGTTTCGAAACCGGCGAGCATCATCAGGCTGGTGGTCTTGCCGGAGCCGGACGGCCCGAGCAAGGTGAGGAATTCGCCCTTGCGAATGTCCAGGTTGAGGTCTTTGACGATCAGGTTCTCGCCGTCGTAGCTCTTCTGCACTCCACGAAAGCTGACCAGCACATCGCTGGCCCCTGCGTTTGATTCGACCTGGCTCATACCCACACCTTTGTTATTGATGACTGCTGTGGGATTAAGCCTAGTGGCTGCTCGCAGTCACGCAAATCGGGGCGCAGGAGAGAATCGCCTCAGCCGGATGGAAGGCCGGGGGTAGGGATTGCCCTACAAGGATGGCGCGTTTTGGCAAACCCGACGCATGAGTCGGGGCTCAAGCCGTCAGAACCGGCAAAAGCGCCTGTCGCTATTGGATATGTCGCTCAGAGGAGCTTGTGTTCCATCGCGTACTTCACCAGCTCGGCGAGCGAAGTGATGTTGAGTTTCTGCATCAGCCGCGCCTTGTGGGTACTGATGGTCTTGCTGCTCAGGGCCAGTTGCTGGGCGATGTCGTTGACGTTGGCGCCCTGGGCCAGGCGTTCGAACACCGAGAACTCGCGCTCCGACAGCAACGAGTGCAGCGGCCGCGCATCGGTCAGGCCGACTTCGAAGACCATGCGGTCGGCCAGCTCCGGGTCGATGTAGCGCCCGCCCGCCGCGACCTTGCGAATCGCCGTCAGCAGCAGCGCCGGATCGCTGTCCTTGGTCGCATACCCGGCGGCGCCGATCTTCAGCGCCCGGGCGGCCATCTGCGCCTCGTCGTGCATCGACAGCACCAGAATCGCCGGCGGATGGTTCAGCGCGCGGATCCGCGGAATCGCTTCGAGCCCGTTGACGCCAGGCATCGAGATATCCAGCAGCACCACTTCGCAGGGCACGTTACGCAGGGTTTCCAGCAATTGCTCGCCATTGCTCGCCTCCCCCACCACTTGCAGATCCTTGGCCAAGCCGATCAATTGCTTGATGCCTTCGCGAACGATGGTGTGGTCTTCGGCTACCAGTACACGGATCACTTACTTCTCCTCATCCAGTGGCACCCGCACGCTCAGCGTGGTGCCCTCGCCCGGCTCGCTGTCGAGTGACAGCTGCCCGCCCATGATCAACACCCGCTCGCGCATGCCCACCAGTCCGAAGGACGTCGGCCTGCCGGCAGCGGCGACAAATCCTACGCCATCATCGCTGACCGTCAGACACAATTCGTCGCCTTCCTGCGCCAGCGTCAGTTCCACAGTATGCGCCTGGGCGTGGCGCATGACGTTGGTCAGCGCCTCCTGAAGAATGCGGAACAGGCCGATGGCCTTGGCGTCGCTGAGCGGCGCAAGGTTGTCCGGCACCTGCACCAGACACGGAATTTGCGTGCGCGCCTCGAACCGCCGCGCCTGCCACTCGATCGCCGAGGCGATCCCGGCATCGAGGATCGGCGGGCGCAGCGCCGTCGCCACATCGCGCACCAACTGGAACAACTGGGCGATCAGGCGCTTCATGCTGTTCAGGCGTTCGTTCAGACCCGGGTCGAGTTGCGCGTAGGCCAGTTCGCACATCGACGTCTCCAGTTTCAGCACCGTCAGCATCTGCCCCAGCTCATCGTGAACCTCGCGGGCAATGCGCGCCTTTTCCTCTTCACGCACGCTTTCGAGGTGCGCCGACAGTTCGCGCAGTTGTTCGCGGGAGGCCGCCAGTTCCAGTTCGATGCGTTTGCTTTCGGTGATGTCCCAGACAATGCCGTCCCAGACATAGGAACCGCCTTCCAGCTGACGGGTGATGGCCTTGATCTCGGCCCAGCGCTGTTCGCCCTGGCGCGTGAGAATCCGGCCCTGCCACGACCAGTCGCTGTCGGTGTCCAGCGCCTGATCCTGGGTCTGGTGATAAGCGGCCCGGTCATCCGGATGCACCAGACTGCGCAGGCCCATGTCGCGATGGGCGATGGCGGCCGGCGCGTAGCCGACCAGACTTTCGCTGCCCTCACTGATGTAGGCAAAGTCGATTTGCCCGGTGACCGGTGCGCGCTCAAGACGGAACACCAGCCCCGGCACATTGGCCGCGATGCCTTGCAGCCGCGCCTCGCTTTCCTGCAACGCAGCCAGGGCACGACGGCGTTCGGTAACATCGGTGAGATAAACCACCAGGTACTCGCCATCGCGAAAACGCAGGAAGCTCAGCGACACGTCCGCCGGCAGCACACTGCCATCGGCGCGCACACAGTTGGTTTCAAAACTCAGCGGCCCTTCTTCGCTGGCCCGGGCGCGCTTCCACAGGTTGAGCCAGCGATCCATGTGCAGGCCCGGTTCGAAGTCGATCAACGGCCGGTCGATGATCGCGCCCTGTGGATAACCGAGCATGTTTTCTGCCGCACGGTTGGCGTAACGCACATGACTGTCCCAGTTGACCCAGAGAATGCCGACGGTGCTTTGATCGATGGAAAACTGAGTCAGACGCAGGGCCTCTTCGCTGGCGGCACGCAGGGCGATGTCTTCGCGCGCGTCGAACAGGCGTTGTTCAAGACTGCGTTGCTGGCGGCGTTGCCAGAAAACGATGGCCACGCAACTGAGCAGCAGCACCGCGAACAACAGACTCAGGTTCTGCCAGAAGCCCGGCGACTCGGAGAGCCGTGGGTACTTGGGTTGCAGCCACTGCGCATGCAGGCGTTCCAGATCCTTGGCCGGAATTGCGCGCAGGGCGCTTTCAACGATGCCAGCAAGCTCCGGCCAGTCGCGGCGGGTGCCGATGCGCAGCAGTTGCGGCAACCCAATGTCACCGACCACCACCAGCCCGGCAAACTCCGGTTCCGCCGACAGCCGACCGAGCTGCGCCTCATCGACCACCGCGTAGGACGCCTGCTGACTCAGCAACAGTTGCAGCGCCTGGCGCTCCATCGGTACGCCTTGCAGATTCAGGTGGGGATAGTTGCCGCGCAGGTAATCGGCGGTGACGCCGGGCATGCGCACGGCGACGCGGGTCTGGCTGTCGAGTTTTTCCAGCTCCACGGTCGCGCTGCTTTTCTGGTCGCTGACCACCAGTTGCGGCACACGCATGTACGGGTCGGAGAACTGCCACAGACGCAGCCCGCCCGGGGTCTGGGTCAGGCCCGGGGCGATGTCGATCTCGCCGTCCCGGGCAGCGGCCTCGAGTTGTGCCAGATCCTGAAAGTTGCGCCAGCTCAGCTCGACATTCAGCGCCTTGGCCAATGCTTTCATGACTTCGACGTTGGCCCCCGACAGCCGCTGCAAGCGTCGGTCGTATTGCGCGTACGGCGCCTGCAACACCAGGCCCACGCGCAATTCATTGTGCTGCGCGAGCCACTGTTGTTCGCTCGCCGACAACCGCGCGAGGTGGCTCGGTGGCGCAGGCGCCGCCCAGCCCATCAAGGGAAACGCCAGACAGCCGATAACCCACAGGCAGCAAAAACGCATCATTGAAGTCTCATACACTGACAAATTCTGACCAACCCATTAGGCTGCCGGGATAACTTCTGGCCTGGAATAACCGATGCCCCCTGTCTATCGCCTGGCAATGCCAGCATTGTGCCTGTCGCTGATCCTGCCTTGTGCGTTTTCCGTCGAAGCCGCGGATCCGGCACCCACCCCCGCCGAAGAAAAACCGGCCGAACGACAGCCTCTGCTTGAGCGTAGTCAGGAAGAAGCCGCGGCACTCGAACGCAAGGTTCCGGCCCAGGAACAACAGCAACTGCAAGCGGGCAGCGACACCTTCCTCGCCCTGTGGAAACCGGCCAACACCGCCGAACCCAAAGGCGCGGTGATCCTCATTCCCGGTGCCGGCGAAACCGCAGACTGGCCCCAGGCGATCGGCCCGTTGCGCCGCAAGTTGCCGGACGTCGAGTGGAGCAGCCTGAGTATCACCCTGCCCGATCTGCAAAGCGATGCCATCGCACCGCGCGTGGTCGAAGCACCCGCCGCGCCGAAAACCGTCGACCCAGGCAGCAAGGATTCGACCACCGCCGAGCCGATCGAACAAGCCGCCGGTGGCGAAGCCGATGTGGCCGACAAGGTCGTGGCTGAATCCACCGAAGAACAGTCCAAGGCCGACGCCGAGCGAATCTTCGCCCGCATCGACGCGGCACTGGCCTACGCAGAACAACAGAGCGCGCGCAGCATCGTCGTCCTCGGTCATGGCACCGGCGCTTACTGGGCGGCGCGCTACATGAGCGAGCGACAAAGCTCGCAAGTCGAGAAGCTGGTGCTGGTAGCCGCGCAGACGCCGGCCAAGGCCAAACCGGAGCTGGTGGAACTGACGCCGACCCTGAAGCTGCCGACGGCGGACATCTTCTACATGGATAAGGCGCTGGACCGCAACGCGGCACTGGAACGCCTGCAGGCGAGCAAGCGGCTGAAGACGTCCGCGTTCAGTCAGGTCGCACTCAAGGCCCTGCCAGACAACAAGGCCGAGCAGGAGCAATTGTTCCGCCGGGTGCGTGGCTGGTTGAATCCGCAAAGCCCGGACTGAAGAGCCGGGACTGTCAAAACGCAGACAAAAAAAATCGCAGCCCAACGCTGCGATTTTTTTATGCCTAGCGAAAATCCCGCCGTTCGCGAATCAACGTGTAGGCATTGTGCAATTCGCGGGTCCTCTCGGTGGCCTCGCGCACCTGCGCCGGCGTGGCACCTGTCCCGGCCACCTTGTCCGGGTGATGCCGGCTGAGCAGGCGTCGATAGGCACGCTTGATCTGCGCCGGTTCGCTGGTGGCCGATACGCCGAGCAGGCGCATCGCTTCCTGATAGCTCACCGCCGCGCTGACGATCGGACGCTTGTGCGGCTCGTAGTCCGCCGCCAGCGCCTGGATCTGGTGCGTCGTCCAGCCCAGCCACTTGCCCCACTGCGCCAGCAATTCACGCTCGCTGACACCAGCCCGGCCATCGGCCCAGACCATTCGCCAGCAGGCGCGCAACACGCCTTCGGCCGCATGGGGTTGAGCACTCAAGCGACGCAGATAACCGCGCAGATTGTCGTTGCCGGACTTGCCGCGATTGAACGCGGCAATCGCCCGGCGCTGTGCCGGCTCGCTCATTTCCAGCGAGCGCATTTCCTGACGCGCCTGCTGAATGTGACCGTCCGTGACCCGCCCGTCGCTCTTGGCCAGACGCCCGAGCAACACGAACAACAATTCGTCGTTGCGCAGCATCGGCCGCCCGCCGAGTTTTTCCCGCAAATGCCCCCAGCTCTGTAAATGCAGGCGTCGATCCAGCGCCTGCCCCAACAAAGCCCCAAGCATGGCCCCCGGAATGCTGGCGATAGCAAAACCCGCTCCGGCTCCAATCAGAGTCCCTGGCCACAACATATCAGCGACTCGCTTCTATCAAGGCTTCAGCTTCGGCCAGACGCTCGTGCGTACCGACATCGACCCAGTGACCTTTCAACCGCTCGCCAGTCACCTGCCCATCCGCCATGGCTTTTCGCAGCAGCGGCGCCAGTTTGAAGGCACCGTCAGTGCAGCCGTCGAACAACTGCGGATGCAGGACGGCGATGCCGCTGTAGGTCAGGGTCGCCGCATCGGCCTGGCCATCACGCACCTGGCCGTCGGTCAGGGTGAAGTCGCCTGTCGGGTGATGGGCCGGGTTGTCCGCCAGCACCAGATGCGCCAGGCCGTTGATCGGCTGATGCAGCACGCTGAAGTCGTAATCGGTCCAGATGTCACCGTTGACTACCAGAAACGCGTCGTCGCCCAACAGCGGCAAGGCGCGGAAAATGCCGCCGCCGGTTTCCAGTGGCTCGCCCTCCGGCGAGTACTGGATCGACACGCCGAATTGCGAACCATCGCTCAGATGATCTTCGATCTGCTGTCCCAGCCAGGCATGGTTGATCACGATCTCATTGAAACCGGCCGCCGCGAGGGCACGCAGGTGGTATTCAATCAGCGGCACGCCGCCGGCGCGCACCAGCGGTTTCGGGGTGGTCAGGGTCAGCGGGCGCATGCGCTCGCCTTTGCCCGCCGCCAGAATCATTGCCTTCATGCCGTCACTCCGCCACGCAGGCTCGCGAGCAGTGCCTGCAGATCCGCAAGCTCGGGACGGCGAGCGATGACCGCTTCTATATAAGAAAAGAAACGCGGCACATCGCCGAGGTAACGCGGCTTGCCATCGCGATGGCTGATGCGGGCGAAGATGCCGATGACTTTCAGATGGCGCTGCACGCCCATCAGGTCGCTGGCACGCAGGAACTCTTCGAAGTCCGGCTGCACCGGGATGTTCAGCGCCGACGCCTGCTGCCAGTAGCTTTCCAGCCAGCCGCGCACACGTTCTTCAGGCCAGCTGAGGAAGGCGTCCTTGAACAGGCAGGTCACGTCGTAGGTCACCGGGCCATACACGGCGTCCTGGAAATCCAGCACGCCGGGATTCGGCTCGCTGAGCATCAGGTTGCGCGGCATGTAGTCACGGTGCACCAGCACTTTCGGCTGGGCCAGGGCGCTGTCGATCAGCAGATCGCTGACCTTTTGCCACTGCTGCTGTTGGGTAGCATCGAACTCGACGCCCAGCTCGCGTTTCACGTACCACTCGGGAAACAGTTCCAGCTCGCGGCGCAACAACGCGACGTCATAGCTCGGCAGCGGTGCCACCATCGGCAGCTGCTGAAAAGCCAGCAGCGCTTGCAGGGCATCGCTGAATAACGCGTCGGCATTTTCGCTGTCGATCACGTCCAGATAAGTCTTGTTGCCCAGGTCATTGAGCAAAAGAAACCCGCGTTCGAGGTCCTCGGCATAAATTTTCGGCACGTTGATGCCGGATTTCGCCAGCAAAAAGGCGATATCCACGAACGGTTTGCAGTTTTCCTGAGGCGGCGGCGCGTCCATCACGACGAAGCTGCGACCCGCGCCTTCCCAACGGAAATACCGGCGGAAACTCGCGTCGCTGCTGGCCGCGGTCAACGTGGCCGGGGGTACGGCTCCCCAGCCCTGATCGGCAAAAAGGGTTGCCAGCTGTTCATCGAGCCAAACTTTCAGGTGTTGCAAGCGTACATCTTGATCAGGCATTGCAAGGGTCTCCGACGGCGCTAGCCGTCAAGCGGGTCATGCTTTATTATCCAGCATCTTTTTCAGACCATCGAGAGGCGTGCGGCCCACACCGCGGGCAGATGGCACGCAGGAAGCCCGGACTAATAAGATGGCATTGAAATCCCCCGCGTTTCGTAAAAAATTTCCGTTGTTGGTAACCGGCAGTCTGCTGGCTATGCAACCTCTGGCCAGTTCATTCGTTGTTGCCGCCGAGCAGTATGACTGCGCCGTCTCGGCAACGGGAGGCTGGGCCTGCTCGCCGAAGACGCCGGCCGCTGCCTTGCCGCCGCGTCCCGTGCATGACGGCAGTGCCGTCAGCGCCGCCGGCGAAGCCCCGGCCGAGAGCGGCTCCACTGCGGAGTCCGGGCCCAAGCCGGTACTGGTTACCGAGTCCAAGGGCCGTGGCCTGAAATCCCGTAGCGAAGACTACAGTCACCTCGACTGGGTTCCGCGCGAGAAGCTCACCGCCGCCCAACTGGCCGAAACCGGTCCTTACTGCTCTGGTTCCTATATCGAACCGATTCGTCCTGGCATGAATGACAAGACGAATAAAAGTGACGCCCCGACCTTCATCGGCGCCAAGGCGTCGCGTTATCAGCAGGATTCGCAGGTCGCGAGTCTGGCCGGTGACGTGGTCATGCGTCAGGGCAGCATGCAGGTCGAAGCCGACGAGGCCAACCTGTATCAAGCCGAAAGCCGTGGCGAACTGGCGGGCAACGTGCGCATTCGCGACAACGGCGCGCTGATCGTCGGCGACCACGCCGATGTACAGCTGGACACCGGTGAAGCCAAGGTCGACAACGCCGAATACGTGATGCACAAGTCGCGCATCCGCGGTAACGCGCTGTACGCCAAGCGTGCCGAAAACGCGATCATCCGCCTGAAGGACGGCACGTACACCACGTGCGAACCGAACAGCAACGCCTGGCAGCTCAAGGGCAACAACATCACCCTGAACCCTGCCACCGGTTTCGGTACCGCGACCAACGTGACACTGCGGGTCAAGGACATTCCTGTCCTGTACACGCCGTACATCTACTTCCCGATCGACGACCGTCGTCAGTCGGGCTTCCTGCCGCCGACCATCGGCACCGGCAGCGACACCGGCTTCATGCTGGTCACCCCGTACTACTTCAACCTGGCGCCGAACTACGATGCCACGTTGTATCCACGCTACATGGCCAAGCGCGGCATGCTGATGGAAGGCGAATTCCGTTACCTGACCAAGTCGAGCGAAGGTCAGTTCGGTGCGGCGTACCTCAACGACGAGGACGACGAGCGCAAGGGTCAGACCGACTACGACAAGACCCGCTACATGTACAACTGGCAACACAAGGGTGGTCTCGACTCCCGCGTGTTCACCCAGGTGGATTACACCAAGATCAGCGATCCTTATTACTTCCAGGATCTGCAGACCGACCAGATCGGCGTGAAAAGTGCCGACTACGTGAACCAGCAGGGCTCGGTCACCTATCGTGGCGACAGCTACACCGCCCGTTTGAACGCCCAGGCGTACCAGCTGGCAACCGTATCGAACATCACACCGTATGACCGCCTGCCGCAGATCACCTTCAATGGCAAGCTGCCATATCACCCGGAAGGCCTGGACTTCAATTACGAGACCGAGCTCGTCCGGTTTGATCGCGATCTGAAAAGTGGCAATTTCATCAACGAGGATGGAACATCGGAGCGTCGTCTCGACTCGAACGTTTTCGGCCTCGCTCGCGCCAATGGCGACCGTTTGAATCTGAAGCCAGGCGTCAGCCTGCCGATGAACTGGACCTATGGTTTCCTGAAGCCGTCGCTGAAGTACCAATACACCCAGTATCAACTGGATCTGGATGGTCAAGGCAAACGCGACATTGCGACGCAAAATGCCGAGCAAAACAAACTCAACGGCACCTTCGACAGCAACCAGAGTCGCGGCGTACCGATCGCCAGCGTTGACGGTGGCCTGTACTTCGACCGCAATACGTCCTTCTTTGGCAAGAACTACCGCCAGACGCTTGAGCCGCGCATGTTCTACCTCTATGTACCCAAGGTGGATCAGGAAGACATTCCGGTATTCGACTCCAGCGAATACACCTTCAACTACGCATCGCTGTTCCGTGACAACCGCTTCTCCGGCGCCGACCGTGTTGGCGACGAGAACAAGCTGTCGCTGGGCGTGACCAGTCGCTGGATCGAAGACGACGGTTTCGAGCGTCAACGCATCAGCGTCGGCCAGGCTCTGTACTTCAAGGATCGCGAGGTTCAACTTCCAGGCATCGCGTTCAACGATCGGGATGACGCCAAGGCTAATGTTTCGCCTTACGCACTGGAATACGAATACCGCTGGAACCGCGACTGGCGCACCACTGCCGATTACAACTGGGATCCGGACAGCCGCAGCCCGCGATCCGGCAGCGCGATGTTCCACTACCAGCCTGAAGACAACCCGAACAAGGTGGTCAACCTCGGCTATCGCTATCGCAACGACCAGGTCCGTTACGACCAGAACACCGGTAAATGGTCGGTGGGTGGTGGTGACTACGGCACTCCGGGCCAGCCTGGCTACGTGAAGGACTACTACAAGATCCAGCAGCATGACTTCTCGGTCATCTGGCCGATCGTTCCACAGTGGAGCGCGATCAGCCGCTGGCAGTACGACTACAACCGCAATCGCACGCTGGAAGCCTTCGGTGGTTTCGAATATGACAACTGCTGCTGGAAACTGCGCCTGATCAACCGTTACTGGGTCAGCTATGACGAATTCAGTCAGAACGCCCCGGAAAACGAAAAAGGCGACCACGGCGTCTTCCTCCAAATTGTTCTGAAGGGACTCGGCGGCCTCACTGGCGCCAAGGTAGAGAGCTTCCTCGACAAAGGCATCCAAGGTTATCGTCAACGTGAAGACCAAGCTTTCTGATTGTCTGCGCCCGCTGATGCTGGGCGCGCTGTTCCTGGGTACCGCGGCCAACGCCGCGGTGCAGTCCATCGATAAAGTGGTGGCCATCGTCGACAACGACGTGGTCATGCAGAGCCAGCTGGATCAACGCGTCCACGAAGTTCAGCAAACCATCGCCAAGCGTGGCGGCGGTCTGCCGCCTCCGGGCGTACTGGATCAACAGGTGCTCGAGCGCCTGATCGTCGAAAACCTGCAACTGCAGATCGGCGAACGTTCCGGTATCCGCATCACCGATGAAGAGCTGAACCAGGCTGTCGGCACCATTGCCCAGCGCAACAACATGACCCCGGAACAGTTCCGCATCGCCCTGTCTCGCGATGGCCTGTCCTACGAGGACGCTCGCGAGCAGATCCGTCGTGAAATGGTCATCAGCCGTGTGCGTCAGCGCCGCGTGGCCGAACGCATTCAGGTATCGGAACAGGAAGTGAAGAACTTCCTCGCCTCCGACCTGGGCAAGATGCAACTGTCCGAAGAGCTGCACCTGGCCAACATCCTGATTCCGACCCCGGAAAGCGCCAACTCCGAAGCGATTCAGAGTGCTGCACGCAAGGCGATGGACGTTTACCAGCAGCTCAAGCAAGGCGCTGACTTCGGCCAGATGGCCGTGGCCAACTCCGCCAGTGACAACGCCCTGGAAGGCGGCGATATGGGCTGGCGTAAAGCCGCTCAACTGCCACCGCCGTTCGACCGTGAACTGAGCAGCATGACGGCTGGCGATATCACTCAACCAGCACGCACCCCGGGTGGCTTCATCATCCTTAAGCTGCTGGAAAAACGTGGTGGCGAAAGCCAGATGCGCGACGAAGTGCATGTACGCCACATTCTGGTCAAGCCGAGTCCGGTTCGCGACGAAGCCAAGACCAAGGAACTGGCTCAGTCGCTCTACAACCGCATCGAAGCCGGTGAAGATTTCGCCGAACTGGCCAAGAAGTATTCGGAAGACCCGGGCTCTGCCCTCAACGGCGGCGACCTGAACTGGATCGACCCGAACGCACTGGTACCGGAATTCCGCGCAGTGATGGCCAAGTCCCCGCAGGGTCAGCTGTCCAAGCCGTTCCAGACCCAGTACGGCTGGCACGTTCTGGAAGTCCTTGGCCGTCGCGCCACCGACAGCACCGAACAGGCCCGGGAGCAGCAAGCGATGACTGTACTGCGTAACCGCAAATACGACGAAGAGCTGCAAACCTGGCTGCGTCAGATCCGTGACGAAGCGTACGTAGAGATCAAACTCCCTGGTGCAGACCAGGCAGCGCAGTGAAACCCAAGCGTTTCGCGCTGACACCCGGCGAACCGGCCGGCATCGGTCCCGACCTGTGCCTGCTGCTCGCCTCGCAAGCCCAGCCACACCCCCTGATTGCCATCACCAGCCGCGACCTGCTCCAAGAGCGGGCCGCGCAGTTGGGGCTGGCCGTCAGTTTGCTGGAAGTTGCGCCTGACCACTGGCCGGACGCTCCGGCGCCCGCCAACAGCCTGTACGTCTGGGACACCCCGCTCAGCGCCCCCGTGATCGCCGGGCAACTGGACAAGGCCAACGCCGCATTCGTCCTCGAAACCCTGACCCGCGCCGGCAATGGCTGTCTGAACGGCGACTTCGCCGGAATGATCACCGCCCCGGTGCACAAAGGCGTGATCAACGAATCGGGCATCGCATTTTCCGGTCACACCGAATTTCTCGCCGACCTGACTCACACCGCCCAGGTAGTCATGATGCTCGCCACCCGCGGTTTGCGCGTGGCGCTGGTCACCACTCACCTGCCCTTGCGCGACATCGCCGATGCGATCACGCCGGAGCGGCTGGAGCGGGTCACGCGAATTCTGCACGCCGACCTGCAACAAAAATTCGGCATCGCCCAGCCGCGTATCCTGGTCTGCGGGCTCAACCCGCACGCCGGTGAAGGCGGACACCTGGGCCATGAAGAAATCGACATCATCGAACCCACATTGGAGCGCCTGCGCGGCGAGGGCATGGACCTTCGTGGCCCGCTGCCTGCCGACACTCTGTTTACCCCCAAATATCTGGAGCACTGCGACGCAGTGCTGGCGATGTACCACGACCAGGGCCTGCCCGTGCTGAAATACAAAGGCTTCGGCGCTGCGGTCAACGTGACCCTGGGCCTGCCGATCATCCGCACGTCGGTCGACCATGGCACCGCCCTGGATCTGGCCGGCAGCGGCAAGATCGACACCGGCAGCCTGCAAGTCGCCCTGGAAACCGCCTACCAGATGGCCGAGACCCGTTTATGACCGAGCAATACCAACACAAGGCGCGCAAACGCTTTGGCCAGAACTTCCTGCACGATGCCGGCGTCATCGACCGCATCCTGCGCTCCATCAGTGCCAAGGCCGGCGACCGCATGCTGGAAATCGGGCCGGGCCAGGGCGCATTGACCGCCGGCATCCTCAACTCCGGCGCACAGCTGGACGTAGTAGAGCTGGACAAGGATCTGATCCCGATCCTCAACCAGCAGTTTGCCAACAAGAGCAATTTCAACCTGCATCAGGGCGATGCGCTGAAGTTCGATTTCAACAGCCTGAACGCTGCGCCGAACAGTCTGCGCGTGGTCGGCAACCTGCCGTACAACATCTCCACGCCGCTGATTTTCCACCTGCTGAACAACGCCGGCATCATCCGCGACATGCACTTCATGCTGCAGAAGGAAGTGGTCGAGCGTCTGGCCGCAGGTCCTGGTGGCGGCGATTGGGGCCGTCTGTCGATCATGGTTCAGTACCATTGCCGGGTCGAACACCTGTTCAACGTCGGCCCGGGCGCGTTCAATCCGCCGCCGAAAGTCGACTCGGCGATCGTCCGTCTGGTACCGCACGCAGTGCTGCCGCATCCAGCCAAGGATCATCGCCTGCTCGAACGCGTGGTGCGTGAAGCCTTCAACCAGCGTCGCAAGACCCTGCGCAACACCCTCAAGCAGTTGCTGAGCAACGCCGAAATCGAAGCCGCCGGCGTCGATGGCAGCCTGCGCCCCGAGCAACTCGATCTGGCCGCGTTCGTGCGCTTGGCCGACAAGCTCGCCGAACAGCCGGCGAAAGCACCTGAAGCCTACTGACCGGCAATGATCGCTATCGGGCGGGACGCCAACTCTGGTCTACTGCCCGATACTTGCCTAGACTGAATCCCAATCAGCTACGCCCCGCGTCCCGCTTCGTTTTTAAGGCCTTTTGCATGTCCGATCCTCGCTACCAGGTCGATGTCAGTGTCGTTACCCACTATCTGGCAGACCAATCGCAACCCGAGCACGAGCGCTTTGCCTTCGCCTACACCATCACCGTGCAGAACAATGGCGAGCAACCGGCTCGCCTGATGTCGCGCCACTGGGTGATCACCGATGGCGACGGGCATGTCGAAGAAGTGCGCGGCGCCGGCGTGGTTGGCCAGCAACCGTTGATCGGTGCCGGCAAAAGCCACACCTACAGCAGCGGCACGGTGATGACTACCAAGGTCGGCACCATGCAAGGCACCTACGAAATGGTCGCCGACGACGGCAAGCATTTCGATGCGATCATCAAGCCCTTCCGCCTCGCCGTTCCCGGAGCCCTGCACTGATGGCGACGTATGCCGTCGGCGACCTGCAAGGCTGCCTCGAACCACTCAAGTGCCTGCTCAAGCAGGTCGCGTTCGACCCGGCTCTGGATCGCCTGTGGCTGGTGGGCGATCTGGTCAATCGGGGCCCGCAGTCGCTGGAAACCCTGCGCTTCCTTTATGGCATGCGCGACTCGCTGGTCTGCGTCCTCGGCAACCACGACCTGCACCTGCTGGCTGCGGCGAAGAACATCGAGCGCATGAAGAAGTCCGACACGCTGCGTGAAATCCTTGAAGCGCCGGACTGCGCCGAACTGATGGAATGGCTGCGTCAGCAGAAACTCATGCACTACGACGAACAACGCGAAGTGGCCATGGTGCATGCGGGCATCCCGCCGCAATGGTCGCTGCGCAAGGCGCTCAAGTACGCTGAAGAAGTCGAGACCGCGCTGCGTGACGACAACCTGCTTCCACCCTTTCTCGACGGCATGTACGGTAACGAGCCGGCGAAATGGGACAGCGACCTCAAAGGCGTGACACGCCTGCGAGTCATCACCAATTACTTCACCCGCATGCGTTTCTGCACCGCCGAAGGCAAGCTCGACCTCAAGAGCAAGGAAGGCCTCGACACCGCGCCGCCGGGCTACAAGCCCTGGTTCCAGCACAAGGAACGCAAGACCCGTGGCCTGCGGATCATTTTCGGTCACTGGGCGGCGCTGGAAGGCAACGTCCAGGAACCCGGCATCTGCGCCCTCGACACCGGTTGCGTCTGGGGCGGCAGCCTGACCCTGATGAATGTCGACAGCGGCGAACGCCTGTCATGCAAATGCGACGAACACGGGGCCGTCCTGCCCAGCGTCGCACCACTGATCACCGAATCTTCTCCCGTCAGCGCCCCGCGCTAGACTGCGTTTTCAGCCGAGCCACAGGAGCCCGCCATGAGCGAATTCAAACGTATCCCCCCGGAACAAGCCCAGGCCCTGCGCGAGCAAGGTGCTGTGGTCGTCGACGTCCGTGACCCGGCAACATTTGCCGCACTGCACATCAGCGGCTCGAAGCATCTGGATAATCATTCCCTGCATGCTTTCATCCAGGGCGCCGACCTCGATGCCCCGACCGTCGTGGTCTGCTACCACGGCAATTCGAGCCAGGGTGCCGCCGCGTATCTCGTGAGCCAGGGCTTCTCCGACGTCTACAGCATGGACGGCGGCTTCGAACTGTGGCGTACGACTTTTCCTTCGGAAACCGCGCAAGGCACCTCCGAATAATTTTTTTGTAACGTGCAAGCCCCGGCTCCCGTGGGCTCGCGCGGTGGCAGACGAACGGTCTGCCACAACTAATTACGTATCTCGCCTTTACCTCCCGAATTCCCAACTATCCTTAAGCCCAGGCCATCCAAAACAGGGGAGAGCCGGTACACCGGCGCACGGGTCATCGGGAGTGACTTTCGCGATTGTCGATCGCGAAAGTGTTCTGGGGGGTAAACAACAGCTGCCATCGCAGCTGCTTGCCAGCATCGACTGAGTGATCCGGCGTCGGCTCCACGTATCGAGCGAGGTGACGTCATGAGTATCTTTAGCCACTTCCAACAACGCTTCGAGTCCACACGCCAGGAAGAATTCTCCCTGCAGGAGTACCTGGAACTGTGCAAAAAGGATCGCAGTGCCTACGTTTCCGCCGCCGAGCGTCTATTGCTGGCCATCGGCGAACCGGAACTGCTCGACACCTCGACCAACTCGAGACTGTCGCGCATCTTTTCCAACAAGGTGATCCGCCGCTATCCGGCCTTTGAAGACTTCCACGGGATGGAAGAATGCATCGACCAGATCGTGTCGTATTTCCGCCATGCCGCTCAGGGCCTGGAAGAGAAGAAACAGATCCTCTATCTGCTCGGCCCTGTCGGCGGCGGCAAGTCGTCCCTGGCCGAGAAGCTGAAACAGCTCATCGAAAAAGTGCCCTTCTACGCGATCAAGGGCTCACCGGTATTCGAATCGCCTCTGGGTCTGTTCAACGCCACCGAAGATGGCGCGATCCTCGAGGAGGACTTCGGCATTCCACGGCGCTACCTGAATACCATCATGTCGCCATGGGCCACCAAGCGCCTGGCCGAATTCGGCGGCGACATCAGCCAGTTCCGCGTGGTCAAGCTGTACCCGTCGATCCTCAACCAGATCGCCGTGGCCAAGACCGAACCGGGTGACGAAAACAACCAGGACATCTCCGCGCTGGTGGGCAAGGTCGATATCCGCAAACTCGAAGAATTCCCGCAGAACGACGCAGACGCCTACAGCTACTCCGGTGCGCTGTGCCGGGCCAACCAGGGCTTGATGGAATTCGTAGAAATGTTCAAGGCACCGATCAAGGTGCTCCACCCGTTGCTGACCGCCACTCAGGAAGGCAACTACAACAGTACCGAAGGTCTCGGCGCGATTCCGTTCACCGGGATCCTGCTGGCCCACTCCAACGAATCGGAGTGGCACACCTTCCGCAACAACAAAAACAACGAAGCCTTCATCGACCGGATCTACATCGTCAAGGTGCCGTACTGCCTGCGTGTGAGTGACGAGGTGAAAATCTACGACAAACTGCTGTTCAACAGCTCCCTGGCCAAAGCGCATTGCGCGCCCGACACCCTGAAGATGCTGGCGCAGTTCACCGTGCTGTCACGCCTGAAGGAGCCGGAAAACTCCAACATCTACTCCAAGATGCGGGTGTATGACGGCGAAAACCTCAAGGACACCGATCCGAAGGCCAAGTCGATCCAGGAATACCGCGATGCGGCGGGCGTCGACGAAGGCATGAACGGTCTGTCGACCCGGTTCGCGTTCAAGATCCTGTCCAAGGTCTTCAACTTTGATCCGCATGAAATCGCTGCCAACCCGGTACACCTGCTTTACGTGCTGGAACAGCAGATCGAACAGGAACAGTTCCAGGCCGAGACCCGCGAGCGCTATCTGCGTTACCTGAAAGAGTACCTGGCACCGCGTTATATCGAATTCATCGGCAAGGAGATCCAGACCGCCTACCTCGAGTCTTACAGCGAGTACGGCCAGAACATCTTCGACCGCTACGTGCTGTATGCGGACTTCTGGATTCAGGATCAGGAATACCGCGATCCGGAAACCGGCGAGATCCTCAACCGCGTTGCCCTCAACGAGGAGCTGGAAAAAATCGAGAAACCGGCCGGCATCAGCAATCCGAAGGATTTCCGCAACGAAATCGTCAACTTCGTGTTGCGCGCCCGGGCCAACAACAACGGCAAGAACCCGACCTGGCTCAGCTACGAAAAACTGCGTGTGGTCATCGAGAAGAAAATGTTCTCGAACACCGAAGACCTGCTGCCAGTCATCAGCTTCAACGCCAAGGCCAGCAAAGAGGATCAACAGAAACACAACGACTTCGTTACACGAATGGTCGAACGCGGCTACACCGACAAACAGGTACGACTGCTCTCCGAGTGGTATCTGCGGGTCAGAAAATCACAGTAAACCGCGGCCGGTCAGACCGGTTGTCGTCAGCCCGAGGCCTGTGCGCGCAATTTCTGCTACACAGGCCTCTGGAAGGTGTTCGAAAGGCGGTAGCGAGGTTCAAGCAGCACCCAAAGCGCTTGGGGGAGCGTGTACGTCCCTTGGCATTCGGTTCAATGCTGCATGACCGCTCGCCCCTTTGCAGGACAGCTTCTAAGGAGCAGTCATGAGCTATGTGATCGACCGACGTCTCAATGGCAAGAACAAGAGCACGGTGAACCGTCAGCGCTTCCTGCGGCGTTACCGTGACCACATCAAGAAGGCTGTCGAAGAGGCGGTCAGCCGGCGTTCCATTACTGATATGGAGCACGGCGAGCAGATCAGCATTCCCGGTCGCGATATCGACGAACCGGTGCTTCACCATGGTCGCGGCGGCAAGCAGACCGTGGTTCACCCCGGCAACAAGGAATTCACCGCAGGCGAACACATCGCCCGTCCGCCGGGAGGTGGCGGAGGCCGTGGGCCGGGCAAGGCCGGCAACTCCGGCGAAGGCATGGACGAGTTCGTCTTCCAGATCACCCAGGAAGAATTCCTCGAATTCATGTTCGAGGATCTCGAACTGCCCAACCTGGTCAAGCGCAACCTGACCGGCACCGACACCTTCAAGACTGTGCGTGCGGGAATCAGCAACGAGGGCAACCCGTCGCGGATCAACATCATCCGCACCCTGCGCTCGGCCCACGCTCGGCGTATTGCGCTATCGGGCAGCAGCCGCGCCAAACTGCGCGAGGTCAAAGAGGAACTGGCGCGACTCAAACGCGAAGAACCCGACAACTTCGGCGACATTCAGGATCTCGAAGCGGAAATCGAGAAGCTCAGTGCGCGCATCCATCGGGTGCCGTTCCTCGATACTTTCGACCTCAAGTACAACCTGCTGATCAAGCAACCGAACCCCAGCTCGAAAGCCGTGATGTTCTGCCTGATGGACGTTTCCGGCTCCATGACCCAGGCGACCAAGGACATCGCCAAGCGCTTCTTCATCCTGTTGTACCTGTTCCTCAAGCGCAACTACGACAAGATCGACGTGGTGTTCATCCGCCACCACACCAGCGCCCGCGAAGTGGACGAAGAGGAGTTTTTCTATTCCCGCGAGACCGGCGGCACCATCGTTTCCAGCGCCCTGAAACTGATGCAGGAGATCATGGCCGAGCGCTACCCGAGCAATGAATGGAACATCTACGCCGCCCAGGCTTCCGACGGCGACAACTGGAACGACGACTCGCCGATCTGCCGCGACATCCTGATCAACCAGATCATGCCTTTTGTGCAGTACTACACTTACGTGGAGATCACCCCGCGCGAACATCAGGCCTTGTGGTACGAGTACGAGCGCATCGCCGAAGCCTTTTCCGACACTTTTGCCCAGCAACAACTGGTCTCGGCCGGGGATATCTATCCGGTCTTCCGTGAACTCTTCCAGCGCAGGTTAGTGACATGACTGCCAAGACCGCCAAAGAGCAGAAGCGCCAACCCATTTCCACCGGCTCGGAATGGACATTCGAGCTGATCCAGACGTACGACCGCGAAATCGCCCGTATCGCGGCCGGCTACGCCCTGGACACCTACCCCAACCAGATCGAAGTGATTACCGCCGAACAGATGATGGACGCCTACGCTTCGGTCGGCATGCCGCTGGGCTATCACCATTGGTCCTACGGCAAGCACTTCCTCAGCACCGAGAAATCCTACAGCCGCGGGCAGATGGGGCTGGCGTACGAGATCGTGATCAACTCGGACCCGTGCATCGCGTACCTGATGGAGGAAAACACCATCTGCATGCAGGCACTGGTGGTCGCGCATGCCTGCTACGGCCACAACAGCTTCTTCAAGGGCAACTATCTGTTCCGCACCTGGACCGACGCCAGTTCGATCATCGATTACCTGGTGTTCGCCAAGCAGTACATCATGCAGTGCGAGGAGCGCCACGGGATTGATGCCGTGGAGGATCTGCTCGATTCCTGCCACGCCCTGATGAACTACGGTGTCGACCGTTACAAACGTCCGTATCCGATTTCCGCCGAGGAAGAGCGGCGCCGGCAGAAGGATCGCGAAGAACACCTGCAGAAACAGATCAACGATCTGTGGCGCACCATTCCCAAAGGCGCGGACAAGTACAGCGACAAGGACAACGCGCGCTTCCCGGCTGAACCACAGGAAAACATCCTGTATTTCATCGAGAAACACGCCCCGCTGCTGGAACCCTGGCAACGCGAGATCGTGCGGATCGTGCGCAAGATCGCCCAGTATTTCTATCCACAGCGCCAGACCCAGGTGATGAACGAAGGCTGGGCGACGTTCTGGCACTACACGCTGATGAACGACCTGTACGACGAAGGCCTGGTGACGGACGGCTTCATGATGGAGTTCCTGACGTCCCACACCAGCGTGGTGTTCCAGCCGGGGTTCGACAGCCCTTATTACAACGGCATCAACCCGTACGCGCTGGGTTTTGCGATGTATCGCGACATCCGCCGCATGTGCGAAGAGCCCACGGAAGAAGACCGCCGCTGGTTCCCGGAAATCGCCGGCAGCGACTGGCTGTCGACCATCAAGTTCGCCATGAGCAGCTTCAAGGATGAGAGTTTCATCCTGCAGTACCTGTCACCCAAGGTGATCCGCGACCTTAAGCTGTTCAGCATTCTCGATGACGATCAGAAAGACGATCTGCTGGTGCCCGCGATCCATGACGAGGGCGGCTACCGGATCATTCGCGAAACGCTCGCAGCGCAATACAACCTCGGCAATCGCGAACCGAACGTGCAGATTTACAGCATCGACCGCCGCGGCGATCGCTCACTGACCCTGCGCCACCAGCAGCACGACCGCAAACCGCTGGGCGATTCCACCGAGGAGGTTCTGAAACACCTGCATCGGCTGTGGGGTTTCGACATTCACCTGGAAACCCTGCAGGGCGACCAGATCATGAAGACCCATCATGTTCCACCCCGCAGCGAACACAGTGAGGGGGATTACGGTCGACTCGACCTGGCCGTCATTCATCTTTGATCCCGTTCAGGCCTCCGAAAGTCCGGCGCAAGGGTTATCCTGTCGGGCCAACGGAGGTTTTTTATGCAGATTTACAAGGTCGGCGGTGCAGTACGTGATCGCCTGCTGGGCAAACCGGTCACCGATATCGATTGGGTGGTGGTCGGCGCAACCACAGAAGAAATGCTCGCCAAGGGATTTCGCCCGGTCGGCGCGGATTTCCCGGTGTTTCTTCACCCGAAAAGCGGCGAGGAATACGCCCTCGCCCGCACCGAGCGCAAGAGCGGTCGCGGTTATGGCGGTTTCACCTTTCACGCCAGCCCCGAGGTCACGCTTGAAGAAGACCTGATCCGCCGTGACCTCACGATCAACGCCATGGCCGAAGACGATCAGCAAAATCTGACCGATCCCTACCACGGCCAGCGCGATCTCGAAGAGCGGATTCTACGCCACGTTTCCCCCGCGTTTGCCGAAGATCCGCTCAGGGTTCTGCGTGTTGCGCGCTTTGCCGCCCGCTACGCAGAGCTTGGTTTCAAGGTGGCGCCCGAAACTCTGGAGCTGATGCGTCAGCTCTGCGAATCGGGTGAACTGGAAGCCCTTACGGCCGAACGTAGCTGGAAGGAGATTTCCCGCGCACTGATGGAAGATCAGCCCCAAGTGTTCATTCAAGTACTGCGCGATTGCGGCGCCTTGAAGGTGCTGATGCCAGAGGTCGATGCCTTGTTCGGCGTGCCGCAACCGGAAGCCCATCACCCGGAAATCGACAGCGGCATTCACACCCTGAGCGTGCTTGAGCAGTCAGCCCTGCACAATCAACCGCTGACCGTGCGCTGGGCCTGCCTGCTGCACGACCTCGGCAAAGGCCTGACTCCAAAGGAGGAATGGCCAAGGCACATCGCCCATGAGCACAAAGGCCTGAAGCTGATCAAAGCGGTCAACGAGCGCTTCAAGGCACCGAAGGACTGTCAGGAGCTGGCCTTGCTGGTCGGCCAATATCACACCCACGGACATCGCGCTCTGGAGCTGAAGGCTTCGACCTTGCTGGAGTTGCTGCAAAGCTTTGACGTTTACCGTCGTCCGCAGCGTTTCGAAGAATTCATCGTCGCGTGTGAGATGGACGCCCGAGGCCGCAAAGGGCTCGAGCAACGCAGTTATCCACAGGCGGATTACCTGCGCGGGGCGGCCAATGTGGCACGCGGCGTGGCGGTGCAGCCGTTGCTGGAAAAGGGATTCAAAGGCCCGGAACTGGGCGAGGCACTCAAGCGCGAACGGCTCAAGGCGTTGAAGGTTTACAAGGAGTCGGCGGCGTCCTGAAAACACCTGATCCGCCCTCGATAGGGCGGATCAAACTGTTCAAGACAGATCTGAAGGCGTGAGCTGAGTACCGCGCCACTCAAATCCGACCGGTGCCAGCACCTGATCGATCTGCGCTTCGGCCCACAACGTGGCAAAGCTTTTTCCTACACCGGGATGTACCCGATCCGGTGCAATCAAAGACAGCGGCCACAGCACAAAGGCATTTTTCAGGATTTCCGCACGAGGCAGGATCAGCCCGTCGAAGTTACCCGCCAGATCGCCGTACAGCAACACGTCAATATCCAGCGGCAAGCCCTTGCGATCCGGCGCATAACGACCGTTGTCCGCTTCAATGAACTTCAAGCGGCGATCCAGCTCAATCAACGGCAGATCGGTGAACGCCGACACCACGAAGTTGAAGAACGGCCCGCTCTTGATTCCCACCGGCTGGCTTTCGAACACAGGCGAACAGCGGATATCCACCAGAAACGTGGACAAGGCATCCAGACCGGCCTGCAAATGGGTTTCGCGCTCGATATTGCTACCGAGCCCGAGATAGACCTGGGTCAGCGGCATCCGCGCTCGATCTCCACACCCACACCACCCTTGGCGGCCGGTACGGCACCTGGCTTGGTCAGCTTCAGGCGCACCCAGGTGATCTTGAATTCATTCATCAGCACTTCAACCAGACGCTCGGCGAAGGTCTCGACCAGTTGATACTGGGATTGCTCGGCAAAGGCCTGGATCCGTGTGGACACACTGGCGTAATCGAGCGCCAGGGTCAGGTCGTCACCGGCGGCGGCCGGGCGATTGTCCCAGGCGAAGCTCAAATCAAGACGCAGGCACTGTCGGATGCCGCGCTCCCAGTCGTAGGCACCGATCACGGTGTCGACTTCCAGGCCCTCGATAAACACTCTGTCCAAGCACTTTTCTCCGCTGCACGACAAGGGCGCAATGCGCCGTTAGAATCAGGGCGTCCTCGCCCGGAATAGTTAGCATGTTTTGGTTACTGGCGATCCTCGCCTACCTGCTCGGCTCTCTGTCCTTCGCCATTTTGCTCAGCCGCCTGACCGGAAATCCGGATCCGCGAATGAGTGGCTCGGGTAATGCCGGCGCCACCAACATGCTGCGCCTGGCCGGACGCAAACTCGCGATCCTGACCCTGCTGGGTGATCTGTGCAAAGGCCTGCTGCCGGTGCTGATCGCTTCGGCAATGGGCATTTCGCTGCAGGATCAGGCGTGGATCGGCGTCTGCGCCGTGATCGGTCACCTGTTCCCGTTGTACTTCCGCTTTCGCGGTGGCAAGGGCGTTGCCACGGCGGCCGGCATGCTGCTGGGCCTGTATCCACCCGCCGCGCTGCTGGCCGTGTGCGCCTGGCTGCTGACGTTCTACCTGACCCGCACCAGCTCGCTGGCGGCGTTGATCGCCACTCCGCTGACCCTGCCGTTGCTGGCCTGGCAGGAACCGGCGGCGCTGTTACCGATGAGCACGCTGACACTGCTGATCGTCTGGCGCCACCGGGGCAATCTACGCGACCTGTTCGCCGGGCGCGAACGGCATTTTTAAATACCGCACGTGAGCGCCGCTCATCACAGCGCCGACAACTGCTCCATCGGCCAGCGCGCCTGCACGCTGATCGCCAGACTTTCCTGCTGACCAGCCTGCAAACGCTGGCAGCCGGCAAACGCAATCATCGCGCCGTTATCGGTGCAAAACTCGGGACGGGCATAGAACACATCGCCTTTCATGTCGCCGAGCATCTTCTCCAGCGAAACACGCAGCGCCTTGTTGGCACTGACGCCGCCGGCGATCACCAGACGCTTCATGCCGGCCTGCTTGAGGGCACGCTTGCACTTGATGGTCAAAGTCTCCACCACGGCCTGCTGGAACGCCAGCGCGATGTCGCAACGGGCTTGCTCACTGTCGTCCCCGGCGCTGACGCATTGCTGCCAGGTATTGAGGGCGAAGGTCTTCAGGCCGCTGAAGCTGAAATCCAGGCCCGGGCGATCACACATCGGACGCGGGAAGGTGAAACGTCCTGCGACGCCCTTCTCTGCCAGCTTGGCGATTTCCGGCCCGCCCGGATAATTCAGGCCCATCATTTTTGCAGTCTTGTCGAAAGCTTCGCCCGCCGCATCGTCCAGCGTCTCGCCGAGCAGGCTGTATTGGCCGATGCCATCGACCTGAACCAGCTGCGTATGACCACCGGAGACCAACAAAGCGACGAACGGGAATTCCGGCGGTTTTGGCTCCAGCATCGGCGCCAGCAAGTGGCCTTCCATGTGGTGCACGCCAAGGGCCGGAATGCCCCAGGCAAACGCCAGCGCCTGGGCGCAGGAAGCCCCCACCAACAGCGCGCCGACCAGGCCGGGACCCGCAGTGTAGGCGATGGCGTCGATCTCGGTCGGTACGCAGTCGGCCTCGGCCAACACCTGACGGATCAGGGGCAGCATGCGCTTGACGTGGTCGCGCGAGGCCAGCTCCGGTACCACGCCGCCATAGACGCGGTGCAGGTCGATCTGACTGAACAGCGCGTCGGCCAGCAGGCCGCGTTCGCTGTCGTACAAAGCGACGCCGGTTTCGTCGCAGGAAGTTTCTAATCCCAGTACTAGCATGGGTTTGCGCCTTGTTTAGGCTGAATTCGAAGGCGCGCATAATAGTCGCCGCGTGATGCCCCGACCAGCGGTTTTCGATCAGAGGCTTTGCATTCCGAGCGATGAGGGGTTAACATCCGCAACCCTTAAAAACCGACGTCTTCAAGTGCTCTTTTGCCGCGAGGATGTTGACCCCGGTAATGAATGAAGGTAGCTCTGGATGCCAGCCGTCAAAGTTAAAGAGAACGAACCCTTCGACGTAGCTCTGCGTCGTTTCAAGCGCTCCTGCGAAAAAGCCGGTGTACTGGCTGAAGTTCGTAGCCGCGAATTTTACGAGAAGCCAACTTCTGAGCGTAAGCGCAAGGCAGCTGCTGCTGTTAAGCGTCACGCCAAGAAAGTTCAGCGCGAACAGCGCCGCGCCGTTCGTCTGTACTAATACACAGACGATCGTAGCAAGCTTCTGCCAAGCCCGGCCCTCAGCCGGGCTAATGGCATTTGCGTAAAACGCTTGATGCTTCACCGTCGAAGCCGCAGATGCGACCGAGACAAACCCGCTTCACCGCGTCAGGCCTGGCTCTTTTGCCAGCGGTGCACGTCTTTTCTGACGAGCCTTTCAAGGCTACTGACGAGCACACCCACTGATTCCTCTTACGACGATCAGCCCAAGGCACCTGCTTGCGTGCCCGCTTCATGAGCTATCCGAGGCCGATTACAGGCCGTCAGCGGATTCAGCGCAACATTTTCGAATAGTCGAAAACTGATGAGTACTAACGTCAGTGGATTTTCGGCAGATACACTTCCCGACAGCGATTACGCAAACGACACCGGTCGAGCCGCCTCACGTGCGCGCATCACTCAATGACCCGCGTCCGGCTGCCTTTCGCATCGGATCCATTACAGCGCAGACGAGAACGCCATGGCCGGGCTGATTCCCCAGAGCTTCATTGACGACCTTCTGAACCGCACCGACATCGTCGATGTGGTCAGCTCGCGCGTGCAATTGAAGAAGGCCGGCAAGAACTACACCGCCTGCTGCCCGTTCCATAAAGAGAAAACCCCGTCGTTCAGCGTCAGCCCCGACAAGCAGTTCTATTACTGCTTCGGCTGCGGCGCCGGCGGCAACGCTCTCGGCTTTCTCATGGATCACGACAACCTGGACTTCCCCCAGGCTGTCGAAGATCTGGCCAAAGCCGCCGGTATGGAAGTGCCGCGTGAAGAAGGCGGCCGCTCGAACAAACCGCGCCAGCCGACCGATTCACCGCTGTACCCGCTGCTCACCGCCGCTGCCGACTTTTACCGGCAGGCGCTCAAGAGCCATCCGGCACGCAAGGCAGCAGTGGATTACCTCAAGGGTCGCGGCCTGACCGGCGAAATCGCCCGGGACTTCGGTCTCGGATTCGCACCGCCGGGCTGGGACAACCTGTTCAAACACTTGAGCAGCGACACCTTGCAGCAGAAAGCCATGATCGACGCCGGCCTGCTGATCGAGAACGCCGAAACCGGCAAACGCTATGACCGCTTCCGCGATCGCGTGATGTTCCCGATTCGCGACACCCGTGGACGAATCATCGCATTCGGTGGCCGAGTGCTCGGCGACGACAAGCCAAAGTACCTGAACTCGCCGGAAACCCCGGTCTTCCATAAAGGCCAGGAACTCTACGGCCTGTACGAAGCCCGCAAGAACAATCGCAACCTCGACGAAATCATCGTCGTCGAGGGCTATATGGACGTCATCGCCCTCGCCCAGCAAGGCCTGCGCAATGCCGTCGCGACACTGGGCACCGCGACCAGCGAAGAACACCTCAAGCGCCTGTTTCGCGTCGTGCCGAACGTACTGTTTTGCTTTGACGGCGACCAGGCTGGCCGCAATGCCGCCTGGCGCGCACTGGAAGCCACACTGCCCTGCCTGCAGGACGGTCGCCGTGCACGCTTCCTGTTTCTGCCCGAAGGCGAAGACCCGGATACGTTGATTCGCGCCGAGGGCACTGACGCCTTCCGCGCCCGGATCAATCAGCATGCCCAGCCGCTTGCGGACTACTTCTTCCAGCAACTGACCGAAGAAGCCGACCCGCGCTCTCTCGAGGGCAAGGCCCACATGGCCACCCTCGCAGCACCACTGATCGACAAGGTTCCCGGCGCCAACCTGCGCATCCTGATGCGCCAGCGCCTGTCCGAGATCACCGGCCTGAGCAGCGAAAGCGTCAGCCAGCTGGCCCAGAGCGCTCCGCAGGAAGCACCGCCGGCCTACGACCCGGGCATCGATTACGACGCCATGCCGGACTACAGCGACTACCATCAGCCGCAGGCACAGGACATGTATGTACCGCAGCAGGAATGGACGCCGAAGAAATCCGGCGCCGGCGGCAAGAAATGGGACAAGAAACCGTGGGACAAGAATGGCAAGCGTGGCGGTGATCGCGACCAGCCCCGTGCCCCACGCGTGCCGGCCGCCGTCGAACCACCGACCCTGGCCGCCCTGAGAACCTTGCTGCATCACCCGCAACTGGCGGAAAAAGTCGAGGACGCCGGGCACTTCGCGGACGAGAACCAGACCAACGCACAGCTGCTGGTGGCACTGCTCGAAGCCGTACAGAAGAATCCCAAGCTAAACTCATTTCAGTTGATCGCGCGATGGCACGGAACCGAACAGGGTCGCCTGCTCAAGGCGCTGGCGGAAAAGGAATGGCTGATTGACGGAGACAACCTTGAACAACAGTTTTTCGACACCATTACTAGCTTGTCAGCCCGCCAACGCGAGCGAAACCTGGAGCAACTGCTCAGGAAAGCGCGTCAAAGCGAACTGAGCACCGATGAGAAAAATCAACTGCGCGACCTTTTAAGTCGCAATGTTTCCGCATCAAACCCGACCTCAACTGGCGCGTGAGGTCATAGCTCAGGTATAATCCTCGGCTTGTTTTTTGCCCGCCAAGACCTTCAGTGGATAGGGTGTTATGTCCGGAAAAGCGCAACAGCAGTCTCGTATTATTGAGTTGATCAAACTGGGTCGTGAGCAGAAGTATCTGACTTACGCCGAGGTCAACGACCACCTGCCCGAGGATATTTCAGATCCGGAGCAGGTGGAAGACATCATCCGCATGATTAACGACATGGGGATCCCCGTACACGAGAGTGCTCCGGATGCGGACGCCCTTATGCTGGCCGACGCCGATACCGACGAGGCCGCTGCGGAAGAAGCAGCCGCTGCGTTGGCGGCGGTGGAGACCGATATCGGTCGCACCACTGACCCGGTGCGCATGTACATGCGTGAAATGGGTACGGTCGAGCTTCTGACTCGTGAAGGCGAAATCGAAATCGCCAAGCGTATCGAAGAAGGCATCCGTGAAGTGATGAGCGCCATCGCGCACTTCCCTGGCACGGTTGACCATATTCTCTCCGAGTACACTCGCGTCACCACCGAAGGTGGTCGCCTGTCCGACGTTCTGAGCGGTTACATCGACCCGGACGACGGCATCACGCCGCCTGCCGCCGAAGTCCCGCCACCGATCGACGCGAAAGCCGCGAAAGCGGACGACGATTCCGAGGACGATGACGCCGAAGCTTCCGATGACGAAGAAGAAGCCGAAAGCGGTCCGGATCCGGTCATTGCCGCACAGCGCTTCGGCGCCGTGGCCGATCAGATGGAAATCACCCGCAAGGCCCTGAAAAAGCACGGTCGCAACAACAAGGCGGCGATTGCCGAACTGTTGGCCCTGGCCGAGCTGTTCATGCCGATCAAACTGGTGCCGAAGCAATTCGAAGCCCTGGTCGAGCGTGTTCGCAGTGCCCTGGATCGTCTGCGTCAGCAAGAGCGCGCGATCATGCAACTGTGCGTACGTGATGCACGTATGCCACGCGCTGACTTCCTGCGTCAGTTCCCTGGCAACGAAGTCGACGAAAGCTGGTCCGACGCCCTGGCCAAAGGCAAGAGCAAGTACGCCGAAGCCATTGCCCGCGTGCAACCGGACATCATCCGTTGCCAGCAGAAGCTGACCGCGCTGGAAACCGAGACCGGCCTGACCATCGCCGAGATCAAGGACATCAACCGTCGCATGTCGATCGGTGAGGCGAAAGCCCGCCGCGCGAAGAAAGAGATGGTTGAAGCGAACTTGCGTCTGGTGATCTCCATCGCCAAGAAGTACACCAACCGCGGCCTGCAATTCCTCGATCTGATCCAGGAAGGCAACATCGGTCTGATGAAAGCGGTGGACAAGTTCGAATACCGTCGTGGTTACAAGTTCTCGACTTATGCCACCTGGTGGATCCGTCAGGCGATCACTCGCTCGATCGCCGACCAGGCCCGCACCATCCGTATTCCGGTGCACATGATCGAGACGATCAACAAGCTCAACCGTATTTCCCGCCAGATGCTGCAGGAAATGGGTCGCGAACCGACCCCGGAAGAGCTGGGTGAACGCATGGAAATGCCTGAGGACAAGATCCGCAAGGTATTGAAGATCGCCAAAGAGCCGATCTCCATGGAAACCCCGATCGGTGATGACGAAGACTCCCATCTGGGTGACTTCATCGAAGACTCGACCATGCAGTCGCCAATCGATGTCGCCACTGTTGAGAGCCTGAAAGAAGCGACCCGCGAAGTGCTGTCCGGCCTTACTGCCCGTGAAGCCAAGGTACTGCGCATGCGTTTCGGTATCGACATGAACACCGACCATACGCTCGAAGAAGTCGGCAAACAGTTTGACGTGACCCGTGAGCGGATCCGTCAGATCGAAGCCAAGGCGCTGCGCAAGCTGCGCCACCCGACGCGAAGCGAGCATCTGCGCTCCTTCCTCGACGAGTGATACCAGAACCCCCGGCCCAGGCCGGGGGTTTTGTTTATAGGGCAGATTAAATACCCCGCTCCACCCTCCCCCCGCGCACAGCCCGTCTACACTCGAAACATTCCCCCGAGCCATAACGAGACCGTTATGCCCAGACTAGCGTCCGTGCTTTTTTTGCTGTCACTGATGATCTGGACCGCAACGGCTGACGCGCTGACTCTGACCGATGAAGAACGTAGCTGGCTGGCGGCTCACCCGGACTTGCGCCTGGGTGTGGATGCGTCGTGGCCGCCCTTCGAGTTCCGCGACGACCAGAACCGCTATCAGGGCCTGGCAGCGGACTATATCGATGTGATTCGCCAACGCCTGGCGATCAAACTCACCCCCATCGAGCCGGTGAGCTGGACCGTCGTGCTCGAACAGGCGAAAAACGGCACGCTGGACCTGCTTCCGGGCATCATGTCCACCCCGGAGCGCCAGAGTTATTTGTCGTTCACCCGCCCTTATCTCGACTTTCCGATCGTCATCCTCGCCCACGTCGGCGGCCCACAACCGCGCAAGCTCGAGGATCTTTACGGCCTGAAAATCGCCGTTGTCGAAAACTACGCGCCCCATGAACTGCTGCGCACCCATCATCCTGACCTGAACCTGGTGGCAATGCCCAACGTCAGCTCCGCGTTGCAGGCCCTGGCCACCGATGAAGTCGACGCGGTGGTCGGCGATCTGGCCTCCAGTGTCTGGAGCCTGCGTCAGCTCAAGCTCGACGGCTTATACGTCAGCGGCGAGACCCCTTACCGCTACCAACTGGCGATGGGCGTCCCCCGGGACAACAAAATGCTGGTGGGGATTCTGGACAAGGTGTTGGCTGACATGTCCCCGGAAGAAATCAGCAGCATTCAGGAGCATTGGGTCGGCAACGTTCTCGATCACCGGACATTCTGGTCGGATCTGCTGATTTACGGTTTACCGGGCCTCTCGCTCCTGGTCATCGTCCTGGCAGTGGTGATCCGCATCAACCGGCGCCTGAGTTCGGAAATCGCCCGGCGCATCGACCTCGAACAGGAGCTGCGCAGCAGCGAATACCATTATCGCGGACTGGTGGAGAGTCTTTCGGCCATCGCCTGGGAAGCGCGGATCAGCGATTTCACCTACAGCTATGTGTCGCCCCACGCCGAAGATCTGCTCGGTTATCCCCTGTCCCATTGGCTGATTCCGGGCTTCTGGCGCAACATCATTCACCCGGCAGATCTGACCCGTGCCCAGAGTTTTTGCGATCACGAGGTGCTGGCCGGGCGCGATCACAGCCTCGATTACCGCGTAATCACCGCTGACGGCCGTTGCTTGTGGGTGCGTGACATCGTCAGCCTGATCGAACATGGCCACGAACCGGTGATGCGCGGCCTGATGATCGACATCAGCGAAACCAAGCGCACCGAAGAGGCATTGCGCCTGTCGGAACAGAAATTCGCTTCGGTATTCCAGCAATGCCCGGACATCCTGGTCATCGCCCGGCTCTCCGACGGCTGCCTGTTGGAGGTGAACGAAGCCTTTGAGGAACAGATCGGGCTCAAAGCCGAAGAAGTTATCGGCCAGACTGCCACCGAACTCAACATCTGGGGCATTCCCGGAGTTGGCCCAGGCCTGCTTCAGCGGCTGCAAGCCGGCAGCATTCGCAACCTGGAGATGCCCTTTCGCCGCAACAATGGCCAGGTGTTTACCGGGCTGATATCCGCCGAACCCTTCGAGCTCGACACCACGCCCGCACTGGTCGTGGTGGTGCGCGACATTACCCAGCTCAAGGAAACCCAACAGCAACTGCAAACCTCCGAAGAGAAGTTCGCCAAGGCCTTCCACGCCTCGCCGGACGGTCTGCTGCTGTCGCGCCAGAGCGATGGCTTGCTGCTGGAGGTCAACGAAGGTTTCAGTCGCATCACCGGTTTCAACAGCGCCATGTCGGTGGATCGCTCGGCGCTGGACCTGGGCATCTGGGTCAACCTCAACGAACGCAAGCAAATGCTCGACCTGCTGCACCGCGACGGGTTCGTTCGCGACTTCAGCTGCCACATCCGTCGCAGCGACGGGCAGATCCGGCTCTGCGAGGTGTCCAGCCGTCCACTGCCGATCGGCGACGAAGACTGCATGCTGACCATCGCCCGGGACATCACCGAACGCCACCTGATGCAGGAAAAGCTGCAACAGGCTGCAACCGTGTTCGAGAGCACTGCCGAAGGTGTGCTGATCACCGACACCCAGCAACACATCAGCGCCGTGAACCGGGCTTTCACCGAAATCACCGGTTACAGCGAAAGCGAAGCGCTGGGTCACACCCCTCGCCTGCTGGCCTCCGGGCTGCACGACAGCGCGTTTTACGCGGCGATGTGGCATCAATTGACCGACGAAGGTCACTGGCAGGGCGAAATCTCCAACCGGCGCAAGAATGGCGAGCTGTACCCGAGCTGGCTGACCATCAGCGCCGTGCGCAACCGCGACAAGTTCATCACCCACTTCGTTGCGGTGTTCGCCGATATCTCCAGCCTCAAGCACGCCCAGGCCAAACTCGACTACCAGGCGCATCACGACCCGCTCACCGGCCTGCCAAACCGCACGCTGTTCGAAAGCCGCCTGTTGATGGCACTCAACAGTCAGCAGGAAAACGGCGGCCAGGGCGCGGTGCTGTTCCTCGACCTCGATCGTTTCAAGCACATCAACGACAGCCTCGGTCACCCGGTCGGCGATTTGCTGCTCAAGGGCATCGCCGTGCGCCTCAAGGAGCAATTACGCGATATCGACACCGTCGCGCGGCTGGGTGGCGACGAATTCATCATTCTGCTGCCCGGCCTGCAGCAACCCGGCGATGCCGACAACATCGCCACCAAACTGCTGAACTGCTTTGGCGCGCCATTCCAGGCTGGCGAGCATGAGTTCTTCATCAGCGCCAGCATCGGCACCAGCCTTTACCCGCGCGACGGCTGCGATGTCGCGACCCTGATCAAGAACGCAGACGCGGCGATGTACCGCTCCAAGGCCAAGGGCCGCAACCGGGTCGAAAGCTACACCCGCGATCTCACCGCCCAGGCCAGCGAGCGTGTGGCGCTGGAGCACGAACTTCGCCGGGCCATCGAGCGCGAGGAGCTGTACCTCTATTACCAACCGAAAATCAGCCTCGACGATCACAGCCTGGTCGGCGCCGAAGCCTTGATCCGCTGGCGCCACCCGAACTTCGGCGATGTGCCGCCGGAGCACTTCATCCCGCTGGCGGAAGAGAACGGGATGATTCTGCAAATCGGCGACTGGGTGCTGGAGACCGCCTGCCGGCAGATGTTCGAGTGGGGCCAGATCTACGAGTCCCTCGGCCCGCTGTCGGTCAACCTCGCCGGCGCGCAACTACGCCAGCCGAACCTGCTGGGACGCATCGAGCAACTGCTCAAGGACAACCGCCTGCGGCCGGAATTACTGCAACTGGAAATTACCGAAAACTTCATCATGAGCCAGGCCGAAGAAGCGCTGGCGGTGCTGCACCAGCTCAAACACCTGGGCGTGCAACTGGCCATCGACGACTTCGGCACCGGTTATTCCTCGCTGAGTTACCTCAAGCGCCTGCCGCTGGACATTCTCAAGATCGACCAGTCTTTCGTCCGTGGCCTGCCCGATGACCCGCACGACGCGGCAATCGTGCGCGCCATCATTGCCCTGGGCCGCAGCATGCAATTCACCGTGATCGCCGAAGGCGTGGAAACCCAGGCCCAGCAACAATTCCTCGCCGCTGAGGGCTGCGAACAGATCCAGGGCTACATCGTCAGCCTGCCGCTCCCACCCGAGGAATTTGCCGCGACGTTTCTTCGCATAGCCGTATCAGATTTTTCGGATAGCACAGCCGAGAAACCGTCGCTATAATCCGCGGCCTACTGAGGGCCTATAGCTCAGTTGGTTAGAGCAGAGGACTCATAATCCTTTGGTCCACGGTTCAAGTCCGTGTGGGCCCACCAAACATGAAAAAGCCGCGCACTCGCGCGGCTTTTTTTCGCCTGTCGTTTGGTGTTTTACGTTCTTCACAAGCGCAACGTTCGGAAGACTACCGCAAGGTCTGTAGGTTATTTCCCAAGCTGTGTTTTCACTCCGTTTTCGGCCTTGTTGGCCTTTTCTTCGAACGAGTAATCTCCGGGCGCCGCTGTTCGCCAGGGATTACTTTCATGCTCGTGAATGCTGCGCCACTGATAAAAGAATCCAGTGGCCAACAAACATGGATCGACTTAGCTTTGCCCGACCTGCGTACGCTGGCCAGGGAGCTTCGCTCAGCCGCAATTGATGAAGTGAAAAGGGCAGACGATGCGCAAGGAGCCCTCAGAATTCTCCTGGCTCACTTCGGATTCATCGATGAGGCGTTGCTCGCAGTCACCATCCTCACCCCGATCGGAAACGTTGCGGTCATGAGGGACAAACTTGCCCACATCGTCGAAAAACGCGCTGACTCACGAGAGCGCTACGTTCGGCATGCGATTGATACGCTGACGGGACCGTTTGAAATATGGAGAGTGCTGTACGACAACGGCGGATACCGCATGGCCTTCATCAACGCCTACGAGGCAAAAAATGACATGCTCGTCGTGGTAGATGTCAGGCACGGACACGTCCTGTGGAACTTCATGCATGCCCCCGGCAAGAGCGATGAACAAGCACCGCCAGGGCGAACTTCTCTACAAGAGATACGTTCTTCAGGACAAACAAAAAGGGGAGCCTGCTGGCTCCCCTTGAATATTTGAATCCTGATATTGGCATCCTCAGGAAATGGGATGAAGAGGTCTCACCTTACACCGATGTTGCAGCATCGCTGAGGTACCTACGTCTGCTGAAGCCCTGCAAGGCAGCAGATTTCGCGCTCTTGAGGCCATTTTTGATAAAGGCAGCAGGCAAGTCAAATCATTTGTCTGTTCTTTTGTTTCAGTAAAATCCCCCGATCCGGCGGCTGCCTGATCCCCCGCCGCTCAATCAGCGCTCACAAGCGCCTCGCGTGGCGAGCCTGTAACATGCGACCCCATTGATCCGTACCGCTGGAGCCTGCCCTTGCCCGACATCCGCCCACCCGTGCTCGATGAAATCGACCGTCAGCTGATCGCTGCCCTGCAAATCAACGCCCGCGAGAGCGTGGCGATGCTGGCCCGGCAATTGGGGATCGCCCGCACGACCGTGACTTCGCGACTGGCGCGGCTCGAAAAGGCCAAAGTCATTACTGGCTATGGTGTGCGTCTGGGCCAACGTGTGGTGGACGGCGGATTGCAGGCTTACGTCGGGATCAAGGTGCAGCCACGCTCCGGCAAAGAGGTGTTGCGCCGCTTGAGCGCAATGGCTCAGGTACAGCAATTGTGCGCGGTGAGTGGCGAATTTGATTACGTGGCGTGGTTACGGACCGATTCACCGGAGCAGCTGGATCAGCTTCTGGATCAGATCGGCAGCGTAGACGGTGTAGAGAAGACCACGACGTCGATCATCCTCAGCAGCAAGATCGATCGCGGGCATCCAGTCTGACCAACAAGATCGTCAGATTGCAGCACCTACACTCAAAACGACGACACATTGCGTCTTATTAACGTGTTCTACGCTCCCTAGAATGGCTGGCATCTTTTCCTATACTCAGACGCGCATCCAGCGTCGGGTCGCCAGCAAGGTCAGCCATGAACAAGAACAATCGCCATCCTGCAGACGGTAAGAAACCAGTCACCATCTTCGGCCCGGACTTTCCTTTCGCCTTTGACGACTGGATCGAACACCCGGCCGGTCTGGGCAGCATTCCGGAGCACAATCACGGGGCCGAAGTGGCGATCGTCGGGGCCGGTATCGCCGGTCTGGTGGCGGCTTATGAGTTGATGAAACTCGGCTTGAAACCCGTCGTTTATGAAGCCTCGAAGCTCGGCGGCCGTTTGCGTTCCCAGGCGTTCAACGGCACTGACGGCATCGTCGCCGAGCTAGGCGGCATGCGCTTCCCGGTGTCCTCCACTGCGTTCTATCACTACGTCGACAAACTCGGTCTGGAGACCAAGCCCTTCCCCAACCCGCTGACGCCGGCCTCCGGCAGCACCGTGATCGACCTGGAAGGCAAAACCCATTACGCACAGAGCCTGAAGGATCTTCCTGCACTGTTCCAGGAAGTGGCTGACGCCTGGGCCGACGCTCTGGAGGCCGGTTCGCAGTTCTCCGATATCCAGCAAGCGATTCGCGACCGTGACGTGCCACGCCTCAAGGAGCTGTGGAACACTCTGGTTCCGCTGTGGGACGACCGCACCTTCTACGACTTTGTCGCCACCTCGAAAGCCTTCGCCAAATTGTCGTTCCATCACCGCGAAGTGTTCGGCCAGGTCGGTTTCGGCACCGGTGGCTGGGACTCGGACTTCCCCAACTCGATGCTGGAAATCTTCCGCGTAGTGATGACCAACTGCGACGATCACCAGCACCTGGTGGTCGGCGGCGTGGAACAAGTGCCGCAAGGCATCTGGCGTCATGCGCCGGAACGCTGCGTACACTGGCCGCAAGGCACCAGCCTGAAGTCGCTGCACCACGGCGCGCCACGTTCCGGGGTGAAGAAAATTGCCCACGCGCCTGACGGACGTTTCGCGGTCACCGACAACAACGGCGACACCCGCGAATACGCCGCCGTACTGACCACCTGCCAGAGCTGGCTGCTGACCACCCAGATCGAATGCGATGAAACTCTGTTCTCGCAAAAGATGTGGATGGCGCTGGACCGCACTCGCTACATGCAATCGTCGAAGACCTTCGTGATGGTCGACCGCCCGTTCTGGAAGGACAAGGACCCTGAAACCGGCCGCGACCTGATGAGCATGACCCTCACCGATCGCCTGACCCGTGGCACCTATCTGTTCGACAACGGCGACGACAAGCCGGGCGTGATCTGCCTGTCGTACTCGTGGATGAGCGATGCGCTGAAGATGCTCCCGCACCCGGTGGAAAAACGCGTGAAACTCGCGCTGGACGCCTTGAAGAAGATCTACCCGAAGGTCGATATCGCCGCGCGGATCATTGGTGATCCGATCACCGTGTCGTGGGAAGCCGACCCGCACTTCCTCGGCGCGTTCAAGGGCGCCCTGCCCGGCCACTATCGCTACAACCAGCGCATGTACGCGCACTTCATGCAGGACGACATGCCGCCGGAGCAGCGCGGGATTTTCATCGCCGGCGACGACGTTTCGTGGACGCCAGCGTGGGTTGAAGGCGCGGTGCAGACCTCGCTCAACGCAGTGTGGGGAATCATGAAGCACTTCGGCGGGTCCACTCATACAGAGAACCCCGGCCCGGGTGATGTGTTCAACGACATCGGCCCGATCGCCCTGCCCGAGTAAGAGGAATCCCCGATGCGTGTAGCCCTTTACCAATGTCCACCGTTGCCACTGGAACCCGCCGCCAACCTTCAGCGCCTGCATCAACTGGCGATGGAGGCCAAAGGCGCCGACCTGCTGGTGGTGCCGGAGATGTTCCTGACCGGCTACAACATCGGCAAGGAGGCGGTCGCGACATTGGCCGAGGTCTACAACGGTGAGTGGGCTCAGCAAGTCGGACGGATCGCCAAGGCTGCCGGTCTGGCAATTCTCTACGGTTACCCTGAGCGCACCGCCGAAGGACAGATCTACAACGCCGTGCAGTTGATCGACTCGAACGGCGAGCGCCTGTGCAATTACCGCAAGACGCATCTGTTCGGCGATCTGGACCGTTCGATGTTCAGCCCCGGTGATGGCGAGTTTCCCATCGTCGAGCTCAACGGCTGGAAGCTTGGTTTCCTGATCTGCTACGACCTGGAGTTTCCGGAAAACGCGCGGCGCCTGGCCCTTGAAGGTGCCGAGCTGATTCTGGTGCCGACGGCGAACATGATTCCCTTCGATTTCATTGCCGATGTTTCCGTGCGCTCCCGCGCCTTCGAAAACCAGTGCTACGTGGCTTACGCCAACTACTGCGACCACGAAGGCGATATTCATTACTGCGGGCAAAGCAGCATCGCCGCGCCAGATGGCAGCCGCATCGCCCAGGCCGGACTGGACGAAGCCCTGATCGTCGGTGAGCTGGATCGCCAGTTGATGGTCGACTCGCGCAGCGCCAACCGCTACTTCAACGACCGCCGCCCGGAACTTTACGACGCGCTCAACAAGCGCTAATCCGCTAGCATTGGCACTTCACTGTTCTGGAAGTGCCCATGCCTGCGCCGACTCACCCCCGCCCCCACACAGAAACCCTGGCCAACGGCTTGCGCGTGACCCTGCGTCACGTGCCCGGCCTGAAGCGCAGCGCCGCCGCGTTGCGGGTGGCTGCCGGCAGTCATGACGTATCGTTGGCGTGGCCGGGGTTGGCGCATTTCCTTGAGCATTTGCTGTTTCTCGGCACCGAGCGTTTTCCTGCACAGCAAGGGCTGATGGCCTACGTGCAAGGTCACGGCGGTCAGGTGAATGCCAGCACCCGCGAGCGCACCACCGATTTTTTCTTTGAGTTGCCGCCAGCGTCCTTCAGCGGTGGGCTGGAGCGTCTTTCAAACATGCTCGCCCACCCGCGTATGAATACGGACGATCAGTTGCGGGAACGGGAAGTGTTGCAGGCGGAGTTTGTCGCGTGGTCGCAGGATGCTGCGGCTCAGCAGAAAGAGGCGCTGTTTGAGGGATTGTCGGCAGCACATCCATTGCGCGGCTTTCATGCCGGGAACCGCGACAGCCTGCCGTTAGAGCAAGCGGATTTTCAGCAGGCGTTGAAAGACTTTCATCAGCAGTTTTACCGCACCGGGCAGATGACTTTGAGCCTGCTCGGGCCGCAGAGTGTTGAAGAACTGCGCACGCAGGCCGAACAGTTTGCCGCCACGCTGACGCCTGGGGATAAAACTGCACAGGCTGCCCCCGTTCGCTTGATGGACAACGCACAAGAAAGTTATCAACAGGTCGGCGAGCGGCACGGCAATCTGCTGTTTGCGTTGGAGGATTTGCCGGAGTCGTCGGCCGAGGCGCTGGCGTTTCTCTGTCACTGGCTGAACAGCGCCAAACCCGGTGGATTGCTCGCGCATTTGCGGCAGCAGGGGCTCGCTGACGGCTTGCAAGCTAGCGTGCAGTACCAGTTCGGCGGGCAAGCCTTGCTGCATCTTCAGTTCACTTCAGCTTCCGGTTCGCTCGACCTCATTCGCGAGCATTGTCTGGATTGGCTGAGTTTCTTCGCAGCGCAGCAGGACTGGCCGGCGTTGCGTCAGGAGTATGCAACGCTGCTTGAACGGCAGCAGCAGGTCAGCGGTGCATTGCAGTTGGCCCGACTCGACAGCGAACAACTCGAGAATGAAATCTCCGAAACGGCCGTTGCGGCGCTCAAAGTGATTCTCGGCAAAATCGGCACTGTGGATAACTTCAGCAGTCACTGGCATCTGCCCGCTGCCAATCCGTTCCTGCGCGCAGCCGAGCCACTGGCCAACGCCGGCCTGATCCGCGGCCAGACCAGCGCCCACCGGGGCCTGCGCACGTTTGCTCAGGATCGCTCGCGCAGCCGCCGCGAACGCTCGCCGATGCAATTCAGCCAGGCGCTGCCGGATAACGGTGACGAAGGTGCGGTGTATGTGCGCTGGCAGACGGAAGCGGCGGCCACGACCGAGCTGCAAGCGAAACTGCAACGCAGTCTGCGGGAGGTTTCCGACGACGCGCGTCAGGCTGGGGTCGAGTTGTCTTTCAGCGCCTCAGCTGATCAGTGGCTGCTGAAACTCACTGGCCTGCAGGACACGCTGCCCGTTGTCCTGGAACACGCGCTGAAATCTCTGACACAAGTAGGCGCCGATTCCGCAAAAGGCGAGCCACAACCGTCGCTGATACCGATCCGCCAACTGCTCAAAATACTGCCCGAACAGTGCCTGCCAGCCATCGGCGAATCCGATGACGCCGCCCACCTGTGGACAACTTCCCGCTGGGACGGTCTGGCTTTGGGGTTAAGCCCGCAAACCCAGTCAGCCATGGGTCTGGCCCTGAGTCGCATCCCCGGCATCCCGGACAATCAAATTCCCGCACCGTCGGCAATCAACGCCGGATACCGGTGGAGTCAGATCGACAGCGCGTCCAGCGAACATGCCTTGCTGCTGCTCTGCCCGACCGCCAGCCGTGAAATCGACGACGAAGCCGCGTGGCGCCTGCTCGCGCACCTGTGCCAGACACCGTTCTACCAACGCCTGCGCGTCGAACTGCAACTCGGCTATGCCGTGTTCAGCGGGTTGCGCCAGTTCCACGGCCAGACCGGATTGCTGTTCGGTGTGCAATCGCCCACGGCCACCGCCGCGCAATTGCTCGACCACATTCAGCAGTTTCTCGATGACCTGTCAGCCCTTGTCGAACAGCTGGATGCCGCCAGCCTCACTCAGCAACGCCAGACGCTTGCCGATCAGTTCGATGACAACGTCCTGTCCGGCAAAGATGCGGCTGAACTCCTGTGGCAGGCCCGCCTCGCCGGCCACTCGTCGGATTATCTGGTGCAATTGCGCAGCGCCATCGCTCAACTGGATCGCCCGACATTGCTGGCCGCTGCCCAACGTCTGATCCGCGCCGAAGGCGGCTGGCATGGTCTGGCCAACAGCCCTGCGCCGGGCGCGCCATGGCAAGCGGCAAAATGATCATTACCGGGGCTGCAAGGAGCTTTCTCAAAGATTCACGGGCAAAGCCACCGAAATTTTGAGTAACATAGCCACCTAACTATTTGGAACATCCCTGTGCTGCCGTGGACTATACCTATGGATAGCGCTATCTCACCCACCTGAAAAAGGAGTCACCCGATGGCTTGGACCAAACCTGCTTACACCGACCTGCGCATCGGCTTCGAAGTCACCATGTACTTCGCCAGCCGCTGAGTCCTGCCTCAAGCAGAACACTGCAGTGCAACGCCTCGGCTCGCCGGGGCGTTTTATTTTCAGCGTTGAAATGATGGAGCGTTCATGTTCGTCCAGATTCTGGGTTCGGCCGCCGGTGGCGGTTTTCCGCAGTGGAACTGCAACTGCGTCAATTGCGCCGGTTTTCGCGACGGCAGCCTGAATGCCCAGGCCCGTACCCAATCGTCCATCGCGATTTCCGATGACGGCGTGAACTGGGTGCTGTGCAACGCCTCCCCGGACATCCGCGCGCAGCTTCAGAGCTTCGCCCCGATGCAGCCGGGCCGCGCCCTGCGTGATACCGGCATTAGCGCGATCATCCTGATGGACAGCCAGATCGACCACACCACCGGCCTGCTCAGCCTGCGCGAAGGTTGCCCGCATCAAGTCTGGTGCACGGACATGGTCCACGAAGACCTGAGCACCGGTTTCCCGCTGTTCACCATACTCAAGCACTGGAACGGCGGGCTGGACTGGAACCGCATCGAACTCGACCAGAGTTTCACCGTCGCTGCGTGCCCGAACCTGCGCTTCACCCCGCTGCCGTTGCGCAGCGCAGCACCGCCCTACTCGCCGCACCGCTTCGACCCGCACCCGGGCGACAACATCGGCCTGATCGTCGAAGACCTCAGCACCGGCGGCAAACTGTTCTACGCCCCGGGCCTGGGCAAGGTCGACGCGCCATTGCTGGAAATCATGGCCGGCAGCGACTGCGTGCTGGTGGACGGGACAATGTGGGACGACGATGAAATGCAGCGCCGTGGCGTCGGCACCCGCACCGGCCGCGAAATGGGCCACCTGGCCCAGAACGGCCCCGGCGGCATGCTCGAAGTGCTGGAGCAGCTTCCCGAGCAGCGCAAGGTGCTTATCCACATCAACAACACCAACCCGATTCTCGACGAAGACTCCCCGGAGCGCGCGGAACTGGTGCGGCGCAGTGTTGAAGTGGCGTATGACGGCATGAGCATCGTCCTGTAACGAATGGCCCGGAGAACCGCAATGACCGACACCCCGCTGTCCACCGCCGAATTCGAAGCGGCCCTGCGCGCCAAGGGCGCCTATTACCACATTCATCACCCGTATCACGTCGCGATGTATGAAGGCCGGGCCACCCGCGAGCAGATCCAGGGCTGGGTCGCCAATCGCTTCTACTATCAGGTGAACATCCCCCTGAAAGACGCGGCGATCCTCGCCAACTGCCCGGATCGCGAGATCCGCCGCGAGTGGATCCAGCGCTTGCTCGACCACGACGGCGCTCCCGGTGAAGACGGCGGCATCGAAGCCTGGCTGCGTCTGGGCCAGGCCGTCGGTCTCGATCCGGATCAATTGCGTTCCCAGGAGCTGGTGCTGCCCGGCGTACGTTTCGCCGTCGATGCCTACGTCAACTTCGCCCGCCGCGCCAGTTGGCAGGAAGCCGCCAGCAGCTCGCTGACCGAGCTGTTCGCGCCGCAGATCCACCAGTCGCGCCTCGACAGCTGGCCGCAGCATTACCCGTGGATCGATCCGGCCGGCTACGAATATTTCCGCACTCGTCTCGGCCAGGCCAGACGCGATGTCGAGCATGGCCTGGCGATTACGCTGGAGCACTACAAGACCCGCGAAGGCCAGGAGCGCATGCTGGAAATTCTCCAGTTCAAACTGGACATTCTTTGGAGCATGCTCGATGCCATGAGCATGGCCTACGAACTGAACCGCCCGCCGTATCACAGCGTCACCGATCAACGGGTCTGGCATAAAGGAATCGCCTTATGAGTTTCGACCGCAGCAAGACCCCGACCTGGCGTCCCGGCTACCGTTTCCAGTACGAACCGGCCCAGAAAGGCCACGTGCTGCTATATCCGGAAGGCATGATCAAGCTCAATGAAAGTGCCGCGCTGATCGGCGGCCTGATCGACGGTGAGCGGGACGTCGCGGCAATCATTGCCGAACTCGACAGACAGTTCCCCGGCGTACCCGAGCTCGGTGACGACATCGAGCAATTCATGGAGGTTGCCCGTGCGCAGCACTGGATCGAACTTGCCTGAGTCATCGGTGCAAGTCCCGGCCAAACCGGAAGTCGGCCTGCCGCTGTGGCTGCTCGCCGAACTGACTTACCGCTGCCCGCTGCAATGCCCGTACTGCTCCAATCCGCTGGATTTCGCCGAGCAGGGCAAAGAGCTGAGCACCGAGCAGTGGATCAAGGTATTTCGCGAGGCGCGGGAGATGGGCGCGGCGCAACTGGGTTTTTCCGGGGGCGAACCGCTGGTGCGTCAGGACCTCGCCGAGCTGATCCGTGAAGCGCGCCAGTTGGGTTTCTACACCAACCTGATCACCTCCGGCATCGGCCTGACCGAGCAGAAGATCAGCGACTTCAAGAAGGCCGGGCTCGATCACATCCAGATCAGTTTCCAGGCCAGCGACGAGCAAGTGAACAACCTGCTCGCCGGCTCGAAAAAAGCCTTCGCGCAGAAACTGGAAATGGCCCGCGCCGTGAAGGCCCACGGCTATCCGATGGTGCTGAACTTCGTTACCCATCGGCACAACATCGACAAGATCGACCGCATCATCGAGCTGTGCATCGCGCTCGAAGCGGACTTCGTCGAACTCGCCACCTGCCAGTTCTACGGCTGGGCGCAGCTCAATCGTGTCGGCCTGTTGCCGACCAAAGAGCAACTGGTTCGCGCCGAACGCATCACCAACGAATACCGCGCCAAACTGGAAGCCGAAGGGCATCCGTGCAAGCTGATTTTCGTCACCCCGGACTATTACGAAGAACGCCCGAAAGCCTGCATGAATGGCTGGGGCAGTCTGTTTCTGACGGTCACACCGGACGGCACCGCCCTGCCCTGTCATGGCGCCCGACAGCTGCCGGTACAATTTCCCAATGTGCGCGACCACAGCATGCAGCACATCTGGTACGACTCGTTCGGCTTCAACCGCTTTCGCGGCTATGACTGGATGCCCGAGCCGTGCCGCTCCTGCGACGAAAAGGAACAGGATTTCGGCGGCTGCCGCTGCCAGGCCTTCATGCTCACCGGCGATGCTAGCAATGCCGATCCGGTGTGCAGCAAGTCCGAACATCACGGTGTGATTCTCAAGGCCCGCGAAGAAGCCGAGCATGCCACCCAGACCATCGAACAACTGGCCTTTCGCAATGAACGAAACTCGCGCCTCATCGCCAAAGGCTGAGCCTTTCAGTGCCACCGCTGCGGTTGCTGCCGGCGTGGATTTCGCCGAGCTGCAACTTGGCACCCATGGTTTGTTCTGGAATGAATATCGCCCGACAGACGCCGCCTGCCGGATCTGGCACTGGCGTGATGGCGCGGCGAAATGTCTGACGCCTGCGGGTCTCAGCGTGCGCAGTCGGGTGTACGAATATGGCGGTGGGGCGTTTTGTCTGACGCCTGACGGGGTGGTTTTCGTCAACGAGGCGGACCAGCAGCTGTACCGCCAGACGCTGGACGGCGAGCCCGTGGCATTGACGTCCGGGGAATGCCGATATGGTGATCTGCACTTTGCCGATGGGCAGGTGCTGGCTGTTGAAGAGAACGGTGATCGGCATCGGTTGGTGGCTATCGATCTGGCGAATGGCGCCCGTCAAATGCTGGTTGAAGGTGCGGATTTTTACGCCTCGCCGATCATCAGCCCGGATGGCCAGCACCTGGCGTGGATCGAGTGGAGCCGTCCGCATCAGCCGTGGACATCCACTCGACTGATGATCGCCGAGCTCTCGTCCAATGGATTTTCCGCCCCGCGTTGTGTGGCGGGTGAAGCGTTTGAAGAGTCGATCCAGCAACCGCGCTTCGATGCCAGCGGACGACTTGGCTGTCTGACCGATCGTGGAGGTTATTGGCAACCGTGGGTCGAGTCGGCAAACGGCTTACAACCGTTAGCTAGCGCCGAAGCCGATCACGCGCCAGCCCCATGGCAACTCGGCGGCTGCACCTGGCTACCCACCGACGAAGCATTTTTGGCGAGCTGGAGCGAAGGCGGTTTCGGTCGCCTGGCGCTCAACGATGAAGACTTCACTGGCGACTACAGCCGCTTCCGTCATCTGGCTGTCGACGATCAGTTCATTTACTGCATTGCCGCCTCACCGATCAGCCCTTCTGCAGTGATCGCCATCGATCGCAAATCGCGTGAAGTGAATGTCCTGGCCGGCGGTATCGCACCGCTGCCAGCCGAGCGCATCAGCCGCCCGCAAACCCTGCGCTATCCCAGCGGTTCGGGTGAAGCGCACGGCTTCTTTTACCCGGCCACAAATGGCGATGTGAAGCCGCCGCTGGTGGTGTTCATCCACGGCGGCCCGACGTCGGCCTGCTACCCGATGCTCGACCCGCGTATTCAGTACTGGACGCAACGCGGCTTCGCCGTCGCCGACCTCAACTATCGAGGCAGCAGCGGTTATGGCCGGGAGTATCGTCAGGCGCTGCATCTGAGCTGGGGCGCAGTGGATGTCGAGGATGCCTGTGCGGTGGTGGCCTATCTGGCCGAACGCGGCATGATCGACGGCGAACGTGCATTCATCCGTGGCGGCAGCGCCGGTGGCTACACCACACTGTGCGCACTGGCATTCCATCAAGTGTTCCGCGCCGGCGCCAGTCTGTACGGCGTCAGTGACCCGGTGGCCCTGGCCCGCGCGACACACAAGTTCGAAGGCGACTACCTGGACTGGCTGATCGGCGACCCCGAGCAAGATGCCGAATGCTACGCCGCCCGCACGCCGTTGCTGCACGCAGGCAACATTCGCGTACCGGTGATTTTCTTTCAGGGCGAACTGGACGCCGTGGTCGTGCCGCAACAGACCCGCGACATGGTCGCGGCCCTGGAGCAAAACGGCATTGAAGTCGAAGCGCATTACTACGCCGACGAACGCCACGGCTTCCGCCGGGCCGCCAACCAGGCCCATGCGCTGGAGCAGGAATGGCGGTTCTACCGGCGAGTGATGGGTTTGACGGACTGAGACTCAGCGCTTGGCGATGATGTACACCGCGTGCACGATCCCCGGGATGTAACCGCACAACGTCAGCAGAATGTTCAGCCAGAACGCGCCGCCGAACCCGACCTGCAGAAACACACCCAGTGGCGGCAACAGAATGGCGATGATGATGCGGATAAAGTCCATGGGGCAGCTCCTGATTGGGGGTTGGCTCACCTGAGCCATACAAGCTAATCGACCTGTGCCGTTTGTCAGGGTTCAGTGCAAACCACAATCTCGCCATCTGATCGCCATTACCCGGCCATAAAAAAACGCCCCACGCCAAAAGAATCAGGCGTGGGGCGTGCGTTATACCGCGAGACGGTTCTTGAATTCGGGTGGGAAACTTCAGCTCAGACGGCAATCCCTTTGCGGCATTGCAGCTGCGCGGTGCGTACCCGGGAGAAGGCGCGGGCCAGGCGCAGGAGCATTTCGTCGATGTTGGCCTTGCTGACGTTGAGCGCCGGGGTGAAGCGCAGGCAGTTGGCTTGAGGGGCGTTGAGCAGCAAGCCTTCATGCAGCGCGGCTTTGACGACGGCCTCGGCGGAGTCTTCCGACAGGGTCAGTCCCCAGAACAGCCCCTGCCCACGCAACTCGCCATGTTCATAACGATGGGCCAGACGAGCGAGCCCTTCGCGCAGATGCTGGCCGTTGTCCCGGATTTGTTCGAGGAATGCGCGGTCTTGCACGCTGTCGAGCACGACCAGCCCTGCGGCGGTCATCAACGCGTTGCCGTGATGAGTGCCGCCCAACTCGCCGGGGTCGAAACAGCAGGCCTTGCCTCGCGCCAGCAACGCCGCCAGTGGCACGCCACCGCCGAGGCCTTTGCCGAGCACGACGATATCGGCGCGCACGCCGTAGGATTGTTCGGCGAGCATGGTGCCACAGCGGCCAATGCCGGTCTGAACCTCGTCGAGAATCAGCAGAATCCCCAACTCACGGCACAAGCGTTCGACACCCTTGAGGTAATGCTCGGTCGCCGGGATCACCCCGGCATCGCTCTGGATCGGTTCGAGCATGATCGCCACGGTCTGCGCATCAACCGCCGCATGCAGCGCCGGCAGGTCATTGAACGGCACTAGGTCGAAACCCGGCAGCAGCGGCGCAAAACGGTTGTGCAAATTGCAACTGTCCGACGCCGAAATCGTCGCCAGACTACGTCCGTGACACCCTTGTCTGGCGACAATGATCCGCGAGGCGCCGCCGCGATGCAGCTGGCCCCATTTACGCGCCAGTTTGATCGCCGCCTCACAGGCTTCACTGCCGCTGTTGAGCAGATACGCCTGATCGCTGGAAGTACTGGCGCACAGGCGCTCAGCTAGGCTGAGCATGCCGCGGTTGTGCAGATTGAAGCCGGGATTGATTAACGCTTGAGCCTGGTTGGCAATGGCTTTGACCAGCGCCGAAGGGCTGTGGCCGAGGCTATTGGCGCCTCCGGCCTGGGAAAAATCCAGGTAGGCGCGGTCATTGCTGTCCCATAGCCAGGAACCCTGGCCGCGAACGAATACCTGCTGCGGGCGTTCGACGCTGGGCATCAGACGCTCGGCATTCAGGCCGTCAGCGGCATCCGATTCCTGGGTTTCAAAAGCCAGGTCATCGAGGCTCGGCGTCTGGCGCCGCAAACTGAACAGATTCATTGAAAAAAACCTCGATCGAGGTTTTTTGAACTGCCTATGCAAACACTTTCAAAACAAACGCTGGTCATTGCGCTTTCCGGCCCTGTAAGCCTTGTGAATGCGGTTAGACTAGGCCTGTTCACGGCGTCGAGCCATTTCGATTTCCCAGCATTTTCGATAAGTATTACTTATGGATTTCAAACAACTGCGTTATTTCGTCGCGGTCTACGAAGAAGGTCACGTCGGACGCGCCGCCGAGCGCCTGTCGATCTCTCAGCCCGCGCTGTCCCAGCAGATCCGCCATCTGGAACAGAACCTCGACGTCACGCTGTTCGAGCGCAGCAGCAAACGCCTGCTGCCAACCCTCGCCGCCCACACGCTGTACAACCACGCCTTGCCGCTGCTCGACGGCATGCAGCGGGCGCGTGAGGCGCTGGGCAACTTCAAGGGTCAGGCACTTCGAACATTGGCGATTGGTGTGCTGCAAACCGTGCACACCAGCCTGGTGCCGCAAATGCTGGAGAGAGTGCGCAAGGCCCAGCCGCATCTGGTGGTACAGATTTATGAACTGACGGGGCTTGAGATCGAGCGGCGGCTGCTCAACGGCTCTTTGGATATCGGCATCAGCTATCTGCCGCCACGCCAGCCGGGCCTGCACGGCGTGATGCTGTACGAAGATGAACTGACGCTGGTCATCCCGGCGGATCATCCGCTGCGGGAATTCAAGAAAGTCTCGATGAGTCAGGCGGCCGAATTGCCGATGTTGTTACTGGGTGAAGAATTTCAGATCCGCCAGATCTGGCAGGCCCAACTGGCCAGCCTCGGGCGACGCCCGCAAGTGCAGGCCGAATTGAACAATATGGTGGGGATTCTCGACAGCCTGCCGCATACCCGTCTGGCGACGGTGCTGCCTGGGCGTTCGCAAAAAGAGTACGACGATCAGGATCTTTTGTGGAAACCGTTGAGTGAGCCGCGCGTGCCGTTGAAAGTCGGGCTGGTGTGTCGCGATGTGCAACGCCAGCAGGCGCCATTGGCCTTGCTGCGAACGTTGCTGGAAGAAGTGATGCAGCGTGAGGAAAAACCGCTGAAAGGTGCGCCGCCGCTGGACGCGTTGAGCTGAAAACTTTTCTGCGGGCATAAGAAAACCCCGCCGAAGCGGGGCTTTGCAGACTGTTTCCCTGACATCCATTTCACTCCGCCACCCTGGCAGAATCCTACGTGTCCGTGTTGTTGCTTTGCGCTTCCTGCGCGACGTCCATGGAAAGTAGATTAGCTCTGGATCCAATCTACGCCTATGGGAGAACAGCAGCACGTCATGTAAGAGATCGCTTACATGACGTTACATCATCAGAAATGCGCAGCGTCCAGCAGGAACAGCGACTCGCTGCCGGCCTTGACCGACGCGCTCAACGAGTGAATCCGCGGCAGCAGACGGGCGAAATAGAACCGCGCCGTGCCGAGTTTGCTCGCGTAGAAATCGTCCTGCGCTTCTTTGCCCAGCGATGCCTTGGCCATCAGTGCCCACATGTAGGCGTAAGCGGTGTAGCCGAACGCTTGCAGATACTCGACCGACGCCGCGCCGATTTCGTTCGGGTTGGTTTTCGCCCGGTCCAGCAGCCACGAGGTAAGCTCGTCGAGGGTGTCGACGGCGTCATTCAGTGGCTTGGTGAACTCGCCCAGATCGGCACTGGCGGTTGCAGTGAAATGGCGGATCTCGTCGGCGAACAGCTTGTAGAACGCGCCGCCGCTGCCGACGATCTTGCGACCCACCAGGTCCAGTGCCTGAATGCCGTTGGTGCCTTCGTAGATCTGGGTGATGCGCACGTCACGCACCAGTTGCTCCTGGCCCCACTCGCGGATGTAACCGTGGCCGCCGAAGATCTGCTGGCCATGGACAGTGGTTTCCAGACCCAGATCGGTCAGGAAGGCCTTGGCCACTGGCGTAAGCAACGCAACCAGATCTTCCGCGCGTTTGCGGGTGGCGGCGTCTTCGCTGAACTTGGCGGTATCGAGTTGCATCGCCACGTAGGTGGAGAACGCACGGCCGCCTTCGTTCGAGGCTTTCATGGTCAGCAACATGCGACGCACGTCCGGGTGGACGATGATCGGGTCGGCCACCTTGTCCTTGTTCTGCGCGCCGGTCGGCGAACGGCTCTGCAGGCGGTCGCGGGCGTATTCGATGGCGTTCTGGTACGAGCGCTCACCGGTGGCCAGGCCCTGGATACCGACGCCCAGACGCTCGTAGTTCATCATGGTGAACATCGCGGCCAGGCCCTTGTTCGGCTCGCCGACCAGGTAACCTACGGCTTCGTCGAAGTTCATCACGCAAGTGGCGGACGCCTGGATGCCCATCTTGTGTTCGATCGAACCACAGTTCGCCGGGTTGCGCGCGCCCAGGCTGCCATCGGCATTGACCATGAACTTCGGCACCAGGAACAGCGAAATGCCCTTCGGCCCAGCCGGTGCGTCCGGCAGTTTGGCCAGCACCAGGTGGATGATGTTCTCGGTCAGGTCGTGCTCACCGCCGGTGATGAAGATCTTGGTGCCGCTGACCTTGTAGGAGCCGTCGGCCTGAGGTTCGGCTTTGGTGCGGATGATGCCCAGGTCGGTGCCGGCATGCGGCTCGGTCAGGCACATGGAGCCGGCCCAGACACCGGCGTACATGTTCGGCAGGTAAGCGGCTTTCAGTTCTTCGCTGGCGTGGGCGTTGATCGACAGGCAGGCGCCGGCGGTCAGCATCGGGTACAGACCGAAGGACAGGCTGGCGGAGTTGACCATTTCTTCAACTTGGGCGGAAACGGCTTTTGGCATGCCCATGCCGCCGTAGGCCGGATCACCGCCTACACCGACCCAGCCGCCTTCGGCATAAGTCTGATAGGCCTGTGGGAAACCGGCCGGCGTGGTGACGGCACCGTCGGCCCAGTGGCAGCCTTCTTCGTCGGCGGCACGGCTCAGGGGCGCGATGCTTTTGCTGGTGACCTTGCCGGCCTCTTCGAGAATGGCTTCAACGGTTTCCGCGTCCACGGTCTCGGCCAGGGCCGGCAGTTCGGCCCAGAGTTTGGCGACTTCGAACACTTCATTGAGGACGAAGCGCATATCGCGCAGCGGCGCTTTGTAGTCAGCCATGGCAAACCTCGCAAAGATCTAAACAGGTGATTCGTGGAAGGGTGTTTTCGTTGAGCTGGAGTGTAACCCAACAACTTTTGCGACACATAGGGTCAGGCGGTGACTGTTTTGTTATTTTTAGTCACCAGCAATCAACCATAAAGAAGCCCGCAATCTGCGGGCTCTTTTGTTTAACAGTGGCGTGTTACAGGGAGAACAACTGGGCCGGCA
>NZ_JAIHBA010000018.1:0-70808 GCF_019718735.1 Pseudomonas sp. RIT778 | reverse complement strand
GGCAATCGCTGCCCGCCTCGATCGCCGAACGATGTGCCGCGGTGCGCGGCAACAGACGCTTGAAGTAAAACTCGCACGTCGCCAGTTTGCCCTGGCAGAAATCGCCATCCCCCTCGCCCGACTCCAGCTGCGCCTGGGCAACCAGCGCCATGCGCAGCCACAGGTAGCCCAGAACGATGTAACCGCTGTACATCAGGTAATCCACCGACGCGGCGCCAACTTCATCCGGGTTCTTCATCGCGGCCATGCCGACCTTCATGGTCAGCTCGCCCCACTGCTGATTGAGGCCATCGAGCTGCGCGACAAACTCGCCAAGTTGCGGATGCCCGGTGTTGGCGGCGCAGAATTTGTGGACGATTTTGGTGAAGTTGCGCAGCAGCTTGCCCTGACTGCCCAGCACTTTGCGCCCGAGTAGATCCAACGCCTGGATACCGTTGGTGCCCTCGTAGATCGGCGCGATCCGGCAGTCGCGAACCAGTTGCTCCATGCCCCACTCGCGGATAAATCCGTGGCCACCGAACACCTGCATGCCGTGGTTGGTCACTTCCAGCCCGGTGTCGGTCATGAACGCCTTGCAGATCGGCGTCAGGAACGCCAACAGATCTTCGGCTTCCTGACGCGCCTCGGCGTCCGGGCTCAGGTGTGCGACATCAAGCATCTGCGCGGTGAAATAGGTCAGCGCGCGGTTGCCTTCGTTGAAAGCTTTCATGGTCAGCAGCATGCGCCGCACGTCCGGGTGGACGATGATCGGGTCGGCCGGTTTGTCCGGAGCTTTGGCGCCGGTCAGGGCGCGCATCTGCAAGCGGTCGTTGGCGTATTTGATTGCGCCCTGGAAACTCGCCTCGCCCAGACACAGGCCCTGCATCCCGGTGCCGAGGCGTGCGTGGTTCATCATGGTGAACATGCAGTTCAGGCCCTTGTTCGGCTCGCCGATCAGGAAGCCTTTGGCGTCGTCGAAGTTCAGCACGCAGGTGGCCGAGGCCTTGATGCCCATCTTGTGCTCGATCGAACCGCAGGAAACGCCGTTGCGCTCGCCCGCCTCACCGGATGCGTTCGGGAGGAATTTCGGCACGATAAACAGCGAAATGCCTTTGGTGCCCGCCGGTGCGTCCGGCAGTTTGGCCAACACCAGATGAATGATGTTGTCGCTCATGTCGTGCTCGCCGGCGGAGATGAAAATCTTGCTGCCGGTCACTGCATAACTGCCGTCGGCCTGAGGCACGGCGCGGGTCTTGATGATGCCCAGGTCGGTACCGCAGTGGGCTTCGGTCAGGCACATGGTGCCGGTCCACTGGCCGGCGGTGAGTTTGCGCAGATAGGTGTTTTTCTGTTCTTCGGTGCCGTGGGCGTGGATCGCCGACATGGCGCCGTGGGTCAGGCCCGGGTACATGCCCCAGGAAGTGTTGCTGGAGGCGACCATTTCACTGATCACCAGCCCCAGCGAACTCGGCAGGCCCTGGCCGCCGTAAGCCGGATCTGCCGCCAGACCGTGCCAGCCACCTTCCACGTATTGTGCGAAGGCTTGCTTGAAGCCTGTAGGCGTTGTCACCACGCCGTTGTCGAAATGGCAGCCCTCTTCGTCACCGCTGCGATTGAGCGGGGCCAGAACGTTCTCACAGAACTTCGCGCCCTCGTCGAGGATCGCGTTGATCATGTCCGGGCTGGCGTCGTGGGCGCCGAGGGCCGCGTACTGAGTGTGGAAGTCAAAGACGTGGTCGATCAGAAAGCGCATGTCGCGCAGGGGAGCTTTGTACTCGGGCATGGTGGCTTCTCCTTCAGCAGATTGCTTCAACCTACTGCCGGCCACCCTGCCTCACAATCACTGTCCAGACGCTGAATGCGCCGTCATCACTCAACCTGCGGCGTTGTCCATGCGCACCGCGCCACGGCGATTCTGCCCGAACGCCATCACGCAGTTTCGGCCTGCGCCCTTGGCGCTGTAGAGCGCCTGGTCGGCGGATTTCAGCACCTCTTCCGGGGTGCGCTGTTCCAGACGTTCGGCCACGCCGATGCTGACCGTGACCGACACGCTGGATGCGCCCGAACCCGAGCGACGCTGACGGCCCTGCTGATCATCCTGCGGGCGGCTTTCCTGATTTCGGAGCTGGATGTTGTAGGACGCAATCGACTCACGGATGACTTCCAGGTGCGGCATGCACTCTTCAAGAGTCTTGCCCGCAAACACCAGTGCGAATTCCTCACCGCCATAGCGATAAGCCCTACCACCGCCGCTGATTTTGGACAGCTTGCTGGCGACCAGACGCAAGACCTGGTCACCCACGTCGTGGCCGTGGGTGTCGTTGAATTTCTTGAAGTGATCGACGTCGCTCATTGCCAGCACATAGTTGCGACCCAGACGCTGCATACGCTCGTTAAGTGCGCGGCGGCCCGGCAGACCGGTGAGTTCGTCGCGGAAGGCCATTTGATAAGCCTCATGCGCTACCGCTGCAGCAATCATCAGCATGACCTGGCTGCACATGATGTTCAGGGTGAACGGCAGGATGAAGGTTTTCGGCAGCATCCAGAACACCCCGAGCAACCCTACCAGTTGCGCCGCGTGCAGCGGACGCGGGTTGCGCCAGTATTGCCAGGCCAGCAGCAGGAACGCCGAGATGAACACCGGATACGACAACTGGATCAGACTCATCCACGCGCCGTGCAGCGCCGGCCAGCGGATCTCGGAAAGCCACATCAGCAACGCCTGCGGGTAACTTTGCTCAAGCCCCAGCGCCACGCTGCCAAAGGCCAGCAACACGGCGAAGCGCGCGACCATATCTTGAAACAGATGCGTGCGCTCCTGCCACGCGGCGAATAGTCCGAACAACAGCGGCAACAGCAGACAGACCAGGTGGAACACCACGGCCGCGTCTTCGCGCACCTTGCCGTTGTCGCGGTAATAGTCGGTCTGGGTGTCGAGCAGGAAGTAGGCGATGTACACCGTGACCATCAGAAACAGCTCGCGCTGGCGTCGGTAAACCGCACAGTACGAACCGCCCAACAGCAGCACCAAGGTCGGCAACACGTTAAACAGCGAGGTGAAGAACACGTTGAGGTCTTTGACGTACGCAGCCGCCAACCCCGCGAGCAACAACAGCAGTGAAGGTAGGAAATGACTGAAACGTACAGCGGAAGAACGCGGCAAGGGTAAAAGCTCCGACCCGTCATGGCAAAGAGATGGCATTGTGCCTGCAATGTGGCCAGTTAAGCACACACAATGTGATCCAGATCACAGGCTGTCTCTTTAACGGCCGAAATCGGCGGTTGCTGAGGGATTTAGTCAGGTTTTTTGCGCAATGGCCGCTAGACGGCCACCATGGCCATCATTCTTGATGGCCATGGTGTGTTTTTCTGTTCAGAGATCGTTGTAAAACGGCTGCAATGGCCCCTCGGCCGCCGGCCGGCCTTCAGCGCCGTAAGGCTTGAGGTTGAGCGAAGCGTCCATCGCCTGGCGGGTCGTGACTTTCGGACTGGCCGGGCGCTGGGTCACTGCATTCTCGTCGCCGATGTGGCCCTGTGGGATCACCAGCGACGGATGATCGAACGGTGCACGTTCCCAGGCCACGCGCGGATCGGTCAGGCCGACTTCCATGAACTTCACCACGGCATCGATTTCCGCAGGCGTCAGGTTCAGCGCCGTCATGTCCGGGTCGAGGTTGGAAGTGTTGTGCTGGTTCACCGCCGGGTGCTCGAAGCCGCTGGTGTTGTTGGCGTCTTCCCCGCGCCGGTCACCGCCACGGTTGTAGAACTCCATCACCTGCTTGAGCGTCGAGCGGCTGCCGTTATGGAAGTACGGCCCGGTCAGGGCGATGTTGCGCAGGGTCGGAGTCTTGAACGCGCCGTCGACCGAATCGCGGAAACCGACATTCGGCTTGAGCGTGGCATCGCACGGAATCGCCGCGCTCAACGGCGCCTCGAACGTGCAGACATCGACGTCCAGCGGATCCACCGACCGGCCGCCCTGCAACACGGTGTTGTACTGACGGGTGAACGACCATGGATTGCCCCACGCATCCGCGCCGCCGAGGGCGAGGTCTTCCGAGGTCGGGCGCACACCGGTGTTGTAGAAGCCGTTGTCGTAAAGGGTGGTCAGGTTGTCGGCCATCACCATCCGCTCGATGCGTTCGCGCGGATGCATCAGCAGACGGCTGGCGGCGTTGGTCAGCTCCGGCCCGCCGTGGCAATTGACGCATTTGCCCTTGCCGAGAAACAGGTTCATGCCCTCGACCTGTTGCGCGTTCATTGCCGTATGGTCGCCTTGCAGGTAGGCGTCGATCGGCGCCTGATCGGACACCAGCGTCGCCTCATACATCTGGATCGCCAGACCGAAGAACAGCGGGAAATTGGCCTCCATCTGGGTGTACGGCGCACCGCCCACCAGAACGTTTTGCGTGGCGTTCCACAGCCGGGGCTGGAAGGCGTTCTTGATCAGCTCGCGATAGGTCGGCCGCCGTGCGCCGGACACCGGAGCCAGTACCGAGTCGGTGGACGAAATCCGCTGCTGCTTGAGCATCAACGTGTCGAGCATCCTGCGGCCGATGTCGGCAAAGGTGCGGCCACCGCAAGACATTTCCACCGGACTGCCGGGCGGGCCGACGGCTTGCGAGGCGGCAGACGCATCGTTGAGCGCCAGCCGGACTTTGGTGGCGACCGTGCTGCGTTCGCTGGTCACGTAGATCCCGGCATCCGGATCGCGATTGCCGAACGGCGAGAAACCGTTGAAGACGTTATTGGCCCGACCGTCCCAGAAGTTGCGCACGTTGAACGCGGCGTTGATCACCGACGGCGCATTGCGTCCGGTGCTGCGGCGAACGTTGATGCCGCCGACCTGAAACAGGCCGTCCGGCTGCTGGGTGCACTTGTCGAAACGCGGCTGATTGGGTTTGACGAAGTTGGCGTCGAACACGCCTTGCGAGCCGACCACGTCGTCCGTCGAGTACACGATGGGCGAGTTGCGCTCCAGGGGATTGCTCAGCACGTGGGTCGGGAAGTCGGTTTTCTTCAGCGTGTAGTTCGGGCCGCCCTTGCCGCCGGACAACGTCGCGTAGGACGCCACGTCACCGGGAATGTCCGACGCCACAAACGGCTTGTTGAAGATCGACGCGACGTTGGCGTTGGTGTGCGCCTGGCCGGGGTTGAGCTGGTTGGTGATGCGGTGGTCGACGCCGGCGTGGTAGTGGCAGGACGCGCAGGCCGTGGAGCCGTCGCTGCCGATCTCCATGTCCCAGAACAACGCTTTGCCCAGCAGGATCGCAGCCTGACGATTGAGCACGTAGTCGGTCATCAGGTCGACCTTGCGTCCGCCTTCGGTACCGGACGGATCAGGAGGCACCATCCCCCGCAACGATTGCAGCGAAGGGACTTCCGGTACCGGGGGATCGACTTCGGCGGGGTCGGCGGCCCATGCGCTGTGGACTGATAGCGCAACGGGCAACCAGAAGGTCAAACGAGCGAGTCGACTGATGTTCATAGGCTTCACCCTGACTGTTGTTGTTAAGTGCCGGGCGTCTTGCTTCTTTGAGCAGGCAGTTCTGGTTAGCGCCGGTAAATCGGGCAGTGCAATTAATTGGCCACTCTTCTGGAAATATTTTGAATCAATAAGCGCAGGGGTTCGGCTGAACAGTGGCTTCATCAATGCTGGGGAATCAGCCCCGGGATTGGGGAAATCCGGGCACAAAAAAACCGCTGCCCCCGAGGGAGCAGCGGTTTTTTGAAAGACTGCGTTAAGGCTTAGTAGCCCAGTGCGAAGTCTTCTTCTTTCATGTCCATCAGGTTGTTGGCGCCCGACAGCATGGTGGCCACGTGCGTACGGGTACGCGGCAGGATGCGCTGGAAGTAGAAGCGCGCGGTTTGCAGCTTGGCGGTGTAGAACGCCTCGTCGGTGGTGCCGGCAGCCAGTTTTTCAGCAGCCAGACGCGCCATGTCGGCCCAGAAGTAAGCCAGGCAGGCATAACCGGAGTACATCAGGTAGTCCACGGAGGCCGCGCCGACTTCTTCGCGATCTTTCATGGCGGCCATACCGACCTTCATGGTCAGCTCGCCCCACTCTTTGTTCAGTGCAGCCAACGGTGCGACGAACTCTTTGACGGCTTCGTTGCCTTCGTTGTTCTGGCAGAACTTGTGGACGATCTTGGTGAAGCCTTTGAGAGCCTCGCCTTGAGTCATCAGCACTTTACGGCCCAGCAGGTCGAGTGCCTGGATGCCGGTGGTGCCTTCGTACAGCATCGAGATGCGGCTGTCGCGAACGTTCTGCTCCATGCCCCACTCGGCGATGAAGCCGTGGCCGCCGTAGATCTGCACGCCGTGGTTGGCGGATTCGAAACCGACTTCGGTCATGAACGCTTTGGCGATCGGAGTCATGAAGGCCAGCAGTGCGTCGGCTTTCTTCTTCTCTTCTTCGTCCACGCCGTATTTGACGATGTCGACCTGTTTGGCGGTGAAGTACACCATCGCACGGTTGCCTTCGGCGAATGCCTTCATGGTCAACAGCATGCGGCGTACGTCTGGGTGAACGATGATCGGGTCAGCAGCCTTGTCCGGCGCTTTCGGGCCAGTCAGGGAACGCATTTGCAGGCGATCGCGAGCGTATTTCAGGCCGCCCTGGAAGCCGATTTCGGCGTGGGCCAGACCTTGCAGCGCGGTACCCAGACGTGCGGTGTTCATGAAGGTGAACATGCAGTTCAGGCCTTTGTTCGCCGGGCCGATCAGGAAACCGGTCGCGCCGTCGAAGTTCATCACGCAGGTCGCGTTGCCGTGGATGCCCATCTTGTGTTCGATCGAACCGCAGGTCACGGCGTTGCGTGCTCCGACGGTGCCATCAGCATTCGGCATGAACTTCGGCACGATGAACAGCGAGATGCCTTTGGTGCCGGCCGGTGCGTCCGGCAGGCGGGCCAGCACGATGTGGACGATGTTGTCGGCCATGTCGTGTTCACCGGCCGAGATGAAGATCTTGGTGCCGGAAACTTTGTAGGAACCGTCGGCCTGAGGTTCGGCCTTGGTGCGCAGCATACCCAGGTCGGTGCCGCAGTGCGGCTCGGTCAGGCACATGGTGCCGGTCCACTCACCGGAGACCAGTTTGGTCAGATAGGCTTCTTGCTGCTCTGGGGTGCCGTGCTCGGAGATGGTATTCATCGCGCCGTGCGACAGGCCCGGGTACATGCCCCACGACCAGTTGGCTTCGCCGACCATCTCGCTGACTGCCAGACCCAGCGACTCAGGCAGACCCTGACCGCCGTGCTCGACGTCATGGGCCAGGCTTGGCCAGCCGCCTTCCACGAATTGCTTGTAGGCCTCTTTGAAGCCGGCCGGGGTTTTCACGCCGGACTCGCTCCAGGTGCAGCCTTCGGTGTCACCCACGCGGTTCAGCGGTGCCAGCACCTGCTCACAAAACTTGGCGCCCTCTTCGAGAATGGCGTCAACCATGTCCGGCGTTGCGTCTGCGCACGCTGGAAGGCTCTGATAGTGCGCTTCGTAGCCGAGCAGTTCGTCACGAACGAAGCGAATATCACGCAAGGGGGCCTTGTAGTCAGGCATAGCGATAAACCTCTGCTGATGTAACCGGGAATGAACGACCGCGTTGATTTGTTGTGACGGTCAAACAGTTGTTTGAAACATACGTTTACGCCGAAATCTTGTCAAGCGTCGTTCTTTTGCCATTCGTCATCACATTTTCCGAACGCCGGACACAGCAGCGCGACATGCGCCCGACCGGGCCATGTGCACTGAAAAAAGATTAGTTGAGGGAGAAGGACTTACAACGAAAAACGCCGCGAACAGTCGCGGCGTCTGGCAAAGCGCAGATCAAAAAATCAGGCGAAGGTATCGATGATCGTACCGAGCATTTCATCGGAAGCCTTGGCGACTTTCACGCCCAGTTCCGCCTGAAACTTGCCTTGGGCCATCTCGACCATGTTGCTCGCCAGGTCCGATTGCTGGGCACGATCCACGGAACGCAGACGATCGACCTGCACTTCCGAAGACTGGCTGGTGACCGAACGCTCGATGGTGCTGCTGGCGATCTGGCTGGCGGCCTGATCGACGCGGTTCTGCCCGGTCTGAATGGTACTCAGACCTGCATAAAAAGCTGTGTTTCCGGAGATTTCCATGGGAGCTCTCATCCTTGGGAAGGATCAATGGGTGCCATTGAACCAGAGGCGTCAGAAAAACACCCGTCAAAAACACTAATGGCACAGTGCCTTGTCATAGCCAAAATCAGTCGAGCAGATCCAGTTGCAAGTGATCGGCGACCGCTTCAGCGCTGACGGCTTTGAGTTTCGGCACCCGCCCCAGGCACGGTGCCGGAATCCGCTCGGCCAGTGTCGCCAGGTTTTCCTCCAGCCGCGACGTCTTCGGATCAATAATGTTCGCCACCCATCCCGCCAGTTGCAGCCCGTCCCGGGCAATCGCCTCGGCAGTCAACAACGCATGACTGATGCATCCCAGACGCACGCCGACCACCAGAATCACCGGCAACTTCAACGCAATCGCCAGATCCGACAGATTGTCCTGATCCGCCAACGGCACCCGCCAGCCGCCCGCGCCTTCGATCAGCGTGAAGTCGGCGTTCATGGCCAGAATCTCGCGCATCGGCGCCAGCAACGATTGCACGGTCAACGCCACACCCGCCTCACGCGCTGCCAGATGCGGCGCGATCGCTGGCTCGAACGCCACCGGATTGACCTGTTGATACGTCAGCGGCAACGAGCATTCGGCCTGCAACGCCAGCGCATCGGAATTGCGCAGGCCTCTGGGCGTCACCACACAACCGGACGCCACCGGTTTGCCCGCCGCCGTACTCAGCCCCGCCGACCGCGCAGCGTGCAGCAATCCGGCGGCGACAGTGGTCTTGCCAACGTCAGTGTCGGTTCCGGTGATGAAATAGGCTGCGCTCATAAGGGTTTCTCCAACACGGCGTAGACCACCTGATAAGTCGCCGGCAAGCCCTGCGGCTGACGGAACTGCTCGTAGGCTTCGACCAGCCCCAGAATCCGCGCCCGCCCGGTCAATCCACCCGGCCGGCCAGGGTTCAGGTTATGCGCGCCCAAGGCCTTGAGTTCATGGGTCAGGCTGCGCACATCCGGGTAATGCAGCACATGCGGCCGGTTCTCCAGACAGACACTGAGCAAACCACTGGCCGCGCACAATTGCTCATAGCGGGCGAATTCGCGGAAGCGGTTGACGTGCACCAGGCCATCGACCTGACGCCAACTGTCGCGCAATTCGTACAGCGTCCCTACACAAAGACTAGCAAACGCGAAAATCCCCCCCGGTTTCAGCACCCGAAACGCTTCGGCGAGCACCGCTTCGAAGTCCGCGCACCACTGCACGGCGAGGCTGGAGAAGATCAGATCGCAGGTCGAATCCTGCAACGGCAAACGTTCGGCATCACCAGCAATGAAGTGTGTGGCCCCGCCCAACGGCCGCGCGTGATTGAGCATGCCTTCAGCGATATCGAGCGCCAGCCCCTCACCAAATCGCTCGGCCAGCGCCCGAGTGAAATACCCGGTGCCGCAGCCCAGATCCAGCCAGCGTGCCGGCCGAAAATCCACCGGCAAGCGATTCATCAACTGCGTACCGACATCGCGCTGCAACTCCGCGACGCTGTCATAGCTGGCCGCTGCACGAGAAAAAGAAGCTGCGACCTGGCGCTTGTCAGGCAAGCCGCCGGGCAACGCCGCAACAGACAAATCAGTCATCACCGCACTCACTTAAAAACGCCTGGATCGCACCCGCTACACCGTGGGGGTCTTCCAGAAGAAACGCATGGCTGGCCTGCTCGATCAGACCGACCTCGACATCTGCCAGCAACGCGAACAACTCGCCCGCGGCCTCCGCCGGCACCAACCCGTCCAGCCCTCCGAACAGATGCAATTGCGGACCACGAAACGCCTGCAAGGCTTCACGCGTATCGATCTGCGCCAACAATTCCAGACCGGCCATCAACGCGGCCGGCGAGGTATTCGGCGCGCCGCCGAGCAACAGCCGCGACAAGCCACGCGCGTCTTGCGCGCCCTGGGCGCACAGCAGAGAGAATCGTTTGAGAGTCGTGCGCGGGTCGGCGCCGCAGCCGGCCAGAAACGCATCGAAGGTCTCGCCGGGCATCGCGCTCGGCCACTGTTCATGGGCGACAAACGAAGGATTGCTCGCCAGGGTCAGCAAGCCGCAGCAATGTTCGCCACGCCGTGCCGCCAGCTCGGAAGCAAGCATCCCGCCCAGCGACCAGCCGCCGAGCCAGGTATCCTGAGGGATGCGCTCATCGAGCTCGTCGAGCCAGTCCTGCAGATCGCTGGAGTCCAGTTCCGGCAGCGGCTCGATGTCGACCTGCAGGTGCTCGTCGAGTCCGCGCAACGCGGCGGCCAGCGGCTCCAGCGGCGAAACGCCGAGCCCCCAACCCGGTAGCAGAATCAGGCGATCACGCATGGCTTGGCTCCGACTTGAGTTGCGCAAAGCAATCGGCCAGTCCTTCTAACAATAGCTGCACCTGCGCCTCGCTGTGGGCAGCGGTCAGCGTCACCCGCAACCGGGCGCTGCCGGCAGGCACGGTCGGCGGGCGGATCGCGGTAACCATCAGCCCACGCTCACGCAGCATCTGCGACAGACGCACGGCGCGACCGGCATCACCGATCAGGATCGGCTGGATCGGCGTGAAGCTGTCCATCAGTTCCAGGCCGATCTGTTCGGCACCGTGGCGGAACCGGCGGATCAGCGTTTGCAAATGCTCGCGACGCCAGTGCTCGCTACGCAGCAGTTCCAGACTTTTCAACGTTGCACAGGCCAGCGCCGGTGGCTGGCTGGTGGTGTAGATGTAGGGGCGGGCGAATTGGATCAGACTTTCGATCAGCTCTTCACTGCCGGCCACAAAGGCGCCAGCCGTGCCGAACGCTTTGCCGAGCGTGCCGACCAGCACCGGCACGTCCTCCTGACTCAGACCGAAATGCTCGACGATCCCGCCACCGTTTGCCCCCAGCGGGCCGAAACCGTGGGCGTCGTCGACCATCAGCCAGGCGCCTTTCGCTTTGGTTTCCCGGGCCAGCGCCGGCAGATCGGCGAGGTCGCCGTCCATGCTGAACACGCCGTCAGTGACCACCAGCGTATTGCCGGTGGCTTTCTCCAGACGCTTGGCGAGGCTGTCGGCGTCGTTGTGCAAATAGCGATTGAAGCGCGCGCCGGACAACAGGCCGGCATCCAGCAACGAGGCATGATTGAGCCGGTCTTCCAGCACCGTATCGCCCTGCCCGACCAATGCGGTGACCGCGCCGAGGTTGGCCATGTAACCGGTGGTGAACAACAGCGCACGCGGTCGTCCGGTGAGATCCGCCAAAGCCTCCTCAAGCGCGTGATGCGGACCGCTGTGACCGATCACCAGATGCGAAGCACCGCCGCCGACGCCCCATTTCGAAGCACCGGCGCGCCAGGCTTCGATCACTTGCGGATGATTGGCCAGGCCCAGGTAATCGTTGTTGCAGAACGCCAGCAACGGCTGACCGTCGACCACCACTTCCGGCCCTTGCGGGCTTTCAAGCAGCGGGCGCTGGCGATAGAGATTTTCGGCACGACGGGCAGCAAGGCGTGCGGCGAGATCGAAAGACATGCAAGCCTCGACATTCAAGTGACACAGATCCCTTGTGGGAGCGAGCCTGCTCGCGAAGAAGCCTTCACATCCGACATCAATGTCGACTGAAGCACCGCTTTCGCGAGCAAGCTCGCTCCCACAGGGGTTTGCATTCCTTCAGAGGAATCCGCGCAGTTTTTTACACCGCCGCGTTGTAGAACTGCTCGCTGCTCTTCTGCTCCACCAGCGCCTGTTCGATGGCAGCCTGATGCACTTCGTCGGCGTGCTCTTCGCGGGCTTCCGGCTGAATGCCCAGACGTGCAAACAGCTGCATGTCCTTGTCGGCCTGCGGGTTGGCGGTGGTCAGCAGTTTGTCGCCGTAGAAGATCGAGTTGGCGCCGGCGAAGAACGCCAGGGCCTGCATCTGCTCGTTCATCGCTTCGCGGCCGGCGGACAGGCGCACGTGGGATTGCGGCATGAGGATGCGCGCCACGGCGAGCATGCGGATGAAGTCGAATGGATCGACATCGTCGGCGTTTTCCAGTGGCGTGCCGGCGACTTTCACCAGCATGTTGATCGGCACCGATTCCGGATGCTCCGGCAGGTTGGCCAGCTGGATCAGCAGGTTCGCGCGGTCATCGAGGGACTCGCCCATGCCGAGAATGCCGCCGGAGCAAATCTTCATCCCCGCGTCGCGCACGTAGGCCAGCGTCTGCAGGCGCTCGCTGTAGGTGCGGGTAGTGATGATGCTGCCGTAGAACTCGGGCGAGGTGTCGAGGTTGTGGTTGTAGTAATCGAGCCCGGCCTTGGCCAGCGCTTCGGTCTGATCCTGATCGAGACGACCGAGGGTCATGCAGGTTTCCAGGCCCATGGCCTTCACGCCTTCGACCATCTTCAGCACGTAAGGCATGTCCTTGGCCGACGGGTGTTTCCACGCCGCACCCATGCAGAAACGGGTCGAGCCGATGGCCTTGGCGCGGGCAGCCTCTTCGAGGACTTTCTGCACTTCCATCAGCTTTTCTTTTTCCAGCCCGGTGTTGTAGTGACCGGACTGCGGACAATATTTGCAATCTTCCGGGCAGGCGCCGGTCTTGATCGACAGCAGGGTGGAAACCTGGACGCGGTTGGCGTCGAAATGCGCGCGGTGCACCGTCTGCGCCTGGAACAGCAAGTCGTTGAATGGCTGAACGAAGAGTGCTTTGACTTCGGCCAAAGTCCAGTCGTGACGCAGGGTGGCAGTGGTGCTGGCGCTCATGGGCGGTTCCTTGGTTATGCTTGGCTGGCGCCTGGGGAAACGGAATACCCACAGGCACGACACGGATGTTCGGCATATTTAAGGAAGAGTCATGCGCTGTCAACCACACTACGAACGGCCGGTTTACATCTGGTTAAAAAACAAACAACTCTGTTTATTGTGCGATGAGCCGGCAGACGCGCAAATCCCGATCTGCACCGCCTGTGAAACCGATCTGCCGTGGCTGGGCGATCAATGCCTGACGTGCGCCCTGCCCTTGCCCGCTGCCGGGCTTACCTGTGGTGGCTGCCTGCAGGATCCGCCAGCCTTTGAGCAAGTGGCCGTGCCATGGGTTTATGGCTTTCCGGTGGACACGCTGATCACCCGTTTCAAGCACAACGGCAAATGGCCGCTTGGCCACTTGCTCGCCGACGTTCTCGGCGAGTTCCTGCAACATCGCTTCGAAGAAGACCTGCCTCGCCCGGACGCCCTGCTGCCGGTACCGCTTGCACCGAAACGCCTGCGCCAGCGCGGCTTCAACCAAGCAGCGATGCTGGCGCAGTGGCTGGGCAAGTCACTCGACCTGCCTTGCGAGGAACACAGCCTGTTGCGCGTGCAGGATACCGACGCCCAGCAGGCCCTCAACGCCAAAGCGCGTAAACGCAATCTGCGACACGCCTTCGCCTTGAGCCCCGATGCCCAGGTGAAAGGCCGGCACCTGGCCCTGGTCGACGACGTGCTGACCACCGGCGCCACCGCCCAGGCGCTGGCCCGGTTGCTGATGGACGCCGGCGCCGCGCGGGTGGATGTGTACTGCCTGGCCCGCACGCCAAAACCCGGCGACGCGGCTTGACGGATACGCCTCGAGCCGCCAACGTCCTCCCTCAACCTTTCAGCACAAAGCGTCCGCCATGTCCCTGCCCTCTCTGTTGTCCCAGCACATCGTCCGCCGTCCGCAGCGCATCGCCTTGCTGCAACACATCGCCGAACAGGGTTCGATCACCCGCGCTGCGAAAAGCGCCGGCCTGAGTTACAAGGCGGCGTGGGACGCCATCGATGAGCTGAACAACCTCGCGCAAAAGCCTCTGGTCGAGCGCGCGGTCGGCGGCAAGGGCGGCGGTGGCGCCAAGCTGTCGAGCGAGGGCGAGCGAGTGCTGCGTCTGTATCAGAAGCTGCAAGCCTTGCAGGCCCAGGTGCTGGAAGCGGCCGAGGACGCCAGCGATCTGGACCTGCTCGGTCGGCTGATGCTCAGGACCAGCGCGCGCAATCAGTTGCACGGCAAAGTTGTGCTGATCGAAGGTCAGGGCCGCAACGATCTGATCCGCCTCGAACTGGCCGAAGGCCTGTCGATCGACGCACAGATCACCCACGACAGCACCTTGCACCTGGAGCTGCAACCGGGCACCGAAGTGGTGGCGCTGATCAAGGCCGGCTGGCTCGAACTGCTCGCGCCAGAGGCCACGCCCGCCGTCGGCCATAACCTTCTGAGCGGTCGGATCGAGGCGATTCTCGACGCCGAAGACGGCCCGAGCGAAGTGCGCATCGCCCTGCCCAACGGCCAGACCCTGTGTGCGCTGGCAGAACCGCTGGACTTGCGCACTCGTGGCCTGACGGTCGAGCAAGCGGTGCAGGTGCAGTTTTCCCCGTCCAATGTGCTGCTCGGAACACCGCTCTAAACAGCGCTGCAACGAAAGCGTCATCGACCCGCATTAAGGTGGCTGCCAAAACCATGCAGGGAGCCTGATGTGAGCCTATTAGAAGAAAACCAATCCACAGACCTGGAAAAAATGGTCGGCCTGAGCCGTCGCGGTTTCATCAGCGCCGGCGCGCTGTGCGGCGCGGCGATGTTCCTCGGCGGCAACCTGCTGAGCCGCAGCGTACTGGCCGCCAGTGTCAGCGCCGGCAACAGCCGTCTGCTCGGCTTCGACAGCATTCCGGCTGCCACCACCGACACCATTAGCCTGCCCAAAGGCTACAAGTCGTCGGTGCTGATCAGCTGGGGCCAGCCGTTGCAAAAGAACGGCCCGGCCTTCGACCCGAGCGGCAACGGCACAGCGGCTGCGCAGGAAGTGCAGTTCGGCGACAACAACGACGGCATGAGCCTGTTCGAATTCCCGGGCGAGAAAAACCGTGCGTTGATGGCGATCAACAACGAATACACCAACTATCGCTACCTCTATCCGCACGGCGGCATGCCGCAGTCGGCCGAGGACGTGCGCAAGGCCCTGGCCTGCGAAGGCGTGTCGGTGATCGAAGTCCAGCGCAAGAACGGCCAGTGGCAGTTCGTCCAGGGCTCGCGCTACAACCGGCGCATTCACGGCAACTCGCCGCTGCGTATCAGCGGCCCGGCAGCCGGTCACGAGCTGATGAAAACCAGCGCCGACAAGCACGGCAAGAAAGTTCTCGGCACCTTCCAGAACTGCGCCAACGGCAAGACGCCGTGGGGCACTTATCTGACCTGCGAAGAGAACTTCACCGACTGTTTCGGCAGCAGCAACGCCCAGCAACAGTTCGACCCGGCGCAGAAACGCTACGGCGTGTCGGCCGCCAGCCGCGAGATCAACTGGCACCCGTTCGATCCGCGCTTCGACATGGCGAAGAACCCCAACGAACTCAACCGCCACGGATGGGTCGTGGAGATCGATCCGTTCGACCCGCAATCGACCCCGGTCAAACGCACCGCGCTGGGCCGCTTCAAACATGAAAACGCCGCACTGGCCGAGACCGACGACGGTCGCGCCGTGGTGTACATGGGCGACGACGAACGCGGCGAGTTCATCTACAAATTCGTCAGCCGCGACAAGATCAACCACCGCAACGCCAAGGCCAACCGCGACATCCTCGATCACGGCACGCTGTACGTGGCCAAGTTCGATGCCGGCGACGGCAACCCGGACCATCCGAAAGGCCAGGGCCAGTGGATCGAACTGACCCACGGCAAAAACGGCATCGACGCCAGCAGCGGTTTCGCTGATCAGGCTGAAGTGCTGATTCACGCGCGTCTGGCGGCGAGTGTGGTCGGCGCCACGCGCATGGACCGTCCGGAATGGATCGTGGTCAGCCCGAAAGACGGCCAGGTTTATTGCACCCTGACCAATAACGCCAAGCGCGGCGAAGACGGCCAACCGGTGGGCGGGCCGAATCCTCGGGAGAAAAACGTCTACGGCCAGATCCTGCGCTGGCGCACCGACCGCGACGATCACGCGTCGAAGACTTTCGCCTGGGATCTGTTCGTGGTGGCCGGCAACCCGGGCGTCCATGCCGGTACGCCGAAGGGCGGTTCGTCGAATATCACCCCGCAGAACATGTTCAACAGCCCGGACGGCCTCGGTTTCGACAAGGCTGGCCGACTGTGGATTCTCACCGACGGTGATTCGAGCAACGCTGGTGATTTCGCCGGGATGGGCAACAACCAGATGCTCTGCGCCGATCCTGCGACCGGTGAGATTCGCCGGTTCATGGTCGGGCCGATCGGCTGTGAAGTCACCGGGATCAGTTTCTCGCCGGATCAGAAAACCCTGTTCGTCGGGATTCAGCACCCGGGCGAGAACGGCGGTTCGACCTTCCCCGAGCACCTGCCGAACGGCAAGCCACGCTCATCGGTGATGGCGATTACCCGTGAGGATGGCGGGATCGTCGGCGCCTGATTTGACGACGCTCTGATCGTTCCCGTGCGCTGCACGGGAACGATCCCACTCAAGACAGCCCGTCTGCGCTACCATGCTGAGCCGGACGCGGCAGCCTGCTGCGCGCAGGAGTCAGCATGGCCCACCCGTTTGAAACCCTCACCCCAGACCTCGTGCTCGATGCCGTCGAAAGCATCGGCTTCCTGAGCGACGCGCGCATTCTGGCGCTCAACAGTTATGAAAACCGCGTCTATCAGGTCGGCATCGAAGACTCGGAACCGCTGATCGCCAAGTTCTATCGCCCGCAGCGCTGGACCAACGAAGCGATCCTGGAGGAGCACCAGTTCACCTTCGAACTGGCCGACGTCGAAATCCCGGTGGTGGCGCCGCTGATCCACAACGGCGAAACCCTGCACGAACACGCCGGTTTTCGTTTCACCCTGTTTCCCCGTCGCGGTGGCCGGGCGCCGGAGCCGGGCAATCTCGACCAGTTGTATCGCCTCGGCCAGTTGCTCGGGCGCATGCACGCGGTCGGCGGGACCAAACCGTTCGAGCACCGCGAAGCGTTGGCCGTGAAGAACTTCGGCCATGACTCGCTGACCACTTTGCTGGAAGGCAACTTCATCCCGAAAAGCCTGCTGCCGGCCTACGAATCGGTCGCCCGCGATCTGCTCAAGCGTGTGGAAGACGTCTACGCCAACACGCCGCACCAGAACATCCGCATGCACGGCGACTGCCACCCCGGCAACATGATGTGCCGCGACGAGATGTTCCACATCGTCGACCTCGACGACTGCCGCATGGGCCCGGCGGTGCAGGACATCTGGATGATGCTCGCCGGCGATCGTCAGGATTGTCTGGGACAACTGTCGGAGTTGATGGACGGCTACAACGAATTCCACGACTTCGATCCGCGCGAACTGGCGCTGATCGAACCGTTGCGCGCCCTGCGCCTGATGCATTACAGCGCGTGGCTGGCCCGACGCTGGGACGATCCGGCGTTCCCCCGCAACTTTCCTTGGTTCGGCAGCGAGCGGTATTGGGGCGATCAGGTGCTGGCGTTGCGCGAGCAACTGTCGGCGCTGAACGAAGAGCCGTTGAAGCTTTTCTGACACGACACGTCTATACAACTGCCCGTACAATCGCTGCTTTGTTAGCTGCCTAAGCAAGGATTCTGCATGCAAGCCGCCAACCCGCGTCGCGGGTACATTCTGGGCCTTAGCGCCTACATTATCTGGGGACTGTTCCCGCTCTACTTCAAAGCCATCGCCGAAGTGCCGGCGGTGGAAATCATCATCCACCGGGTGCTGTGGTCGGCGCTGTTCGGCGCGCTGCTGTTGATGGTGTGGAAGCATCCCGGCTGGTGGCAGGAACTGCGCGACAACCCGAAACGCTTGGCGATTCTTGCGCTCAGCGGCACCTTGATCGCGGCCAACTGGCTGACCTACGTCTGGTCGGTGAACAACGGCCGGATGCTGGAAGCGAGCCTCGGTTACTACATCAACCCGCTGGTGAACGTGCTGCTGGGCATGCTGATCCTCGGCGAACGCCTGCGGCGCATGCAGTGGCTGGCGGTCGGTCTGGCGGCGGTCGGCGTTGCGCAGCAGGTCTGGCAGGTGGGCAGTCTGCCGTGGGTGTCACTGGTGCTGGCGCTGACCTTCGGTTTCTACGGGCTGATCCGCAAGCAGGCGCCGGTCAAGGCGCTGCCGGGGCTGGTGGTGGAAACCTGGATGCTGGTGCCGATCGCGCTTGCGTGGCTGCTGTTCAATCCGACCGCAACCAGTGCTCAGGCCGAGTTCTGGACCACCTCCGAAGCCTGGTGGCTGGTGGCAGCCGGTCCGGTGACGCTGGTGCCGCTGGTCTGCTTCAACGCGGCGGCGCGGCACCTGCCCTACACCACCCTCGGTTTCCTGCAATACCTGGCGCCGACGCTGGTGCTGCTGCAAGCCGTGCTGCTGTTCGGCGAGCACTTATCGTCCAGCACGCTGATCGCCTTCATGTTTATCTGGGCCGGTCTGGCGGTGTACAGCGTCGATGCGTGGCTGAGTCTGCGCCGGCGCAGCTGATCAAAAAACGCACAAACCTCCACAGGCCACGGTTCTCGTGGCCTGCATCGTTCCTTCCCAAGGTTATCCACAGCGTGATCCCCGCCGTTTGTGCGCAAGTCACTGAATGCTGGCGGTTTTTTGATCAATCTTCGCCAAGCCACGGCGGACGTGGTCTGGCGCTCAGTCTCTACAGGTTATCCACAGGCAGGTGCACGTTTAAACTGGATAACCCGATCCGTTCTCAGGGATCGGTGCGCAGCACCAGTTCCACCATCAAGTCATCGGCAAGGGTTTCCAGGCGCGATTGCAGCACGTCCAGCGACAAGGTCAGCGGCACCGCGAGAATCGCCTCGGCGTGGAACAGCGGTTCACTGCTCATCGGTGCCGGGCGCACTTCGGTTACCAGCCGTTCGAGGTTGACGCCCTGCTCGCTCAGCAACCGGGTGATGTCACGCACGATGCCTGGTCGGTCATTGCCCACCAGTTCCATGGCGATCGGTTTCCAGGTGCAGGCCTGCTCGATACCGCTTTCGGCCACCAGCACGCGAATGCCCTGTGCCGACAAAGCTTGTAGGGCATCGACTAATTCGTCGTAAGCCTCCGCCGGCACACCGACCCGCAGGATCCCGGCGAACTGCCCGGCCATGCGTGACATGCGGCTTTCCAGCCAGTTGCCGCCGTGTTCGGCGATGCATTGGGCGATGCGCTCGACCTGCCCGGGCTTGTCCGGTGCGAAGACGGTGAGTACGAGGTGATCCATGGCGCAGCCCTCTTGTCATGACTTTTGTTATAGAAAAGCAAGTATAGGCAAGCGTTCGACAGACGCCTCAGACGCTCGAAATCACAAATCGTGTACAACTTTTTATATTTAACTGGAACAATCCATTGGTTTTTTGAGAACATCCCGTTCCGCGCCGTGACCGCAATGCGTCATGGGGTCGCAGAACGACGTAATTAGTCTGATTTTCACAACCGCAACTCATCATGTAGTATGCCGCAGCGCGCACTACATAACGCTGGATCGATGTCTGCCCAAGGCACGTTCGCAACCCTGAAAGCCCCGTCAGCAAGGCCCCCAAGCCGTTGATTGGTCCCAGCCCAGCCGCCAGCGATGGCATGTACTGGTCGAGGGGTTTGTGGTTTAAATGGCCAGAGGCTTCATTGTTAAATTGAAGAGCTGAAAAGCGAAATAGCTGAGCAGAGTGAGGCAAGCAATGACTGAACACGTTCAAGTCGGTGGCCTGCAGGTCGCCAAAGTCCTGTTCGACTTCGTGAACAACGAAGCCATTCCCGGTACCGGCCTCACCGCCGACAAATTCTGGGAAGGTGCCGACAAGGTCATTCACGACCTGGCGCCGAAGAACAAAGCCCTACTCGCCAAACGCGATGACTTCCAGGCTCGTATCGATGGCTGGCACCAGAGCCGTGCCGGTCAGCCGCACGACGCCGTGGCCTATAAAGCCTTCCTGCAAGAGATCGGTTATCTGCTGCCAGAAACGGCTGATTTCCAGGCAACGACGCAAAACGTCGATGACGAAATCGCCCGTACCGCCGGCCCGCAACTCGTGGTTCCGGTGATGAACGCCCGCTTCGCCCTCAACGCCTCGAACGCCCGCTGGGGTTCGCTGTACGACGCCCTGTATGGCACCGACGCCATCAGCGAAGCCGGCGGCGCGGAAAAAGGCAAAGGCTACAACAAGGTACGTGGCGACAAAGTCATCGCCTTCGCCCGTGCGTTCCTCGACGAAGCCGCGCCACTGGCGACCGGCTCCCACGTCGACTCCACCGGCTACAAGATTGCTGACGGCAAACTGGTCGTCACCCTCAAGGGCGGCAGCACCAGCGGCCTGCGCAACGAAGCTCAGTTGATCGGCTTCCAGGGCGACACCAATGCGCCGATTGCGATCCTGCTGAAAAACAACGGCCTGCATTTCGAAATCCAGATCGATGCCAGCACCCCGGTCGGCCAGACCGATGCCGCCGGCGTCAAAGACATCCTGATGGAAGCGGCGCTGACCACCATCATGGACTGCGAAGACTCCGTCGCTGCCGTCGATGCCGACGACAAGGTTGTGATCTACCGCAACTGGCTCGGCCTGATGAAGGGCGATCTGGCGGAATCCGTGTCCAAGGGCGGCCAGACCTTCACCCGTACCATGAACCCGGATCGCACCTACACCAAGGTCGACGGCAGCGAACTGACCCTGCACGGCCGTTCGCTGTTGTTCGTGCGTAACGTCGGTCACCTGATGACCATCGACGCGATCCTCGACAAGCACGGCAACGAAGTGCCGGAAGGCATCCTCGACGGCCTGGTGACTTGCCTGGCGGCGATGCACAACCTGAGCGGCAACACTTCGCGCAAGAACACCCGCACCGGTTCGGTATACATCGTTAAACCGAAGATGCACGGCCCAGAAGAGGCGGCGTTCACCAACGAGCTGTTCGGTCGCATCGAAGACGTGCTGGGCCTCAAGCGCAACACCCTGAAAGTCGGGATCATGGACGAGGAGCGCCGTACCACGGTCAACCTCAAGGCCTGCATCCAGGCCGCCAGCGAGCGCGTGGTGTTCATCAACACCGGTTTCCTCGACCGCACCGGCGACGAAATCCACACCTCCATGGAAGCCGGCCCGATGGTGCGCAAGGCTGACATGAAGGCCGAGAAATGGATCGGCGCCTACGAGAACTGGAACGTCGATATCGGTCTGAGCACCGGCCTGCAAGGTCGTGCGCAAATCGGTAAAGGCATGTGGGCGATGCCCGACCTGATGGCAGCGATGCTCGAACAGAAAATCGCTCACCCGCTGGCCGGCGCCAACACTGCCTGGGTTCCGTCGCCGACCGCCGCTGCGCTGCACGCGCTGCACTACCACAAGGTCGACGTGTTCGCCCGTCAGGCCGAGCTGGCCAAACGTGCCCGCGCTTCGGTCGATGACATCCTCACCATCCCGCTGGCGGTCAACCCGAACTGGACCCCGGAGCAGATCAAGAACGAACTGGACAACAACGCCCAGGGCATTCTCGGTTACGTGGTGCGCTGGATCGACCAGGGCGTGGGTTGCTCGAAAGTGCCGGACATCAACGACGTCGGCCTGATGGAAGACCGTGCGACGCTGCGTATCTCCAGCCAGCACATCGCCAACTGGCTGCGCCACGGCGTGGTGACCGAAGCACAAGTGATGGAAAGCCTCAAGCGCATGGCGCCGGTGGTGGACCGTCAGAACGCCAACGACCCGCTGTACCGTCCGCTGGCCCCGAACTTCGACAGCAACATCGCCTTCCAGGCGGCGGTCGAACTGGTGATCGAGGGCACCCAACAGCCGAACGGCTACACCGAGCCGGTCCTGCACCGTCGTCGTCGCGAGTTCAAGGCTGCGAACGGCCTGTAACCTGCGCTGATGCCGGACATGAAAAAGCCCTGATCTTTGGATCAGGGCTTTTTTGTTTGCGCCGGATTGGCTAGGGCTCGATGCCCAGCTCATGTCTGACGAGACCGAGCAACTTGGCGGTATCGATCGGTTTGAGCAGGAAATCCACCACGCTCAGATGCATCGCCGCAATCGCGTCCTTCACGTCCGCATCGCCCGAGACAATGATGATCGGCATCGCTGCCCTTACCGACTCGCGCACCTGCCGGATCAAGTCCAGCCCACCGACATTGCCCATCCGCAGATCGGTAATCACCAGGCCAATGGAAGGTTTTTCTTCGAGCATCTTCAGGGCGGACTCACCGCTGGCCGCGGTCAGGCAGCGAATGCCATCCAGTGCCAGGATCTCCGACAACAACTCGCGGGCATCCTTGTCGTCGTCGACGATCAGTACCCGCTGCGGTGGCAGGTCGGGTTCCAGCATGACGGCGCTGAGCGCTTCGCGCTCGGCGTCGCTCAAAATATCGTGGTCGGACATGGCGTTCTCTACGTTTTCAAATCGATCCCCTGGCACAGTGGTCAGACATCGCTGGGCAGAGCTTCAATGTGCACTTCGTCGGATTTTTTTCCAAGGGGCGAACCGAAGAATTTCCGACTGATTTTGTAGGGCATATCCGAAAACTCCCCAACGGCATGCCCAACCTAGACTTACGTCCAATGGGCACCCCGCGCGATGGGGTCGACCATGGCTGCAACGATCCGACAACAACAATTCGAAAAAGACTGCGGTAATGGTTATGAGTAAAGCGGACGCCTTCACCCAGGCAGGGAAAACCGCGGTGTTGCAGAACATTCAGGGCACTTTGCAATTCCTCCAGCGCTTCCCCCCTTTCAATCAAATGGAACACGCCCACCTGGCCTATCTGGTGGAGCAATGCCAGCTGCGCTTCTACGGTCAGGGCGAAAGCATCATCAAACCCGCCGACGGGCCGGTCGAACACTTCTACATCGTCAAGCAGGGCCGGGTGGTCGGCGAACGTCCGCACACGGCCAAGGGCGGCACCGAAACCACGTTTGAAATCACCACCGGCGAGTGTTTTCCCCTCGCCGCGCTGCTCGGCGAACGGGCGACTCGCACCGAACACCTGGCCGGCGAAGACACCTTCTGCCTGCAACTGAACAAACTGGCGTTCATCAAGCTGTTCGCCCTCTCCAGCACCTTCCGCGATTTCGCCCTGCGCGGGGTCAGCAGCCTGCTCGATCAGGTCAATCAGCAGGTCCAGCAAAAAGCAGTGGAAACCCTCGGCACTCAATACTCGCTGAACACTCGCCTCGGCGAATTGGCCATGCGCCATCCGGTGACCTGCAGCCCGTCTACGCCTCTGCGTGAAGCGGTGAAATTGATGCACGAACAACAGGTCGGCAGCATCGTCGCGGTGGACGAGCAAAAGGCGCCGCTAGGGATTTTTACCCTGCGCGACCTGCGCCATGTAGTGGCTGAAGGGGTTGGCGATTTCAGCGAGCCGATCGAACGCCATATGACCCGCTCGCCGTTCTATCTGTCGCCGGATCACAGCGCCTTCGACGCGGCGATTGCCATGACCGAACGGCACATCGCCCATGTGTGTCTGGTCAAGGATCGACGCCTGTGCGGTGTGGTTTCCGAGCGGGATCTGTTCTCGCTGCAGCGGGTCGATCTGGTGCACCTGGCGCGGACTATTCGCAGCGCCCAGCGGGTCGAACAACTGGTGACCCTGCGCGGCGAGATCGGCCAACTGGTGGAGCGCATGCTCGCTCACGGCGCCTCGTCGACCCAGATCACCCACATCATCACCCTGCTCAACGATCACACCGTGTGCCGGGTAATCGAACTGACCCTCGCCGAGAAAGGCGACCCCGGCGTACCGTTCAGCTGGCTGTGCTTCGGCAGCGAAGGCCGGCGCGAGCAGACGCTGCACACCGATCAGGACAACGGCATTCTGTTCGACGCGCGGGATGCGGCCCATGCGGCGGAGATTCGCGGCAAGCTGCTGCCCATCGCCCAGCAGATCAACAACAGTCTGGCGCAATGCGGTTTCACTCTGTGCAAGGGCAACGTCATGGCCGGTAATCCGCAGCTGTGCCTGTCCCGCGCCGAATGGGCCAGACGCTTTGCCGCGTTCATTCGCGAGGCAACGCCGGAGAACCTGTTGGGCTCAAGCATCTATTTCGACCTGCGCGTGGTCTGGGGCGATGAACAGGGCTGCGAGCAATTGCGCCGGGGGATTCTCGATCAGGTCGCTGATAACCGACTGTTCCAACGGATGATGGCCGAGAACGCCTTGCGCAACCGCCCACCAGTGGGGCGTTTCCGTGAGTTCGTGCTCACGAAAAAGAACGGCGAGAAAGCCACGCTGGACCTGAAAATTCAGGGCCTAACCCCGTTTGTCGACGGTGCCCGCCTGCTGGCGCTGGCCCATGGCATCGATGCCAACAACACCCTCGAACGCTTCCGCCAGTTGGTGGATAAAGAAGTCATCGACCGACTGGATGGCGCCGCGTACGAAGAGGCGTATCACTTCATCCAACAGACGCGCATGCAACAGCATCAACTGCAGACCCGGGAAAACCTGCCGTACTCGAACCGGGTCGATCCCGACAGCCTCAATCATCTGGACCGACGCATCCTGCGTGAATCCCTGCGCCAGGCTCAGCGCCTGCAAAGCAGCCTGACCCTGCGGTATCAGCTATGAGCCTGTTTTCGTGGCTGCGTCCGGCCAGTCCCGTCGTGCCGGACGACCTGCAACAGCGCCTGACGAAACTGCCGGCCATTGGCGAACTGCGTGAATGCAGTTTGCGCGAGCAGCGTTGGGTGGTGCTGGATCTGGAAACCACCGGGCTGAACCTGAACAAGGATCGGGTGGTGTCGATCGGCGCGGTGGTGGTTGAGGACGGCGCGATCGACTTCAGCCAGCAGTTCGAACGCACCTTGCAATGTCGCGAGCTGAAACTCGGCCCGAGCGTGTTGATTCACGGCCTGGCACCGAGCGCGATTGCCGCCGGCAGCGAGCCCACCGAAGCCTTGGTCGAGCTACTGGAGTTTATCGGCGACAGTCCGGTGCTGGCGTTTCACGCTTCGTTCGACCAGCACATGCTCGGCCGCGCACTGAAGGAACATCTGGGGCACAAGTTGCAGACGGTGTTCCTCGATGTGGCGCAGATCGCCCCGCTGGTTTGCCCGCAGGCGCAGATTCGCGAGGCGGGGCTGGACGAGTGGATCGACTGGTTCAAGCTCGAAGTCTTCGAGCGCCACCATGCGAGCGCCGACGCTCTGGCCACGGCGGAACTGGCGCTGATCCTGTTCAGCCGGGCACGCCAGCAGCAGATCCACAGCCCGCTGAATCTGCAGCAACGCCTGAGTCAGTGGAAACGCCGCCAGCAGACGCATTCGTTCTGAATCCGGGTTGTCGGCCGACAACCCGACCGGTGGCCAATTGCTAACCATTCCCACCTCTGCCACAATCGCGAACAATTCTCGTTAGTTAACACTTCCCAATCGGTGTCGTCGTGTCTTCAGCCCAAAGCCCTCACAGTGAGCTCGTCGGTGCGTTGTATCGCGACCACCGCGGCTGGCTGCTGGCCTGGCTGCGCCGCAACGTCGCCTGCCCGCAACGGGCCGAAGACCTGAGCCAGGACACCTTCGTCCGCCTGCTCGGCCGCGATGAGTTGCTGACGCCCCGCGAACCCCGGGCGTTTCTGGTGGCGATCGCCAAAGGCTTGTTGTTCGACTACTTCCGCCGGGCGGCGCTGGAACAGGCGTATCTGACCGAACTGATGCTGATCCCTGAGGGCGAACAACCCTCGGTCGAAGAGCAGCAACTGATCCTCGAAGATCTCAAGGCCATCGACCGCATGCTCGGCAAGCTGTCGACCAAGGCTCGCGCCGCTTTCCTCTATAACCGCCTCGACGGCCTGACCCACGCCGAGATCGCCGACAAACTCGGCGTGTCGGTCCCGCGCGTGCGTCAGTACCTGGCCCAGGGCATCCGCCAGTGCTACGTCGCGTTGTACGGTGAGCCGACATGAGCCCGGCCAGTTCCCGACCGGTCCCGGCCCATGTGCTGGATGCGGCGATTGCCTGGCAATTGACCCTCGATTCCAGCACGCCGCTGGAGCGCGAAGAGTTCGCCAAATGGCACGCGGCCAATGAAGAACACGCTCGCGCCTGGCGTCAGTTGGGCATGCTCGACCAGCGTTTCAGCGTGGCCAACGGCCCGGCACGCAGCGCGTTGCTGCAATCGCGCGAAGGCATCCGCCGCCGCGTGCGCAAGCTCGGCAGCGGGCTGGCCAGTGTCGTGGCGGTGGTCGGTCTGGCGTTGTTTGCCGGCGAACGTTATCTACCGCTGGATTACTGGCTCGCCGATCAACGCACCGCCACCGGCGAACAGCGCACCGTGCGCCTGGCCGATGGCACCGTGCTCAACCTCAATACCCACAGCGCGGTGGATGTCCGCTTTGATGAGAAGCGGCGGCTGATCGTGTTGCAGGAAGGCGAAATCCTCGTCGAAACCGGTCACGGCGATGCGCGGCCGTTCATCGTCGAAACCGCCGAGGGCAGCATGCGCGCCCTGGGCACGCGGTTCCTGGTCAAGCGCGAAGACGCCGGCACGCGCCTGAGCGTGTTGCAGTCGGCGGTCGCGGCGCATCCACAATCCGATCCCAAGGAACAGATCCTGCGCGAAGGCCAGCAAGTGCTGATCCGCAATAACGGTCTGGATTCGGTGGTGGCGCTCAACCCCGGCGCCGATGCCTGGACCCGCGGCATGCTGGTGGTGGACAACGCGCGCCTGGAAGACCTGGTGCATGAACTCGGTCGTTATCGCCGCGGCCATCTGGGCATTGCGCCGGAAGTTGCCGACCTGCGCATCACCGGCAGCTTCCCGCTGCACGACACCGACAAGGCGCTGAACGCCCTGCTGCCGACCCTGCCGGTGCAGATCGAGCAGCACACGCCATGGTGGGTGACCGTGGCCAAGGCGGATCCGAAGCCCTGACATTCAGCGCTGCCTGAGCAATCGCTGTCGCGAACAGGTCGCGACAGAAACACCCATCACACCCCATGAAAACGGACTTTCTGCTGACTTGTGCAGCGATGTCGTTCGTTAATCGAAATTATTTTCATCCAGCCCTATCACTTTTCGAATCTCGTCCGGCACACAGGCAATTGAGAAATATTTCCATTCAGGAGCCGCCGTATGTCCCGTTCGCTAGACACCTTGTTGCGCCCCAGTTTGCTGGCGGTCGCCATTGCCCTCTGCACCCCGCTGGCCAGCAGCCAACTGATCGCCGCTGAACAGGCGTCGAGCGTACGCGCCTACAACCTGCCGGCGGCTCCGTTGTCGACCACCCTGAACCAGATCGCCAGTCAGGGCGGCCTCACGCTGTCGCTGAACCCGTCGCTGGCGGCGGGCAAGACCTCGGCGCCGGTCAACGGCCAATATGACGCGGCCGGCGCCCTGCGCGCGGCCCTGCGCGGCACCGGTCTGCAACTGGAACAGAGCAGCGCTGGCACTTACACCCTGGTCGCCGTGCCGGAAGGCGTAATGGCCCTGCCGGAAACCTCGGTGATCGGCGTGGAAAACTATGAAAGCGCCTGGGGCCCGGTCGAAGGCTACACCGCCACCCGCACCGCCGCCGGCACCAAGACCGACACCGCGCTGGTCGAAGCACCGCGTTCGATTTCGGTCGCCACTCGCCAGCAAATGGAAGACCGTGGCGTGCACAGCCTCGATGACGCCGTGCGCTACATGCCGGGTATCACCGCCAGCAGCTACGGCAGCGACACCCGCGCAGACTGGCTGCGCGTTCGCGGTTTCGAACCGACCCAGTTCCTCGACGGCCTGCCGCTGCCAAAAGGCGTGTACGCCAACCCGAAACAGGAAACCTGGAACCTCGACCGCCTCGCCCTGCTGCGCGGCCCAGCCTCGTCGGTTTACGGCCAGACCCCGCCGGGCGGCCTGCTGGACATGGTCAGCCGTCGCCCGAGCGATGTGCAGAGCAGCGAAATCCAGCTGCAATACGGCAGCGACAACCACCGTCAGATCAACTTCGCCAGCACCGGCAAGATCGACGACGCCGGCCAGTTTCTCTATGGCCTCAGCGGCGTGGTGCGTGACAGCGGCACGCAGATCGACCACGTCGACAACAAGCGCTACAACATCGCGCCAAGCCTGACCTGGAACATCGACGACGACACCAAGTTCACCCTGCTGACCCAGTTCACCCGCGACGATACCGGCATCACCAGCCAGTTCCTGCCGGTGCAGGGCACCAAAATCGACATGCCGTTCGGCAAGGTTTCCCACCACAAGAATCTGGGCGATCCGGACTGGGAATACTACGACCGCACCTACTACGCGCTGGGCTATGCCTTCGAACATCGCCTGAACGATGTGTGGCAGTTCAAACAGAACCTGCGCTACACCAAGTCGGATCTGTCGTTCCAGGGCATCACCGTCGGCTCCTACCCGTTCACTCAAGTGGACAATGATGGCAACGTCGGCCGCTCGACCACCATCGTCGACGAAGACATCAGCCAGTTCGCCGTGGACAACAACTTCCAGGCCGACTTCGCCACCGGCGACATCCGCCATACCCTGCTGCTGGGTCTGGATCACCAGCGCAGCAACACCAACTACACCTCGATCTTCGGCAGTGCGCCGGACATCAACGTGAACAACCCGATCCATGGTCAGCCGATCGTGCGTCCGGCGCGCTCCACCGCGTTCTATGACTACAACCAGAAGACCTACCAGACCGGCCTCTACGTCCAGGACCAAATGGCCCTGGATCAATGGCGCCTGACCCTCGGCGGTCGTGAAGACTGGGTGCACACCGGTACGAAGTTCATCAACAAGGCCGATGCGACCAACACCGACCGCGACAAGGCCTTCAGCGGCAACGCAGCGATCAGCTACGTGTTCGACTCCGGTTTCGTACCGTACCTGTCGTACGCCGAATCCTTCCAGCCGACCAGCGGCGCCGACGCCTCTTCGACCGAATCGCTCAAACCGACCGAAGGCAAGCAGTGGGAACTGGGCATCAAGTACCAGCCACCAGGCAGCAAGACTTTGCTGACTGCGGCCGTGTATGACCTGACCCAGAAAAACGTTTCGGTCAGCTCGTTCGTCAACGGCGTATCGATCACCAGCCAGACCGGCGAAGTGAAGGTCAAAGGCCTGGAGCTGGAAGCCGTCTCCGACGTCACCGACAACCTGAAGGTCATCGCCGCGTACACCCTGGCCAAGTCCGAAGTGCAGAACGGCGCCGACAAGGGCAACCGCCTGCAACTGATGCCGAACCAGCAAGCCTCGCTGTGGGCCGATTACACCTGGCACAGCGGCGTGCTCGACGGCTTCGGCATCGGTGCCGGCGCGCGCTACACCGGCAACACTTACGGCGACAAAGCCAACACCTGGCTGGGCAAGGCGGACGCCTACACCGTGTTCGACGCCGCCGTGCATTACGACCTCGGCCGTCTGGACAACAGCCTCAAAGGCGCGTCGCTGGCACTCAACGCCACCAACCTGCTGGACAAGGACTACATTTCCACCTGCGACAGCTTCTACTGCTACTACGGCGACCAGCGCAGTGTCGTCGCCAGCGCCACCTACAAGTGGTAAGCGCCTGAGCTGAAACAGGCCCTGCAACCAGGCCGTCCCTCGTGGACGGCTTTGGTGTTTTTGAAGGTCATGAAATGAAAAGTAAAACAATTCGTCGCTGGTCCTTCGTCCACACCTGGACCAGCCTGATCTGCACCGTGTTTTTGCTGCTGCTGGCCCTGACCGGCCTGCCGCTGATTTTCCATCACGAAATCGACCACCTGCTGGGCGATGCGCCCGAGTTGCGGGTGATGCCGGCGGACACGCCGCATCTGAACCTGGCGCAACTGGTCGAAGCGGCGGAAAAGCATCGGCCCGGTGAAGTCGTGCAGTACTTCGGCTTCGAAGACGACGAGCCGAATGCCGTGCTGACGATCATGGCCAAGACTGCCGGCACCGAGCCCAATTCCTCGCACACCTTCATGCTCGATGCGCGCACTGGCGAAGCCCTGGAAATGCCTTCGGCCAACGGTGGCCTGATGCTGTTCATCCTGCGTCTGCACGTCGACATGTTCGCCGACCTGCCAGGCAAATTGCTGCTGGCGTTCATGGGTTTGCTGTTCGTGATCGCGATCGTGTCCGGCACGGTGTTGTACCTGCCGTTCATGCGCCGCTTGAAGTTCGGCACCGTGCGCCAGGACAAATCCACCCGCCTGCGCTGGCTCGACCTGCATAACCTGATCGGCGTGGTCACCCTGACCTGGGCGCTGGTGGTTGGTGTGACCGGCGTCATCAGTGCCTGCGCCGACCTGCTGATCGCCGCATGGCGGGCCGAAGCCCTGACGACCCTGATCGCGCCCTACCGCGACGCCCCGCCGCTGACGCAACTGGCCCCGGCCACCCGGGTGCTGGACATCGCCGGCAGCGTGACACCGGGGATGAAGCCGGACTTCATCGCCTTCCCCGGCACCCGCTTCTCCAGCGAGCATCATTACTCGGTATTCATGAAGGGCGGCACCCACCTGACTTCGCACCTGCTGACTCCGGTGCTGATCGACGCCAGCACCCTGCAAGTCACGGCGGTAGCAGAACGACCGTGGTACATGGACGCCATGGGCATGTCGCAGCCACTGCACTTCGGTGACTACGGCGGCATGCCGATGAAAATCCTCTGGGCCACGCTGGACGTGCTGACCATCATCGTCCTCGCCAGCGGCGTGTACCTGTGGGTGGTGCGGCGCAAGGCCGCGAAACCGGTACTGGAAACGGCGGAGGCCTCTGCATGAAGCCGCGTCAGTCGAATTTCTGGAAGGTCTTCAGCACACCGCTGGTGATCGCGCTGCTGAGTGCCGCGGGCCTGTTCGCCGCGCTGCTGGGCGACGGAATCTGGGATGGTTTGAGCTGGATTGGTCTGGGCATTCCGGCCGCCATTGCCCTGCGCGGACTGCTGCAACGTCGCTGAACGGCTTGAGCCTGACGGGCAACGCGCTATGCTGCCCGTCTTGCCCTTGACCGAGACCCTGCCGATGTCCGCTCCCAGCATGACCCTGTTTCACAACACCCTGTCCCCGTTCGTGCGCAAAGTCATGGTGCTGCTGCACGAGACCGGCCAGCAGGATCGCGTCGCGCTGCAGGACTGCGTGCTCAGCCCTGTCAGCCCGGACGCCGCCCTCAACGAAGACAACCCGCTGGGCAAGATCCCGGCCCTGCGCCTGGCCGACGGCAATGTCATCCATGACAGCCGGGTGATCCTCGATTACCTCGACCACCAGCACGTCGGCAATCCACTGATTCCCCGCGACGGCTCGGCCCGCTGGCGGCGCCTGACCCTGGCCTCGATGGCCGACGGGATCATGGACGCCTCGGTCATGGTGCGTTACGAGCAAGTGCTGCGCGCCCCGGAAAAGCACTGGGACGAATGGCTCGAGGCCCAGCGCGAGAAGATCCGCCGAGCCCTCGCCCTGCTGGAGCGCGACGCGATTGCCGAACTGACCTGCCACTTCGACGTCGCTTCGATCAGCGTGGCCTGTGCCCTGGGTTATCTGGATCTGCGCTTCCCGGATCTGGGCTGGCGTGACGCCAACCCGCAACTGGCCAACTGGTTCTTTGAAGTGAGCCAGCGCCCGTCGATGATTGCGACGATGCCGAAGGCTTGACGCACCGGGCGGGAGGCAACGAGGCAAAGATCAGCGTCATCAACACCTCAGCCTCCCGCTGCTCCTCACGCAATCCCACGATCCGGCTCATTGCACCGCTCCGATATCGAATTCCAGCGGTTTGGCCGGTTTCTGCCCGATCCCGTACCAGTCCAGATTGCGGGTCAGCACCATGAACACACCGAGCAGACCGAACAGCAGCAGCGAGCCCATCAGCAGCGCGTAATCCTCGGCGCTCAGCAAGCCGTAAAGCAAGCCGTACAACGCCGCCAGCCCCGCCGAAAAGCTCAAGCCATGCCGCACGCTGCGCAGCACGTGGCAGACATAGAACCCGATCAACAGCACACAACCGCTGGCGGACAACAGATACGCCATGGCAAAACCGATGTGCTCCGACAACGACAGCAGCAACAGATAAAAGAACGCCAGCGCCACGCCCACCAACGCGTATTGCACCGGGTGCACCGCCAGGCTTTTCAGCACTTCGAACAGGAAGAAACCGGCGAACGTCAGGACGATGAACAACAACGCATATTTGATCGCCCGGTCACTCTTCAGATACTGATCCACCGGATCGATGAAGCTCACGCCGAAACTGCGCCCGTTGAAAGCCTCGCAATCATTGCCCGACACGCAACGGCTCATCGCTTCTTGCAAATTGGTGGAGAAAAACGAGGTCTGCCAGTCGGCGGTGAAACCCTGATCGGTGATCTCGCGCTTGGCCGGCAGGAAGTTGCCGATGAAGCTTGGGTGCGGCCAGTTGGCAGCGAGGTTCACGCGGCTGGTCTTGCCCACCGGCAGCACCTGCAACGAGCCGGTGCCTTGCAGGCGCAGGTCGAAGCCGAAGGCCAGTTCCGTGGTCTTGCTGGTGTCCAGCGCCGGCAGCGTCACTCGCACACCCTCGCCCAGCCAGCCGACCTGAGTGCCAGGCACGAAGTCCAGACGCTGCGCGCCCAGTTCCAGCTTCAGCGCGTTTTCGATCCCGCGAATGTCGCTGATGCCGACCGCCAGGAACGGCGCATCGAAGGTGTAATCGACGAAGTCTTCCTTGATCCCCAACTGCGCCGGCACCGTGAAATGCCCGCTGATGCGGTTATCGGCATGGAACAGCCGCGCCTCGTAAATGCCACGGGCGCGCAGTTCGGTCTGCACCTGGCCGTCGAGTTCAAAGCGCTCCGGGAGGAAATACAGGCGTCCACGTTCCTCACCGATTTCCTGGTAACGCTCGTCGCTCTTCTCTTTGGTTTTCCAGGTACGCACCACTTTGCGATACGGCACAACCATCACCGGCCCGCTGAGTTGCTGGCTGTAGCTTGAGCTTCTGGCAATGTCTTCCAGCACACCGTCACGCAGTTGCTGGCGATCATCGATGATGCCGTCGATCATCAACAGCGGCACCAGCAATACCAGGATCAGCAGGGCAATGGCCCCGAGTTTTATCGTCAGACTTTTGTTCATGGGACTCTCCCTGTTTCGATGGGCAGAGTCTGCAAAGGGGATGTGGGGGTTTTGTGGGAGGAATGTGGAGTTTGTGTGGAGACTACAACTGCAGAACGACTTCCACCCCACCTTCGACGTTACCGATGCGCATCGAACCACCGTGCAACTTGACCACCTCTTCGACGAAGTTGAGCCCGAGTCCGGTGCTTTTTCGCCCGCTGTCCGGGCGTGGCAAAGAGTAGAAACGCTCGCTCAAACGGGGCAAGGCATAGTCGGGAATCGGCGTGGTTTCGTTGAACAGACGAAGCTCGACCTTCTCGCCGATCCGCTCGGCACTGAAGCGCAGCAAACCGTTTTGCGGCGTGAAATCCAGCGCATTTTCCAGCAGATTGCCCAATGCCTGACGCAGCAGAAACGGCTCGCCGATCAACGCCAGATCCGGCGCGATGGTTTGCTCGATCCGCAGTTGCCGGCCTTCGATGCGTGACATCTGAGCCTGTAGCAGCTCGCTCAGCAGCGCCGCCAACGGCACGGCGACACGCTCCTCAAGGCCCTGCCGCTGTTCAACTTGTGCAAGGTTCAGCAGGCGCTCGATCAACTGCTGCATGCGTGCACTTTCACTGTCGATGTTGCCGACAAAGCGCAATCGCTGATCCGCCGGCATCTCGCCCTGCAACAACTCGGCGGCACCGCGAATCGCCGCCAGCGGACTCTTCAATTCATGGGTCAGCGTGTGTACATAGCGCTCGACGTAGGCTTTGCCTTCGAGCTGGGTGCGCATCTGTTCCACGGCGGTCGCCAACTGCTCCAGCTCGCCGCCGCGATAATGCGGCACCGCCACCCGACGGCCCTCGCTCACGGCCTGGGCGTACACGGTCAAGCGGTGCAACGCGCGGCTCAGCCACCACGACAGCACGGCGCCTAGCAGCAGGCCGAGGCCGATCAATCCGGCGCCGTACCCGAGCAAACGGCGTTCGGTGCGATCGACATAGGGTTGCAGTGAACTGTTGGGTTTGGCCACGGTGACCACACCGATGATCGCGCCGTTGTCGCGGATCGGTGCGCCGACGTGCATCACCGAAGAGTTCGGGTCATTCGGGTCACTGCGGCTGGAGCGTGCGCCGTATTCGCCGCGCAGGGTCAGGTAGACGTCGTTCCAGCGCGAGTAGTCCTGACCGACGGCCAGACCACTGGAGTCCAGCACCACGATGCCCTTGGCGTCGGTGACGTAGATGCGGTGGTTGACCTGGTTTTTCGCCAGTCCCCAGATCGTCGCCTTCGGCTGGCGATCGCCATAGGCGCGGAGCAGCTCCGGCCAGCGATTCTGGTTGAGGAGGCCGGCCTTGAAATCATCCCGCAGGATTTCCGCCATCAGGTTGGCGGTGTCGACCAGGGTTTCTTCGGTGGACTGGCGCACACCGGGACGGATTTCTTCCATCACGGTGTTGAGCACGAAATACCCGGTCAGGCCGATGAACAGCACGTACACCAGGAAAATCCGCAGCCCCAGCGACATCAGCTGTGCCCCGGGCTGTAGCTGTAACCGAGGCCGCGATGGGTCTGGATCGGCTCGGCCTCGGCGCGCACCAGACGCAATTTGGCGCGCACGCTTTTGATGTGGCTGTCGATGCTGCGTTCGTAACCGGCATCCGCCGCCACGCCCAGCGCATCGAGCAGTTGCTCGCGGCTGAATACCCGCTCGGGTTGTTCGAGCAGGCATTGCAGCAGACGGAATTCGTGGCGGGTCAGGCTCAGAGGCTGGCCGCGATAGCTGATCTGCACGCGTTCGGGATCGATGCGAAACAGCGCCGAGGAGGCTTCGATGACCGGACGTGGCGCCATGCGCTTGAGAATCGCCCGGACCCGGGCTGCCACTTCCCGTGGGCTGAACGGCTTGACCACATAATCATCGGCGCCGATTTCCAGGCCCACCACGCGATCGATCTCTGCATTGCGCGCGCTGAGGAACAGCACCGGCACTTCACTGAACCGACGCAGCTGTTTGCAGGTCTCGAAGCCGCTGATGTCCGGCAGGCCGATGTCGAGGATGATCAGATCCGCCGGGGTCTGGCGCTGATGCTCCAGCGCCGCCGCGCCCAGGCTCAGCCAGGTCGTGGTGAAGCCCTCGCCCTGCAAGGCAAAAATCAGCGTGTCGGCAATCGCCGCTTCGTCTTCGACAATCAGGATATGAGGCATGGCGTCCGAGCCTGTGGGTTAAGTGCGCGAACGGTGCCCCAAGCCCGGCGTTACGTCAATGAGACCACTTGGTTTCAGCAGTCCGGCTTATCCGCTGTGAAGCGCCGAGCCGGGTTCACGGCCGCGCCGAACTCGCGCAGGGCCTTGGCACCGATCAGCAACGGGTAGTTGAAGTTGCTGCGGTCGGTCAGGTTGACCTCCACGGTACGCTTGACGTCGCCCAGGCACAGCTCCAGATCGACCACCGGGCGCTTGGCCACTTCGGTGCTTTCGCCCTCGTCTTCTTCATCCGAGCGACTCTTGATCTTGCTGATCCGCGCGACCTTGTGTTCGTACACCTTGTTGCTGGCGTCTTTGGTAGCCAGGCGGAAACGCACCCAGTCTTCACCGTCGCGCTTGAACGTCTCGATGTCCTTGGCCGACAGCGAGGCGGTCAGTGCGCCGGTGTCCATCTTGGCCTTGAGCACCTCGCCGCCGATTTCCGGCAGCGCGATGTATTCGTAACGACCGTACAGGGTCGGTTCGGCGGCGAGCACCGGCAGGGCGACGAGGGAAAGCAGTGCAAGGAGGGATTTCACGTAAGGGGCTTCCTTGGGAAATGGGGGCGTCAGACGCGAGACTTTAGACCGTTGTTTACTTGATCGTTCCCACGCTCCGCGTGGGAATGCATCAGGTGACGCTCCGCGTCACAGGGACGCAGAGCGTCCCCGGCGGCGTTCCCACGCAGAGCGTGGGAACGATCAGACTAACGCGCCACAGGTGAAACATTCGTCATCGGCGGATTTGGCCTGCCGGCCGAAGCCACTTATCATGGCGCGCCCATCCGTTTTCCAAGAGTTGCTTATGCGCCGCCTGCTCACCGGCTGTTTCGTCACCCTGCTGCTGTTGTCCAACACCCTCGTGCTGTTCGGCCCGCTGATGGTGTTCGCCCTGCTCAAGCTGATCCTGCCGGGGCGCTTTCGCGACTACGCCTCGTGGGCGGTGATGTGGATCGCCGAAACCTGGGCGGAAATCGACAAGCTGATCTTTCGCCTGTGCATCCCCACCCGATGGGACATTCGCGGCGGCGAAGACCTGCGCAGCGACACGTCTTACCTGGTAATCAGCAACCATCAGTCCTGGGTCGATATCCCGGCGCTGATCCAGACCCTCAACCGACGCACGCCGTTCTTCAAGTTCTTCCTCAAGAAAGAGCTGATCTGGGTGCCCTTCCTGGGCCTGGCCTGGTGGGCGCTGGATTACCCGTTCATGAAGCGCTACACCAAGGCGTTCCTGGCGAAGAACCCCGAGCTGGCCGGCAAGGATCTGGAAATCACCAAAACCGCCTGCGAGCTGTTCAAGCGCCAGCCTGTGACAGTGGTGAATTATCTGGAAGGCACGCGTTACACCGCGGCCAAAAGCACTCAGCAACAGTCACCGTTCAGCCACCTGCTCAAGCCCAAGGCCGGCGGCGTGGCGTTCGTACTGGCGGCGATGGGCGAACAGCTGGACGCGATTCTCGATGTGACCGTGGTTTATCCACAGCAGAAGATTCCGGGGTTCTGGGACCTGATCAGCGGCAACGTGCCGCGCGTGATCATCGATATCCAGACCCGCGAGCTGGATCCGGCCCTGTGGCAGGGCGATTACGAAAACGATCCGGTGTTTCGCGAGAAGGTCCAGAACTGGGTCAACCAGCTCTGGACTCTCAAGGATCAGCGCATCGCCGAACTCAAGGGCGAGCGCCGCTGAGTCAACCGTTGGTGCCGGTGCCCCAGATGCTGCCCAGGCTTTGCAGCAACGAGCCGCCGACACCCTGCTGACCGAGGTATTGCAGGAGGATCGGGGCAAACTGGCCGACCATCCCGCTGTCCATGCCCAACGCACCGAAGGCGTTGTTCAGGTCATTGGTGTCCTTGACGTTGCCCAGCGCATTCTCCAGCCCGGCGGACTTGCCGGACGAGCCGAGCAAGCCGCTCAACGCCGCCAGATTACCGCTGCCGCCCGACAGCTTGTCGATGCCCGGCACTTCCTTGGCCAGTTCGGAATAATCCGTGTTGCTGAGCTGGTTTTTCGCCAGGCCCAACATGGCACTGGTGCCGCCGACCGCTTGCTGCGGCGTGACATTCAGCGCGCTCAAGGCACTCAACAAACCGGCGGTTTCCGACGTCGGCGCCGCAGCAGCAGCCTTGTCCCCGCCTTGCATGCCCGACACCGCACCGGCCACGTCATTCAAACTGAAACCGGCAAACACCGGCCCTGCCGCCAGGGTCAGGAGCGATGCCAGGGCAAAACCGCGTGAAATCTTCATTCAGACATCCTCTTGTGGCGTGAAGACCTTCCGTCAAGGGAGGGTCAAACTGCCCGGTTTGACCGGGCATCCGCCGGCATGTTCCGGCGCGGGCCAGCCATTTTCATACCGGAGGCGTGCATGAAACGTGAAAGCCCGAACGCCGGGCGATGAATGGCACATCCGCGGTTTTGGAACGCGAGGGGCAGTTATATAAACCTCATAAAAAACGGCGACCCAGGGTCGCCGTTTTTTATTGCCTCATCGCTTACGCCGCACTGAACAACTTGTGCGGATCGATCACAAACTTCTTCGGCACGCCGGCATCGAACTCGCCGTAGCCTTCCGGCGCCTGGTCGAGGCTGATGACCTGCACGCCCACCACTTCGGCGATGTTGATGCGGTCCCACATGATCGCCTGCATCAGCTGGCGGTTGTACTTCATCACCGGAGTCTGACCGGTGTGGAAGCTGTGGGATTTGGCCCAGCCGAGGCCGAAGCGGATGCTCAGGCTGCCCATTTTCGCGGCGGCATCGACAGCGCCCGGATCTTCGGTCACGTACAGGCCCGGAATGCCGATCTTGCCGGCTACGCGCACCACGCCCATCAGCGAGTTGAGCACGGTGGCCGGGGCTTCGGATTTGACGCCGTCGTGGCCATGACCACGGGCTTCGAAGCCCACGCAGTCCACCGCGCAATCCACTTCAGGCTCGCCCAGCAGCGCGGCGATCTGTTCGTGCAGCGGGGTGTCTTTCGACAGGTCGACCACTTCAAAACCCTGAGCCTTGGCGTGGGCCAGGCGGATGGTGTTGACGTCGCCGATGATCACCACCGCAGCGCCGAGCAAGCGGGCGGAGGCGGCAGCGGCCAGACCGACCGGGCCCGCGCCGGCAATGTAAACGGTGCTGCCCGGGCCAACGCCAGCGGTAACGGCGCCGTGGTAACCGGTCGGCAGAATGTCGGAGAGGCAGGTCAGGTCACGGATTTTCTCCATGGCCTTGTCGCGGTCCGGCAGTTTCAACAGGTTGAAGTCGGCGTACGGCACCAGCACGTATTCGGCCTGGCCACCGGTCCAGTCGCCCATGTCGACGTAACCGTAGGCACCACCGGCGCGAGCCGGGTTGACGGTCAGGCAGACGCCGGTGTGTTGTTCCTTGCAGGAACGGCAGCGCCCGCAAGCCACGTTGAACGGAACGGAGACCAGGTCGCCGATTTTCAGGTTCTCGACGTCGGAGCCTTTTTCGATCACTTCACCAGTGATCTCGTGGCCCAGCACCAGACCGGTCTGCGCCGTGGTCCGGCCGCGCACCATGTGCTGGTCGGAGCCGCAAATGTTGGTTGAAACCACACGCAGGATGACACCGTGCTCGATCTTCCTGCCGCGCGGATCCTGCATTTTCGGATAGTCGATTTTCTGTACTTCGACCTTGCCAGCGCCGAGATACACCACACCACGATTGCCAGACATGCTTTCACCTCGCTGTTGTTTTTATGGAACCGCGCCGCCCAGGCAGGCAGCGCGTTAAATGCTCGGGTTATTGCTTGTTGGTTTTGCGTTGTCAGTTATGGCCCTTTCGCGAGCAAGCCCGCTCCCACATTGGCTCCCTTGGGTGCATGCCATCTTGCTCACACCACAAATCCCCTGTGGGAGCGAGCTTGCTCGCGATAGCGATCTAAAGAACGACGGTTCTGTTGGCGTTCAAAAAAACCCTTCTTTCGATGTGATATCCCACGGCCCGGGCCAGGGTCAGGCCTTCGATGTCGCGGCCCTTGGCGATCAGGTCTTCGGGGTAATGACTGTGATCCACCGCCTCGACGCCCTGGGCGATGATCGGCCCCTCGTCGAGGTCGTTGTTGATGTAGTGCGCGGTGGCGCCCACCAGTTTCACGCCCTTGTTGTAGGCTTGGTGATACGGCTTGGCGCCCTTGAAGCCCGGCAGCAGCGAGTGATGAATGTTGATCGCCTTGCCATCGAGCTTGCGGCACAGCTCCGGCGACAGCACCTGCATGTAGCGGGCGAGGATCACCAGTTCGGCACCGGCCTCCTCGATCACCTGCCACACCTGCCGCTCCTGAGCCGGTTTGTCATTGGGGTCGAGGGGGAAATGGTAGTAGGGAATCTGGTGCCAGTCGGCCAGCGGCTTGAGGTCCGGGTGGTTCGACACCACCGCCGCCACGTCCATCGACAGCTGGCCGATGCGCTGGCGGTAGAGCAAGTCGTTGAGGCAGTGATCGGCCTTGGAGACCATGATCACCACTTTTGGCCGGTAGTTTGGCGCAGTCAGCTCGAAGATCATGCCGAACGCCTGACCGCGTTCAGCGAGGCCGGCGCGGAAGGATTGCTCGTCGAAACCGTCGGGCTGGCGGAATTCCACACGAATGAAGAACCGGCCCGAGAGGCGGTCATCGAACGAGTGGTGCTCGGTCACGTAGCAACCCTGCTCGAACAGAAAACGCGTCACCGCGTCCACGGTGCCGAGAACGCTGGGGCAGTCGGCGGTCAGAATCCATGTATCCGGGGCGCGGCTCATCGTTTTCTCCTGATCAGGCCTGAACGCTAAGGCCGTATTCGGCGGACGCATCCTGCAACCACAACCACCAGTAATCCGAGAAGCTGCGACGGATCAGCAGTTCCCAGGTGTCTTCGGCGGTGTGGCGGATCATCAGCTGCGACTTGGCGAACACCGTGCCGACAGCCTTGCCGACCGGGAAGTTGTTCGGGTGCACGTCGTAGCTGGTGGATTTCATCAGCACCTGACGCACGTTCGGGCCGCTCAACTCCAGCACCTGCTGGCCGCCGCTGACGTTGACGATTGCGATGTGCAGATCGCCCAGCGCTTCGCGCAGTTTCTGCTCGGCAGCGAACTCTTCACCGCTCGGCACGATCAGCAGCCACTCGTCAGGGCCCATCCATTGCAGGCTGGTTTCGCCTTTGACGATCACGCTCAGGGCGCCCGGCAATTCAATGCCCAGCGCCTTGTGCACACCGGCGGCGAATGCGGCATCGTGGCCGTCGCCACGGATGGTCAGATGGCCGAGGAGTTTCTTTTCGCGCACGGTCACGCCGGCGGTCTTGCGGCCCTTGCCGACCAGGCTGGCGAGGTCGGCGTGATGCAGCGACGACTCGGCCTTGGCCCCGGTGGTCGGGCGTTGTTGGTAAACGTTGGCTGCGGTCATAAAGCACCTATTCTTTTGTTTGATCGTTCCCACGCTCTGCGTGGGAATGCCGCCATGGACGCTCTGCGTCCGCTCTTGGGACGCGGAGCGTCCCGGGATGCATTCCCACGCAGAGCGTGGGAACGATCAGTGTCAAATGTTCTGGCGATCGCCTTTCGGATCGAAGAACACCGAAGAAACGATTTCCGCCTCGATCACGCTGCCATCCGCCAGCGGTGCGAACACCCGCTCGCCCAGACGCTTCAGACCGCCCTTCACCACGCCCATGGCAAACGAATAGCCGAGGGAGTTGTGCGCGTAGCTGGAGGTCACGTGGCCGACCATGGTCATCGGGATCGACTGCTTGGTGTTGAACACCAGCTGTGCACCTTCCGGCAGCCAGACGTTCGGATCGATCGGCTTCAGGCCGACCAGCTGCTTACGCTGGTCACGCACGCAGTCTTCACGGTTCATGCCGCGCTGGCCGATCCACGAGAACGGTTTGGTGCGACCGACGCACCAGCCCATGTTCAGGTCGTCCGGGGTCATCGAGCCGTCGGTGTCCTGGCCGACGATGATGAAGCCCTTCTCGGCCCGCAGAACGTGCATGGTTTCAGTGCCGTACGGCGTCAGGTTGTACTGCTTGCCCGCCTCGACGATTTTTTCCAGCACGCCCATCGCGTAGTCGGCCTGTACGTTGACTTCGTACGACAGCTCACCGGTGAACGAGATGCGGAACACCCGCGCCGGCACACCGCCGACCAGACCTTCTTTCCAGGTCATGAACGGGAACGCTTCGTTGGCCAGGTCGATGTCGGTCACGGCGCTGAGCAGCTTGCGGCTGTTCGGGCCGGACAGGGTCATGGTCGCCCAGTGGTCGGTGACGGAGGTGAAGTACACCTTCATGTCCGGCCATTCGGTCTGGTGGTACAGCTCCAGCCATTGCAGCACGCGAGCCGCACCGCCGGTGGTGGTGGTCATGACGAAATGGTTGTCGGCCAGACACGCCGTCACACCGTCGTCGAAGACCATGCCGTCTTCCTTGCACATCAGGCCGTAACGGGCCTTGCCCACGTCGAGCTTGGTCCAGGCGTTGGTGTACACGCGGTTGAGGAACTCGCGGGCGTCCGGGCCCTGGATGTCGATCTTGCCCAGGGTCGAAGCGTCCAGCAGACCGACGCTGTCGCGCACGGCCTTGCATTCGCGTTTGACCGCGGCATGCATGTCTTCGCCGTTTTTCGGGAAGTACCACGGACGTTTCCACTGGCCGACGTCTTCGAACTCGGCGCCGTTTTTCAGGTGCCATTGATGCAGTGCGGTGTAACGCACCGGTTCGAAGATGTGCCCGCAGTGACGGCCGGCTACCGCGCCGAAAGTCACCGGCGTGTAGTTCGGACGGAACATCGTGGTGCCCATCTGCGGGATGGTCACGTTCAGCGAACGGGCGGCAATCGCCAGGCCGTTGACGTTGCCGAGCTTGCCCTGATCGGTGCCGAAGCCCAGCGCGGTGTAGCGTTTGACGTGCTCGACCGACTCGAAACCTTCGCGGGTCGCCAGTTCGATGGCGGCGGCGGTCACGTCGTTCTGCAGGTCGACGAATTGCTTCGGCGCCCGTGCAGTGGCTTTTTCGTGCGGCACCTGGAACAGCGCCAGTGTCGGTTCTTCCAGACGGCTCAGGGCTTTCGGCAGGACCGCTTCAACGCTCTGGAACCCGGCTTCGGACGCAGCGCGCACGCCGCCTTCAAAACCGTCAGCCAGCGAATCGCCGAGACCGTAGACGCCGTTGATGCCGCCGACGCACACGCGTTTCTGCGGTGCTTCGCCCGGTACGAAACCGAGGATGTCTTCGCGCCAGATCGGCTTGCCGCCAAGGTGCGATGCCAGGTGAACCACCGGGCTGTAACCGCCGGAGCTGGCGATCAGGTCGCAGTCGAGCCATTCGCCCGGGCTGGTGACCTTGTGGCCTTTGACATCGATCGCCGCCACACGGGCAGCGGTGACGTGCTTGCTGCCACGGGCCTCGATCACGGCGCTGCCGGTGAGGATGCGAATGCCTTTGGCGCGCGCTTCTTCAACCAGTGCGCCACGAGGATTGCTGCGGGCGTCGGCAATGGCGACGACTTGCAGGCTGGCGTCGAGCCAGTCCAGCGCCACGCGGTAGGCGTGATCGTTGTTGGTCGACAGCACCAGTTTTTTGCCCGGCGCCACGCCGTAACGGCGTACGTAAGTCGACACAGCGCCGGCCAGCATGTTGCCCGGCACGTCGTTGTTGCCGTAGACCAGCGGACGCTCGTGAGCGCCGGTCGCCAGCACCACGCGCTTGGCGCGGACACGGTGGATGCGCTGACGCACCTGGCCGATCGGAGCGCGGTCGCCGAGGTGATCGGTGAGGCGTTCGTGAATGGTCAGGAAGTTGTGGTCGTGGTAACCGTTGACCGTGGCGCGCGGCAACAGCAGCACGTCCGGGGTGTTCTTCAATTCGGCAACGACACTGGCAACCCACTCCACGGCTGGCTTGCCGTCGAGGCTTTCGCGGGAGTCGAGCAGGCTGCCGCCGAACTCTTCCTGTTCATCGGCGATGATCACCCGGGCACCGCTGCGCGCAGCAGCCAGTGCTGCGGCCAGACCGGCCGGGCCGGCGCCGACGATCAGCACGTCGCAGTGCTGGTTCATGTAGTCGTAGGTGTCCGGATCGTTCTCGGTCGGCGAGCGGCCGAGGCCGGCGGCCTTGCGAATGTATTTCTCGTAAGTCATCCAGAACGATTGCGGATACATGAAGGTTTTGTAGTAGAAACCCGGCGGCATCAGCTTGCCGCCGACCTTGCCGAGAATCCCCATCATGTCGTTGTTGACGCTCGGCCAGCCGTTGGTGCTGGTGGCGACCAGGCCTTGGTACAACGCCTGTTGCGTGGCGCGCACGTTAGGAATCTGGGTGGCTTCGGTAGCACCGATCTGCAGCACCGCGTTCGGCTCTTCGGCACCGGCAGCAAAGATGCCGCGCGGACGCGAATACTTGAAGCTGCGGCCAATGATGTCGACGCCGTTGGCCAGCAGGGCTGCGGCTAGCGAGTCGCCTTCAAACCCTTTGTAGGTCTGGCCGTTGAAGGTGAAGCTCAGCACTTTGTTGCGGTCGATCCGTCCACCGTTGGACAGGCGATTGGTCTGGCTCATACCTTCTCTCCCAGCGCCGTCGTGGCTGTTTTCGCAGTGTCAGCCTTGTCGGTGAATTGCGGCTTGGTGCCGATCTTGTAGGTTTCGAGAATCTCGTAGGTCACGGTGTCGCGGGTGACGTTGAAGTACTGGCGGCAACCGGCGACGTGATCCCACAACTCGTGGTGCAGACCGCGCGGGTTGTCGCGGAAGAACATGTAATCGCCCCACTCCTCGTCGGTGCAGCTTGCAGGGTCCAGAGGACGCGGGATGTGCGCCTGGCCGGATGCGTGGAATTCCTCTTCGGAGCGCAGTTCGCCGCAGTGAGGACAGAAGATATGCAACATGGGATTTCTCCTGTTAGTGGGCGACAGCCGCAGCGCCGTGTTCGTCGATCAACGCACCGTTGTGGAAACGGTCGATGGAGAAAGGTGCGGCCAGCGGGTGCATTTCACCCTTGGCCAGGCTTGCGGCAAACACGTTGCCCGAGCCAGGTGTGGCCTTGAAGCCGCCGGTGCCCCAACCGCAGTTGAAGAACATGTTCGGCACCGGGGTTTTCGAAATGATCGGGCAGGCGTCCGGCGTGGTGTCGACGATGCCGCCCCACTGACGGTTCATGCGTACTCGCGACAGCACCGGGAACATCTCGACGATGGCCTGGATGGTGTGCTCGATCACCGGGTACGAACCGCGCTGGCCGTAGCCGTTGTAGCCGTCGATACCGGCGCCGATCACCAGGTCGCCCTTGTCGGACTGGCTGATGTAACCGTGCACGGCGTTGGACATGATCACGCTGTCGATAATCGGTTTGATCGGCTCGGACACCAGCGCTTGCAGCGGGTGCGATTCGATCGGCAGACGGAAACCGGCGAGTTTGGCCATGTGCCCGGAGTTACCGGCGGTGACCACGCCGACGCGCTTGGCGCCGATGAAGCCCTTGTTGGTTTCGACACCGATGCACACGCCGTTTTCCTTGCGGAAACCGATCACTTCGGTCTGCTGGATCAGGTCCACACCGAGGGCGTCGGCGGCACGGGCAAAGCCCCACGCCACGGCATCGTGACGGGCCACGCCACCGCGACGCTGAACGGTTGCGCCCATCACCGGGTAGCGGGTGTTTTTCGAGCAGTCGAGGTACGGAATTTCGTCCGCGACTTGCTTGGCGTTGAGCAGTTCGCCGTCGACGCCGTTGAGGCGGTTGGCGCTGACCCGACGCTCGGAATCACGGATGTCCTGTAGGGTGTGGCACAGGTTGTAGACGCCGCGCTGGGAGAACATCACGTTGTAGTTCAGGTCCTGAGACAGGCCTTCCCACAGTTTCATCGCGTGTTCGTACAGGTGCGCCGACTCGTCCCACAGGTAGTTGGAGCGAACGATGGTGGTGTTGCGCGCGGTGTTACCGCCGCCCAGCCAGCCCTTCTCGACCACGGCCACGTTGGTGATGCCGTGCTCTTTGGCCAGATAGTAGGCCGTCGCCAGACCGTGCCCGCCGCCGCCGACGATGACCACGTCGTAGACCTTTTTCGGGGTCGGCGTGCGCCACATGCGCTGCCAGTTTTCGTGGTGGCTGAGGGAGTGTTTGAAGAGGCCGAAGCCCGAATAGCGTTGCATAGTCATGTACTCCAGAACGCTCAGCGATAAACCGGGAAGTCAGCGCACAGGGCCGAAACCTGCTGGGCGACGTTGGCCTCGACATCGGCATCGCCGAGGTTGTCGAGGATGTCGCAGATCCAGCCGGCCAGCGTCACGCACTGGGTCACCTTGAAGCCGCGAGTGGTCACCGCCGGGGTGCCGATGCGCAGGCCGGAGGTCACGAACGGCGACTGCGGGTCGTTCGGTACGGCGTTCTTGTTGACGGTGATGTGAGCGCGACCGAGGGCGGCGTCGGCGTCCTTACCGGTGAGGCCCTGACGAATCAGGCTGACCAGGAACAGGTGGTTGTCGGTGCCGCCGGACACTACATCGTAGCCACGTTTGATAAATACGCTCGCCATCGCCTGGGCGTTGTCGATCACTTGTTGCTGATAGGCCTTGAAGCCAGGCTCCAGTGCTTCCTTGAAGCACACGGCCTTGCCGGCGATGACGTGCATCAGCGGGCCGCCCTGGGCGCCGGGGAATACCGCGGCGTTGAGCTTCTTCTCGATTTCTTCGTTGGACTTGGCCAGGATCAGGCCGCCACGCGGACCGCGCAGGGTCTTGTGGGTGGTGGTGGTGACCACGTCGGCATACGGCAGCGGGTTCGGGTACAGACCGGCAGCCACCAGACCGGCGACGTGGGCCATGTCGACGAACAGCAGCGCACCGACCTTGTCGGCGATCTGACGGAAGCGCGGGAAGTCGAGGGTTTTCGAGTAGGCCGAGAAACCGGCGACGATCATCTTCGGCTTGCACTCGACAGCCAGACGCTCGACTTCGTCGTAATCGATCAGGCCAGTCTTGGTGTCGATGCCGTACTGCACGGCGTTGTACAGCTTGCCCGAGGACGACACCTTGGCGCCGTGGGTCAGGTGACCACCGTGGGCCAGGCTCATGCCGAGAATGGTGTCGCCCGCTTGCAACAGGGCCAGGTACACGGCGCTGTTGGCCGAAGAACCGGAGTGCGGCTGGACGTTGGCGTAATCGGCGCCGAACAGTTGCTTGGCGCGTTCGATGGCCAGGGCTTCAACCTTGTCGACGTGCTCGCAGCCACCGTAGTAGCGCTTGCCCGGATAGCCTTCGGCGTATTTGTTGGTCAGGCCGCTGCCTTGCGCTTCCATCACGCGTTTGCTGGTGTAGTTCTCCGACGCGATCAGCTCGATGTGATCTTCCTGACGTTGCTCCTCGGCATTCATCGCCGCCAGCAGTGCATCGTCGTAACCCTGGATCTGGTCTTGCTTGCTGAACATCGCGTCTCTCCCAGCGGCATCTGTGCGCCATTCGTCTCGGTAAGGCACGGCGTTCAGCCAATGCCCTTTGATGCGATGGTATGGCCGGCGCAGGGAGGTCAAATGCCTACGGACGCCACGCAAAGGTGCGTTTACGACATGACGGGGACGACGGACTCAAACAAGCAGCTGGCGCAAGGCCAGAAGAACCACGAAATGCGCGGAATAGAGCGCATACGCCCAGCGCCGCATGGGTGGCGCGTGGAGGCAAGTGGCGTGTCGCAACAGGAACATTCCGAGCAGTGGCGCGATCAGGCAGGTCGCAATCCCGAGGATTGCGACAATGTTGCCGAACTGCGCGGATTCGTAGAGCACCCGCCACTGATTCGCCGCCAGACACACCAGCCCCGGCAGCAGGCTGAAAAACCAGGGTTTGCGAAACACCAGCAACATCGCCAGCGGCAGCAGGACGCCGAACAGACCGAACATCAGTCGCTCCGGGAACAGCGCGGCGACCAGCAAAGCACTGACACCCAGCAGTCGCGAAATCAGCGTTGGGTCCTGCCAGCCCCGCGCCACCAGCAAGCCCAGCGCCAGCGTGGGCATCACGTTCAAGGTGTCGGGCTCGGGAATGTACAAACGATAGGGAATCTCGCTGAGCAGGCTGAACAGTAACAACCAGCCCAGATAGCGCCATTCGGTCTTGCGCGCGCCGTCCCGTGCCAGATTCGCCGCCATCGCCAGGCAGAACCACGGGAACGCCAGCCGCCCCGGCACATACAGCCAATCGGCGCCGATCCCGACATATCGCAGGTGATCGAGCAGCATGCTCAGCAGCGCCAGCCACTTGAGCAGATCGAGTGCGCCGTCGCGCTGGCTCAGGTGCATAATCGGCTCGCATCCTTGTAAAGTTCTGACAGCGACATCCCGTGTGCTCCCCGGATGATCTTCGGTACAGTGCGCACCATCATTGACCCCACGAAGCGCCACAAGCGCCTCGATCACGGAAGCCGGCCATGACCGACAAGAGCCAACAATTCGCCAGCGACAACTACTCCGGTATCTGCCCTGAAGCCTGGGCTGCCATGGAACAGGCCAACCACGGCCACCAGCGCGCCTATGGCGACGATGAGTGGACAGCACGCGCCGCCGATTATTTCCGCAAGCTGTTCGAGACCGACTGCGAAGTGTTCTTCGCGTTCAACGGCACCGCCGCCAACTCCCTCGCGCTGTCGTCGCTGTGCCAGAGTTACCACAGCGTGATCTGCTCGGAAACCGCCCACGTCGAAACCGACGAATGCGGCGCGCCGGAATTCTTCTCCAACGGTTCGAAACTACTGATTGCCGGCACCGAAAACGGCAAGATCACCCCGGCCTCGATCCGCGAAGTCGCGCTCAAGCGCCAGGACATTCACTACCCGAAACCGCGCGTCGTGACCCTGACCCAGGCCACCGAAGTCGGCAGCGTCTACACCCCGGAAGAAGTCCGCGCCATCAGCGACACCTGCAAGGAGCTGGGCCTGAACCTGCACATGGACGGCGCGCGTTTCTCCAACGCCTGCGCATTCCTCGGCTGCTCGCCCGCGGACCTGACCTGGAAGGCCGGCGTCGACGTGCTGTGCTTCGGCGGCACGAAGAACGGCATGGCGGTGGGTGAGGCGATCCTGTTCTTCAACCACAAACTGGCCGAAGACTTCGATTACCGCTGCAAACAGGCCGGGCAACTGGCCTCGAAAATGCGCTTCCTGTCGGCGCCGTGGGTCGGCATCCTGGAAAACGACGCCTGGCTCAAATACGCCCGCCACGCCAACCACTGCGCGCAACTGCTGGCCGAACTGGTCAGCGACATCCCGGGCGTGGAGCTGATGTTCCCGGTCCAGGCCAACGGCGTGTTCCTGCAACTCTCGGAGCCGGCCATCGCCGCCCTGACCGCGCGCGGCTGGCGCTTCTACACCTTCATCGGCAAGGGCGGCGCCCGCTTCATGTGCTCGTGGGACACCGAAGAAGAACGCGTCCGCGAACTGGCACGCGACATCCGCGAAGTCATGTCGGCCTGATCGCCTCCCCGTGGCGCGGGAGCCTGCTCCCCCGCCACCGCTCCTCCCCCTCCCGTTTCAGCTCCATCGTCTACATTGTCTGTCGAGCCATCGCTCACATAACAATAAGCAGGAGCTTGCGCATGTCGCTAAAAGGCAAAACCTTGTTCATCACCGGCGCCAGCCGTGGCATCGGGCGCGAGATTGCGCTGCGGGCTGCAAAAGACGGGGCCAATATCGTGATCGCGGCCAAGAGCGCCGAGCCGCACGCCAAGTTGCCCGGCACCATCCACAGCGTCGCCGCTGAAGTCGAAGCGGCCGGCGGCAAGGCCCTGGCGCTGCAGCTGGATGTGCGTGATGAAGACGCGGTGCGTCAGGCGCTGGCCCAGGCCAATGAACATTTTGGCGGGATCGATACGCTGGTGAACAACGCCGGGGCGATCAAGTTGACCGGTGTGCAGCACATAGAACTCAAGCGTTTCGACCTGATGCATCAGATCAACACCCGCGCGGTGTTGCTGTGCAGCCAGGCGGCGCTGCCCTATCTGAAGAAATCCTCCGGGCACATTCTCAACCTGTCACCGCCGCTGAATCTGGCCAGTAAATGGTTCGCGCAGTACAGCCCCTACACCGTGACCAAGTACGGCATGAGCATGCTGACTGTCGGGATGAGCGAGGAGTTCGCCAACTATGGGATCAGCGTCAATTCGCTGTGGCCGCAGACCATGATCGCCACGGCGGCGATTGAGTTTCAGTTGGGCAATCGTGAGTCGTTCAAACATGCGAGGACGCCGGCGATCATGGCGGATGCGGCGCATGTGATTCTAAGTAGCAGCGAGCGGCGGATTACCGGGCGGTTGTTGATTGATGAGGAGATCTTGCGGGAGAGCGGCGTGACCGAGTTTGATCATTACCGCTTTGAGCCGGGGAGTGATGCGAAGTTGATGACGGATTTGTTCGTCGATTGAACGACCAACCTGTAGGACCGAGCCTGTTCGCTCCCACAGGTTTCATGCCGGCATCAGTACTCGATACGAACATCCCCCTTCGGCACGCTGCAGCAAGAAAGGATGTACCCCTCCGCCTCGTCGTCCTCGGTGATCCCGCCGTTGTGATCCATCTCCACTTCGCCGCCCAGCTTGAGCACCTTGCACGTCCCGCAGATCCCCATGCCGCAGGCTTTCGGGATCATCAGGCCGACCTTCGCGGCCGCCGCATGCACGGTCTCGCCCGGGGCAACGCGGATGCTCTTGTCCGATGAGGTGAATTCCACCAGGTGCAGATCCGCCGCCGGCACTTCCGGTGCTTCCGCTGCCTGTTCCGCCTGCTCCACCGCATCGGCGCGGGCTTCCGGTGGCGTGGCGCCGAAGGATTCCTCGTGATAGCGCTTCATGTCGTAGCCGGCGTTTTCCAGCAGGCGCTTGACCGCGGTCATGTACGGCGTCGGGCCGCAGCAGAAGACTTCGCGCTCGAGGAAGTCCGGCACCATCAGTTCCAGCATCTTGTGGTTGAGGTAGCCGCGATAGCCGGCCCACGGCTCGCCCAAGCCGTGCTTCTCGCAGATCAGGTGCAGGCTGAAGTTGTCGATCCGCGACGCCATGTGTTCCAGCTCGCGGTGATAAATGATGTCTTTCGGCGAGCGGGCGCTGTGGATGAACGTCATGTCGACGTTGCCGTTGGTGTCGTAGAACCAGCGCGCCATGGACATGCACGGCGTGATGCCGACGCCACCGCTCAGGTACAGCACTTTCGGGCTCGGGAAATCGATGGCGTTGAACAGCCCGACCGGCCCGTGCACCGCCAGCTCCTGGCCTTCATGCAGGGTGTCGTGCAGCCAGTTGGACACCTTGCCCCCCGGCACCCGCTTGATGGTCACCGAAAAGCTGTACGGCACCGACGGCGAGCTGGAGATGGTGTACGAGCGCATGATCGGCTGGCCTTCGATTTCCAGCTCCAGGGTCACGAATTGCCCGGGCTTGAAGAAGAACAGGATCGGCTGGTCGGCCATGAAGCAGAAGGTGCGCACATCCCAGGTTTCCTGGATGACTTTGACGCAACGGACGATGTGTCGGCCATTGGCCCAGGTCTGGGTGGTGACCGGATTCAGGAAGCTGTTCGACATGCTGTTCTCCACGGCCGACTGTCGGCCTTCATGTGGCGATTCTGCGTATAGCGCGAACGCCCCGTTTACCTATCCGCGACATTGACATACTTATCGCGACCAGCCCCCAACCACCGGGGGTTGCGCGTCGGGAACAGATTGCACCATGTCGCCCATGGATAAGGTTCTCGCCTGCGCCGGCCCCACACTCGCCCCAACACAAACAGATTCTTTACACCTTGCGTAGCACCCCTTAGCCGCACACCCGATCAGCCACTTTCGCGGCCACGCAGATGGCCTTGAGGATTACATCGATGGACACCGCAAAAATCAGCCTGGGCGACCCGCTGGAACCCGCACGCAAGGCCACCGCACAAATGCTGCAGGAGCGCGAGCGCACCTATTCCCTGCCGCAACCGTTCTACAGTGACGAGCGGCTGTTCGATATCGACATGCAGGAGATCTTCCAGAAGGAGTGGTTGATCGCCGGCATGACCTGCGAAATCCCGGCCAAGGGCAACTACATCACCCTGCAGATCGGCAAGAACCCGATCATCGTGATTCGCGGTGCCGAAGGCGTGGTGCACGCATTCCACAACGTCTGCCGCCACCGTGGCTCGCGCCTGTGCACCAGCGACAAGGGCAAAGTCGCCAAACTGGTCTGCCACTACCACCAGTGGACGTATGAGCTGGACGGGCGCCTGCTGTTCGCCGGCACCGAGATGGGCGCCGACTTCGACATGAAGCAGTACGGCCTCAAACCGGTGAACGTGAAGACCGCCGGCGGCTACATCTTCATCAGCCTGGCGGAGAATCCGCCGGCCATCGATGACTTCCTGTCGACCCTGAACCACTACATGGAACCGTACGACATGGAGAACACCAAGGTGGCGATTACCACCACCTTGATGGAAAAGGCCAACTGGAAACTGGTGCTGGAAAACAACCGCGAGTGCTACCACTGCGGCGGCTCGCACCCTGAGTTGCTGAAAACCCTACTGGAATGGGACGACGTCACCGACCCGCGCGCCGATCAGGCGTTCAAGGACCACGTCGCCGCCTCCGCCGCTGCCTGGGAAGCCGAGAAGATCCCTTACGCCCACGCCAGTTTCGGCCTGCGCAACCGCATCGTGCGCATGCCGCTGCTCAAAGGCACCGTGTCGATGACCATGGACGGCAAACAGGGCTGCGCCAAGCTGATGGGCCGGATCAAGAACCCGGACCTGGGCTCGATGCGCATCCTGCACTTGCCGCACTCGTGGAACCACTGCATGGGCGACCACATCATCGTGTTCACCGTGTGGCCGATCAGCGCCCAGGAAACCATGGTCACCACCAAGTGGCTGGTGCACAAGGATGCGGTCGAAGGCGTGGACTACGACGTCGAGCGCATGCGCCAGGTGTGGGACGCGACCAACGATCAGGACCGTCGTCTGGCTGAAGAAAACCAGCGCGGGATCAACTCCACCGCTTACCAGCCGGGCCCTTACTCCAAGACCTATGAGTTCGGCGTGGTCAACTTCGTGGATTGGTACAGCGAGCGGATGCTGAGCAACCTCGGGGCCGAGCCTGCTCCGTACCTCAAGGGTGTTCCGGTTCAGGGCTGATTCGCATCATTGATCGTTCCCGCGTCCTGCGCGGGAACGATCAAACGGATCACTTCGATGACCACCTCACCGATCCATCCTCGCCAATAAACTCCTCGAAAATCTCCTCCCCCACCAACCTGATCTTCGCGTACCCGTTCAAAACCCTTAGCGGATAGTCCGGATCGTTCGCATCCTTCGTCTCCGAAAACAGCACCCGCGAATGTCCGTTCAGCTCGCTGGTGGTGCCGTAGGGAATCGCTCCGTGGCCGGCACAACGCGCATGCAGCCCGCCCTGGGTCGCGTAGACGATGCCGTTGTGCAGATGCCCCCAATACCAGTAATCCGGCTCACGCCCCAGCGCATCGCACACCGGTTGATACAGCGCGGTCTTGTTGTGCCCGGTGATGTCGAAGCCCTGATGGTGGCTGAGCACCATGAGTTTCTTGCGTTTCGGCAGGCCCTTCATCCACTCGATCTGCGGCTTGTTCAGCGTTCCGTCCATGTACAGGTTCATGACGTCCGAGGCGTACGCCGTGTCCAGCCCGACAATCAGCCAGTCGTCGTTGATCAGGGCGAAGTAGCTGGTGCCCTGCTGCCCCGGAAAACGCGCGGCCAGTTCCTTGAAGTAACCGTGGGCGCCGCTGTACATCTCGTGGTTGGAATTGAGGGTGAACGAGCCGTGGGTGCCCATCGGCCAGCCCGCCATGTCGGTGTCTTCCTGGGAATGGGTGCCGGCGTAATAGACATCCCCCAGGTGAATAGTGAAATCGGCATTGGCCAGTTGCATCTGGTTGGCCACCGATACCGCCGGCGCGTGGCTGTTGAACGGCCCGGTGCCCCAGTCGCCGGCAATCGCCAGCGTCACTTCGCGCTCCATTTTCACCAGCGCCGGATCGGTGCCGAAGGTTGCGTGATGGCGCAGGTTTTCGATCCACTTGAGCAGTGCCTCGCTCCACAGCAGATCCAGCAGCTCCCATTTGCGACAGCCCAGCAGCGTGCCGTCCTTGAGTACCTTGGTTTGCAGTTGATCGGGCGATTGCGGCAGCGGCGTCGCGTTGCCGATGCGCAAGATCGACAGGCCGTGGGACAACTCCCACGGCACCGCCGGCTCGTCGTCCGGCAGCTCGCCGTGCTTGAGCACGTATTGCGCCTGATCGTGACCGCGCTGGAGCAACTTGATGATGGCTTGAAACTCCTGCGGCTCCAGCTCGCTGATGAGCTTCATCCAGGCCATTTCGATGCGCGTGAACAAGCCGTGCAGGCGTACCTTGACCTTGTCGTATTCGTGCTTCAGATGTCCGACCGCTGACATGACGTAATCCTCTATCCGTAAGGGTTCACAGGGTTTTCATGAATTCGATCAGCGCACGCTTGTCGTCGTCCGACAGCGTCGTGCCGTACAGGTGACCGCTGTTGTGGTTGCCTTCCAGGCGCGTGTCGTAGGTGAAATCCGCCGAAGCTTTGGCCTGGGCGCCACTGGTCACGAAGCCGACGTTGACCGGGTCGTAGACATCGGAGCCGGTGATGAACACCTGCGGACGTTTTTCCGGCGGTTGCAGCAAGTCCCACAACGTCGGCACCGAGCCGTTGTGCAGGTACGGCGCACGCAGCCAGATGCCGTCGGTGGGCGTGTTGCTGTAGCTCTGGGTCTTGCGATAGGCGCCGAAATCGAACGGCGGTTTCTTGAAGGTGTGAAACGCCGCCACCAGCCCGGTGGTGAACGAGTTCAGCCGGTGCGGATCGGTGCCGAGCTGGTCGATGTTGGTGGTGACCTGCCCGGTATCGACGCGACCGAAATCGTGACAACCGGCGCAGTTAGCCTCCCACACCGGTTTGCCCTGGGCGACTTTTGCCTGATCCAGTGCCCACGGCCACGCCGGCGCCTTGTGCCCGAGCAGCCAGTTGGTCACCCGGTTGAAACTCGGCGGCAGCACCGATTCCGGCGTCGCGCCCACGGCCATCGCAGCGGCGTAGTTGCGCTCGTGGATCTTGTTGTTATTGCCGTCCCAGTGCAGGTACATCGATTCCCGGGGTTTCTGGTTCCACACTTGCGGCAGGTCGACGGTGCCAATGGTCGAGTCATCCGGGAAGCCGAACACCACCATTTTCGTCGGGTTGAAGGTGTCGGTGCGCCCCGGCCCCTGTTGCGGGCGCAGTTTCTGCCAAGCGTAGGCCTGCTTCTGTTTGAGCAGCGCGGTCTTGGCCATCGGGATGATCAGGTAACGGTTGTAGATCTTCTCGAAGAAGCCGAGCTGGAACTTGCTGTTGATCGCCGCCATCACCGCGTCGGTGGTGAATTTCGGATCGCTGGCGCAATCGTAGGCAAACCACTGGAAAGCCTGCAGTTGCAGGGTATTGGCCGGTGCGCTCGGCACATTCACCGCGACGTCGCTGGCATTGGCCCGGTAGGAACCGGTGTGGCACAGCGCGCAGTTCGGCTCGACGGTCGGGTAACCGATCTGTCGCTTGGCCATGCCGATCGGCAGGTCCTTACCGTTCTCGAACAGGAACCCGAAGACTTCCCAGCCGCCGGGTTTCGGCAGTTTTTCCGGGCACATCTGCGGCAATACCGAGAACAGGTAATACGGAATCCGCGCTTCGATACCGAGGCCGATGGCGGCGTATTTGTAGTGGTCTTCGTCGGAGGCGTAATCCTGCTCCGGCACCACGCGCAGCATCTGATACCAGGTCTGGTAACCGATGAACGCCAGTAGCGCCACAACAACCAGCGTGCCGACCTTGAACGCGTGACTCTGCCACTGCCGCGCCCACGCGGCGCGCCATTCGCGCCAGCCGTCACAGAGTAGGGCCAAGGGTCGGTTTTCAGGCGTGGTACCGAGGTACAGCAGGATGCCTAGGATCAGGAAAAAACTCAGGTCGCCCATCAACATCGGCACGAACACCGAGCCCTGGCTGCTGGTGTTGATCAGGTAGATCCAGAACGCCACGGCGATCAACCGCGTCAGCACGCACAGCCAGGAATGCACCACGTAGCGCGGCGCGTTGAAGCCCGACGGCATGTAGAACACGCTGATGCCCACCAGCAGCATCCCGGCGTTTTCCAGCCACGGGTCGGAGAGTTGCGGCGGCAGGCCGACCACCGATGTCAGCAACCCCGGCGCAAACAGCGCCGGAATCGCGAACACCATGTTCATCGCAATGCCGAGCCAGATGAAGCGTTGAAACCAGCGGATGTAGCTGTCCATGTCATCCATTTCCTTGTGCAAACCCGAGAGATGTATTGCCTGACCTACCGCCTTCGCGAGCAAGCCCGCTCCCACATTGGACTGGGGTGTCTGCTGACTTTGTGTCTGGCACAAAACCCTGTGGGAGCGGGCTTGCCCGCGAAGCGGACGACTCGGTCTGAGATCAACCGAGGGCCGTTTTCTCCAGATGCTCAAGGATGATCGGATACACATCGACCACCGCGTTCTTGCCGAACATGCAATCGATGTGGCCGTAACCCGGCACCACATGCCGGCTGTAGCGTTCCGGCCCGTGCTGCTCGCAAACCCGCTGATAAGTCTTGAGCGTGCTTTCCGGCAGATAACACTGGTTGTCGGCGCCGCTGATAAAACAGATCGGCATGGTCAGCCGATCAAAGTGCGGCATGTAGACGTCGTGCCCTTTGAAATCCACCAGATGCCCTTTGCGCACGATCAGCGCCAGGTGCTCGAAGGTCTCGATGTTCGACTCGCCGAACAGCTCGTGCAGGTTGTCGTGCAGGGTTTCGTTGAGGGTGTCGTGGCGATACAGCGAGGCGTACATGAAGGTGATGCGGTGGCACACCGGGTTGGTGCAATAGCCCTGGGCTTCGATCCGCGCGTAGCCGTTGAGCGCCTTGTCGTAGAGCCGGTTGAACCAGTTCTCCTTGCTGTCGGCGTAGGCGGTCATGGATTTGATGCCGATCGCGTCAAGCATTCCCGGCAAGTGCAGACCGGCCTTCAACCCCGTTGCCGTCGCGACCACCGTGTCGGCGGCAATCTGCGAGCAGACCACCGAACGCACGCCCTGCAAACCGGCGAGCAGCGACATGAAGAAGGTCGTGGCGCCGTAGCAATGCACCACGCACTGCACGTCCCTGGCTTGGGTTTCCTGCTGGATCTGTGCGATGGCGGCCTTGAAGTCGTACTGGGCGATCTGGTCGCCGTTCCATTCCTTCTTGCTCGCTGGCAGCAGGATGCTCACCCGGAAATCCAGCAGCCACACGTCGTAATCGTGCTTGCAGAGAAACTCCAGCAGGTTGGTCTGGATCGTATCGGTGGAAAAGATGTTCGAGCCCACACCCAGACCATGTACCAGCATCACCGGCCCTTTGCTGCCGGCCTGATAACGGGTCAGGCGCAACTGCACGCCGTCTTCGGTGGAGAAGAAATGCACGGCAGGCGTCGGCGCATCCAGTGGCCGTTTCAGCCGTGGCGGCGCGTCGGGATTGAAGTATTTGTCACCGGCAAACACCCCGCCATAACTCTCCCAGAGAATCCCGGCGAAGAACTTGCCGAACCGCGCCAGCCCTTCGATGCGCTCACGCTCGTTGCGCGCATTGAGGACTTTCATGGTGGTCATCTGCTTGGCGAAATCGGTCGGTTTGATGTGCATCACCCCGGAGCCGATCACTTCGCCGGTCTTGTCCGGCCCGCGATACAGCGTGACGTAGAGGGTGCTGGTGTCGTGCCAGATATTCAGCACGCCGTTATCTTCCGGCACGGTCTTGAAGGCGCTGAAGAAATAGTCGTTGCCGTCCTCGGCGGTCAGTTTCATGTCGTATTTCATGTGGCGCGTATCGACCTGCTGCTCGAACTGCTCGAACAGGTTGAACACACCGTTGCTGGCGGTCAGCGGCTCCGGCGACAGCGCCGGGGCGATCACCGTGCCGACGATGGTCGCAGCGTGTTCGGGCTCCTTGATCATCCGGTTGAGGTCATTCGCGGTGATGGTCAGGGTGAAGTCGATCGGCGAGTTGTCCGCCTCGCCGCGTTTGGCTGCCGCCTCGTAAACCTTCAGGTCGGTGCTTTGCGCGGCGGTGAAGGCGCGAGAGAAGTAGCCCTTCATGGTTTCGGTGAACTGCACGCCGAGGGTCGGCGGCGCGGTCTGTTTGCGCGGGGCCGACGGCAACATGTAGTCGATCGTCCAGCCACGATCGGCGGCCAGCAGGCCCATGTTGCGCTCGCTCACGGCGGAGATGGTCAGCAGCGGGTTGACCGCCAGTGACGTCGGGATCACCGCGCCGTCGGTCACGTACAGGTTGGCGTAGACATCGGTGCCACTGGCACCGCTGAACACCTGGCCCTTGTGGTTGACCACGCCTTGCGCGGCGTCTTCGCCCATCACGCAACCGCCCAGCGGATGCACCGAGACGATGCTGTGCTTGAGCAGCTTGGTCCAGATCGGATTCTCGACCCAGATCCCGCCCAGGGCTTTGGTGCTCTGGTACAGGCGTTCGTTGCCGATCTTGAAGTTTTCCTGCTCGCCGACGCCCGGCCAGTCGATGCGCAGCTGATCCTTGCTGTCGAGGACCATGCGTCCCTGACCGCTGTCGTGGCTCATGATCAGGTAGGTCTGCATGTTGTGCAGCGCGCCGTGATACGGGCCGCGCAGGAAGCTTTCGGCTTCACGCTCCTTGTACTTCACTTTGCCGCTGAAGCTGTCGTCGGTGGGCTTGCCGATCATCTCGGCGAACCCGGCCATCGCCGGCACCATCGGCCGGCCGAGCGCGCCGGGGATCGAACCTTCCTCGATGACCATGCGACTGCTGCGGTCACCCTCGGTGCGCATGTCGATGATCGAAGTGATGCAGGGGCCGACCGGTTGCATTTCCTTGGCCGAATGCGCGCCGAAACCGATGCCGTTGATGGTCTGCTCGCAGTTGTGGCCGAAGCCGAGGATGTCGCCGTTGCCGCTCATGTTCTCGCCGAGCTGCCCGGACATCACCAGGCCCTTGTCCCGCGAGCGCAGCAGAATTTCGGTGGAACCGAGGGTGCCGGCAGAAACCACCACGATGTCAGCCTTCACGAACAGCGTCGGCGCGTCGAATTTCTCGCGACCGCTGTCCAGATACTGGAAGTGCACGATCCAGCCATTGCCGTCGCGCTCCAGATGCCGCACCTGGGCCTGACAGAAAATCTCCGCGCCGTGGTTGGTGGCGTCCGGCAGGTAGTTCATCAGCGTGGTGTTCTTGGCCTTGTTGTTACAGCCCGATACGCAGTCGCCGCAGTGGTTGCACGGCAGTTGCTCGACGCCGACGTGATTGAGGTTGTTGGGCAGTTTGTCGAAGGTCACGTTGATCGGCGGCTTGTAGAAATGCGCGCCTTGCTTGAGGAAGTCTGCGGATTTTTTGTTGGCATCAAGCTTAGGCAGGTTCGGCGAGGTGCTCGGGTAGGGATTGGGTTTGAGCATCTCCCGGGCTTTTTCGTAACCCGCCTTGAGCAGGCCATCGTTATCCTCGCGCACCGCCAACGGCCAGCGTGGATCCTTGAACACATCGGCTGTCGGTTCCAGCGAGACGTTGGCATTGATCAGCGACGTGCCGCCGAGGCCGCAACCGACCACCACGTTCTGCTGCGCGTTGACATGCAGATCGAACAACCCGGTACGCGAGCCGATGTGGCCGTCCGGATCGTGTACCTGCAATTCCTCGGTCGCGGCGATCATGGTGTTGGGGTATTCGCCGGGCTGGATCTCCCGACCGCGTTCCAGCAGGCAGACCTTCTTACCGGCCCGGGACAGGCGCGACGCGGCAATGCCGCCGCCGTACCCGGAGCCGATGACGATCACGTCGTAGTGTTCTTTTATTTCGCTGATGGGCGTTGCGATCCGTGTCATGAGGGGGTTCCTCTCTCAGGCAGATGGGGCAACTCTGCGGTTGCCTGCAATCGATGGGCGAACGGGCACCTGGCCTCCGGGAAATCCCGACGGCAGTACAACGGTTTAGGCAGGAATCAAGCGCTACAGGCGGGCGTGCTGATTGGCGGCACGACGCAACGTGCGCTTTCGCGGCGAAGGTGCCGGCAGCGCGCGGAGCGTGCAGGGACTGAGGGGTAAGCGGTGTGGCTGGGTATCCATCACGCGTTCTCCCTGAACCAGATGTGGATAAGTGACGGCTGTCCTTGTGCCATTGCAGTGAAGACAGGCACCGGATCGAAGTCAAGGCAGCCTCTTAGAACTGTATGAAATCTGATCAATTGCCTTTTGGACTAAGCCCGCCGGGGGTTGCAGGGTTTGGCGAACAAGTTATCCACATAGACACCCACAGCTAATGGGGACAACTGTGGATGACCTGGAAAAATAATCGGGATTTTGCGAAGAAAAACTGTGACTTATTCAGAAGCAGGGTTTCCATTAGCGATTGATTGTTTTTTGATCAAGCCGCTACACGGCACGGAATACGTGGCTTGCAGAGGATGGCGAACACCTTATCCACAGAAGCGCCAACAGAGTTCGGGGGTAACTTGGCGGGCGCTGTGGAAAAACGCTGGAGGCGTTGATAAATGGGGGTTTGCGTGGGGATTAGCGGGTTAAAAGGCTGAATTGAGCGTTTTTTGATCAGATCTTTGTAAGCCACGGTTTATATGGCTCTTAGCGGATAGCGAACATCTTATCCACAGAAGCGCCAACAGAGATTGGGGGCAAGTCCGGGAATTGTTCTGGGGAAAAACTCAGAAAAAACCGCAAGTTAGGCTGGTTGTTTTTTGATCTGGGGGCTGGAGGGCTTGATTGGCGTGGGATTCAGGGAGGGGCGAACACGTTATCCACAGATCCGCCAACAGGGATTGTGGGTAAACCGCCCTCTCCCGAAGGGAGAGGGTCAACAAGTTTCAGCGGACAACACCTTCTTCGATCAACAACTTCAAAATCGCTTCAGCACCGGCCTGCGCCGTCACGCCCTTGAGCACTTGCCCCCCGCCCCCACTGGCCTTGGCCGTAGCCGCCTTCATCCGGTCAGCCCCGCTCTTGGCCTTGATCACCTTCAAGCGTTTCGGCCGAGGCTTGGCCGGTTGCAGGGTCGCCACCGCAAGCAGTTCGTCATCCACCACTTCCACGTCTTTAGCCTGAAGAGCTCCACGCCGCGCAGGTCCGTAAGCACTTTGCCGAGGCTTGGGCGCAGCGTTATCCACAGTTGCCAGAAACGGCAGGCGCACCTTCAGCCGGCGGCGCTGCCCACGGGGCAACGCTTGCAGCACCAGCGCAGAACCGTCGTTGATCGATTCGACCTGCGCCAGCCCCACCACCAGCGGCCAGCCCAGCCCTTCGGCCAGCAGAAACGGCAACATCCCCGAGCCCTCGCCGGTTTCCGCCTGGCTGCCGGTCAACACGACCTGTGCGCCAGCATCACGCAGATACTCGGTCAACGCCGGCAACGCGTCGGCACCGGCCGGTTGTTCCAGCACATGCATCTGCGCAAGCCCCATGCCCAGATAGGCGCGCAGCGCCGGTTCCGCGATGTCGCCGGCATGCAGCACTTGCAGGTTATCCCCCGCCAGTTGCAGGCCGAGTTCCACCGCGCGGGCGTCCTGATCGGCGCGGCGCGGGCGGCCGGAGGTCGGGTGGGCGCCGATTGAAACCAGACTGATGATCTTTGTGCTCATAACCGTTCCTTAAGCCGCATCGCGCTTGGCTTCGTTGCGGTAAGCCTCTACCGCCGCGATCAAGGCCTGAAGAATTTCCGCGCTTTCGCCGATCACCGACAGGTCGGCACGCTTGATCATGTCGCAACCCGGATCGAGGTTGATCGCCACCACCTTGTCGCAGGCACCGATGCCTTGCAGGTGCTGGATCGCCCCGGAAATCCCCACGGCCACGTAAACCCGCGCGGTGACCCAGGTGCCGGACGCGCCGACCTGACGGTCGCGGGCCATGAAGCCATCGTCCACCGCCACCCGCGAAGCGCCTTCGGTGGCGCCGAGGGCGGCGGCGGTCCTGTGGAAAAGATCCCAGTCCTTGACCCCGTTGCCGCCGGAGAAGATGAACTCGGCTTCGGCCATCGGAATCGCCGCCGGATCCACCGCCACCGCACCCAGATCCTCGATCCGCGACAGGCTGCGCGCGACAGGTGTGGATAACTCCACCGGCAGCGCTTCGTGACGGGTTTCGCTGACCGGTTCCGCGCATTCGGCGGACGCCAGAATCAAACGCGCCACCGGGCGGGCAAGATCCTGCAACCCGGCACCGGCGCGGCCGATGCACTCCTGATCCTTGACCTGCCACACCCGTGTCGCCGGGCGCTCGCCCAGTGCGGCGGCAAAGCGTCGACCGAGTTCGCCGCCACCGCTGCGGCTGTCCGGCAGGAGCCAGTGACGCGGGTTGAACTGGTTATCCACAGCCCGCAAGCCCTGGATCCGTTGCTCCGGTGCATAACCGCTGAATTCTTCGCCTTCCAGCACCAGCAAGCGGTCAACGCCTGCGGTGGCGAAAGCGTTTTCCTTGTGCTCGCCGAACACCACCGCCAGCACCGCACCTTCGCTGCCGGCCAGTTGATGAGCCAGGCCGAGCAAGTCGCGGTCGTGGCTGCTCAAGCGGCCACCGACCATGTCCGGCACCACGCTGATGTAGAACGCCGGGGCCGGCACCTGATGCAGCGGCAATTGCACTTCGACCGCGGCCGAACGTTTGACCGCCCCGCCCTGCTGGGCACCGCTGCGGTCGATGCGCTTGATGCCGTTCGGCCCGATGAAGCCGATGCCGTGCAGGTTCTTGCGGATGATCCCGTTAGGGCCCATCCAGCTGTGTTGCGCCGGTTGCATGGCCGCGTGCAGCGGGTGCAGGCGGTTGCGTGCGATCCATTCGGCGCGGGGGTCGCGGCGGATAATGTCGCTCATCAGTGGGCCTCCGCAGGTTCACGTTTGGCCGGGGTGGCAGGCTTGTTCGGCGCGGCGTCTTCGAGCAGCGCGTCGGCCACCAGTTCGGCGATGTCCTTGATCAGCGGACGCGGTTCGACCACGCCTTCGAGCATCGCCGTGCACTGTGGACAACCGACGGCCACCAGTTCGGCACCGGTCTCGCGGATGTCCTCCATGCGCATGTCGGGGATCCGCTGCTTGCCCGGAATGTCGGTGATCGGCGCCCCGCCACCGCCGCCGCAGCAGCGTGAACGGAAGCCGGAACGTTGCATTTCCTTGATCTCGATGCCGAGGGCGCGCAGCACTTCGCGCGGCGCCTCGTACTCGCCGTTGTAGCGACCGAGGTAGCAAGGATCGTGATAGGTCACGCTGTTGCCTTTGTGCTGACCGAGGTTCAGCGCGCCGGCCTGGATGATTTCCGCCAGGTAAGTGCTGTGGTGCTGCACGAGGTAGTTGCCGTCGAAGGCGCCGTACTCGTTTTTCAACACGTGGAAGCTGTGCGGATCGCAGGTGACGATGCGGTTGAAGCTGTATTTGGCCAGGGTCTGGATGTTGCGTTTGGCGAGCAACTGGAAAGTCGCTTCGTCACCCAGACGTCGGGCCACGTCGCCGCTGTCGCGTTCTTCCAGACCGAGCACCGCGAAGTCGACCTTGGCCGCTTTCAGCACTTTGACAAACGCACGCAGAGTGCGCTGGTTACGCATGTCGAAGGCACCGTCGCCGACCCAGAACAGCACGTCGGTGGACTTCTTCTCGCTGAGCAGATTGAGGTTCAGGTCCGCCGCCCAGTTCATCCGGCCGCCCGGAGCAAAACCGCCAGGGTTGTCGGTAGCAATCAGGTTTTCCAGGACTTCGGCACCCTTGTTCGGGGTCGCGCCTTTTTCCAGGGTCAGATGGCGGCGCATGTCGACGATGGCATCGACGTGCTCGATCATCATCGGGCATTCCTCGACGCAGGCGCGGCAGGTGGTGCACGACCACAGGGTTTCGGCATCGACCAGACCGTTGACGATCGGTTGATGTGGATTGCCGCTGTGTTCGCCCACCGGTTTGCCCGGATACGGACTGCCGGCGAACTTGGCATCGGTGCCGCCGGCGAGGCCGACGACCATGTCCTGAATCAGCTTTTTCGGATTTAGCGGCTGGCCGGCGGCGAACGCCGGGCACGCCGCTTCGCACTTGCCGCACTGCACGCAGGCGTCGAAACCGAGCAACTGGTTCCAGGTGAAATCCTTGGGTTTCTCCACGCCCAGTGGCGCGGTTGGATCGTTCAGGTCCAGCGGTTTCAAACCGGTGGAACGACCACCACCAAAACGTTCGGCGCGACGGTGCCAGGCCAGGTGCAACGCACCGGCGAAGGCGTGTTTCATCGGCCCGCCCCAGGTCATGCCGAAGAACAGTTCCGACACGCCCCACAACACACCGATGCCGAGAATCGCTGCCAGCACCCAGCCGCCGAAGTTCTCCGGCAGGATCCCGGCCACCGGCAAGGTCACCAGGAAGAACGAGGCCGAGAACGCCAGCAGGCTTTTCGGCAGGCGCATCCACGGGCCTTTCGACAGCCGCGACGGCGGGTTGAGCCGACGCCGATAAACGAAGATCGCCCCGACGAACATCACCGCCGTCATCAGCAGCAACGCGTAGCCGAGGATCCGGTTATGCAGGCCGAAACCGTGCACCAGAATCGCCAGCACGATCGACGCCACCGCACCGCCCGCCGTGGCGACGTGGGTGTTGGCGATGTATTTGTCCCGCGCCACCACGTGGTGCAGATCGACCATGTAACGCTTGGGCATGGCGAACAGGCCGCCGATCAGATCGACCTTCGAGGCCCGGCCCCGGCGCCACATGGCCACCCGCCGCAACGCCCCCAGCACCGCGAGGGCCAGGGCTGCGAACAACAGGATTGGAAGAAGGGTGTTCAACATGGTGAAGCTCCCACCAGTACAGCCTGGAGAAACACGTGACGATCGTTCCCACGCTCTGCGTGGGAATGCCTCAATGGACGCTCTGCGTCCGCTTTGGGACGCGGAGCGTCCCGGGCTGCATTCCCACGCAGAGCGTGGGAACGATCAGTCCATCAGCGTTTAGAAGTCTTTGCACAACCGCAGGGCGTCGTAGATGGCGGCGTGGGTATTACGCTGCGCCACGCAGTCACCGATGCGGAACAGCAGATAACCGTCGCCGGTGCTGCTCAGCGAAGGTTGCGGCTGGATCGCGAACAGCGCCTCGACGTCGATCTGGCCCTTGTTGCGCGAGCCGTCCTTGAGGGCGTAGTAGATTTCCTCGTCCGGGCGCACGCCGTTCTCGACGACCACCTGATCCACTACCCGCTCCTCTTTGGCGCCGGTGTATTCGTTCTCCAGCACGGCGACGAGCTTGTCGCCTTCGCGGTAGACCTTCTCCAGCATCATGTCGCCGGTCATGATCACTTCTTTCGGGTACATGCTGCGGTAGTAGGTCGGGAACGACGTACCGCCGATGGCCACGCCCGGCTTGATGTCGTCGGTGACGATCTCGACCTGGCTGCCCTTGTCGGCGAGGAAGTCGGCCACCGACATCCCGGTGAACTCGCAGATGGTGTCGTAGACCAGCACGTTCTTGCCCGGCGCGACCTTGCCGTCGAGCACGTCCCAGCTGCTGACGACCAGCCCTTCAGCGGCGCCCCAGTGTTCGTTCTGCTCCAGGTACGGGTGGCCGCCGACCGCCAGCACCACGATGTCCGGACGCAGGTCCATGATGGTGTCGGCGTCCGCCGCAGTGCCCAGGCGCAGATCGACTTTCAGGCGTGCCAGCTCCAGCTGGAACCAGCGAGTGATACCGGCAATCTGGTCACGCTGCGGCGCTTTCGATGCGGTGGTGATCTGCCCGCCGATGAACTCCTTCTTCTCAAACAGGGTCACGTCGTGGCCACGTTCGGCTGCCACACGGGCCGCTTCCATCCCCGCCGGGCCGGCACCGACGATCACCACCTTGCGTTTCGGCCCGGTGGATTTCTCGATGATGTGCGGCACGCCCATGTATTCACGGGAGGTCGCGGCGTTCTGGATGCACAGCACGTCCAGACCCTGGTACTGGCGGTCGATGCAGTAGTTGGCGCCGACGCACTGTTTGATCTGGTCGATCTGGCCCATCTTGATCTTGGCGATCAGGTGCGGGTCGGCGATGTGGGCGCGGGTCATGCCGACCATGTCGACGTAACCGCCCTCCAGAATCCGCGTGGCCTGGTTGGGGTCCTTGATGTTCTGCGCGTGCAACACCGGAACCTTGACCACTTCCTTGATCCCGGCCGCCAGGTGCAGGAACGGCTCCGGCGGATAACTCATGTTCGGAATCACGTTGGCCAGGGTGTTGTGGGTGTCGCAACCCGAGCCGACGACGCCGATGAAATCGAGCATGCCGGTGTCGTCGTAATACTTGGCGATCTGCTTCATGTCTTCGTGGGACAGACCGTCCGGGTGGAACTCGTCGCCGCAGATGCGCATGCCGACACAGAAGTCGTCACCGACTTCGGCGCGCACGGCTTTCAGCACTTCCAGACCGAACTTCATCCGGCCTTCAAAGGTGCCGCCCCATTCGTCGGTCCGCTTGTTGACGCGCGGGCTCCAGAACTGGTCGATCATGTGCTGGTGCACGGCTGACAGTTCGACGCCGTCCAGGCCGCCGGCCTTGGCGCGGCGCGCGGCTTGCGCGTAGTTGCCGATCACCCGCCAGATTTCTTCCGGCTCAATCGTTTTGCAAGTGGCACGGTGCACCGGTTCACGGATGCCCGACGGCGACATCAGGGTCGGCCAGTGGAAACCGTCCCAACGCGAGCGACGGCCCATGTGGGTAATCTGGATCATGATCTTGGCGCCATGCTTGTGCATGGCGTCGGCGAGATTCTGGAAGTGCGGGATGATCCGGTCGGTGGACAGGTTCACCGAACTCCACCATTGCTGCGGGCTGTCGATCGCCACCACGGACGAACCGCCACAGATCGCCAGGCCGATGCCGCCCTTGGCTTTCTCTTCGTAATATTTGACGTACCGTTCGGTGGTCATGCCGCCGTCGGTCGCGTAGACCTCGGCGTGCGCGGTGCTGAGCACGCGGTTGCGGATGGTCAGTTTGCCAATTTGAATTGGCTGAAACATTGCTTCGAAAGCCATGGCGGGTTCCTCGACTTACAACGGCTTGACGGTGAACAGGCCGTCGTCGTGGCCTTCTTCGGAGCCACCGTAAACCTGCTCGGCCACGGTGCGGATCTTGCTGCCGCGAGCGGCAAGGATCTGGTCCATTGCACCGGCAAACCAGCCGGTGAACATGTAGTCGACCTTGCGCCCGACCTTGCCGTAGACGTAGACGAACGCCGAGTGTTCGAGCTTGACGCTGCAGGTGCCTTTATCGAGGTCGATGTCCTGGATCTTGAACAGGCCCCAGCCGCGCTGCGACAGGCGCTTCATGTAGTGCTCGAACACCGCGACGCCTTCCAGACCGTGGCACTCGGCTTCTTTTTCACACCAGTGCCAGGCGGATTTGTAGCCGGCCTTGTAGAGGATCTCGGCATAGGCGTCAGCGCCCAGTACTTCCTCGATGCCCATGTGGTTGTTGACGAAGAAATGCCGTGGCACATACAGCATCGGCAGGGCGTCGGAGGTCCAGACACCGGTCTCGCTGTCGACTTCGATTGGCAATTGCGGGGCGATCTTGGCCATGGAAACTTAACTCCAGAAAAATTTTGGTGTTGCCCCCGACGCGGACGGCCGGGGGAAAGTATTCGGGAAGCGGCGGCTTACTCGCCCCAGACGTCCTTGAGGACGTTGACCCAGTTTTCGCCCATGATCTTGCGCACGACTCGTTCGGAGTGGCCGCGCTTGAGCAGGGTTTCGGTCAGGTTCGGGAACTCGCCGACGGTGCGGATGCCCAGCGGGTTGATGATCTTGCCGAAGTTGGTCAGACGGCGGGCGTAGCCCTTGTCGTGGGTCAGGTATTCGAAGAAGTCCTGGCCGTGACCCTGGGTGAAGTCGGTGCCGATGCCGATGGCGTCTTCGCCGACCAGGTTCATGGTGTATTCGATGGCTTCGGCGTAGTCGTCGATGGTCGAATCGATACCCTTGGCCAGGAACGGCGCGAACATGGTCACGCCGACGAAACCGCCGTGGTCGGCGATGAATTTCAGCTCTTCATCGGATTTGTTGCGCGGGTGCTCTTTCAGCCCCGACGGCAGGCAGTGGGAATAGCAGACCGGTTTTTTCGATTCGAGGATGACTTCCTCGGAAGTCTTGGAGCCGACGTGGGACAGGTCGCACATGACGCCGACACGGTTCATTTCGGCGACGATTTCGCGACCGAAGCCCGACAGGCCGCCGTCACGTTCGTAGCAACCGGTGCCCACCAGGTTCTGGGTGTTGTAGCACATCTGCACGATGCCGACGCCGAGCTGCTTGAACACCTCGACGTAGCCGATCTGGTCTTCAAACGCATGGGCGTTCTGGAAGCCGAAGAGGATGCCGGTCTTGCCCTGCTCCTTGGCCTTGCGGATATCGGCGGTGGTGCGGACGGGGATCACCAGGTCGCTGTTTTCGCGAATCAGTTTCTGGCTGGCAGCGATGTTGTTGACCGTGGCCTGAAAGCCTTCCCACACCGACACGGTGCAGTTGGCCGCCGTTAGACCGCCCTTGCGCATGTCTTCGAACAGCTCGCGGTTCCATTTGGCAATGATCAGACCGTCGATAACGATGCTGTCGGCGTGTAATTCGGCTGGGCTCATCAGGCGTCCCCTTATTGGCGATTCATGCGCCGAATCGTCTGCCGGCGCTTTGGGGCCAGCATATGCCTCGGTGCGCGACCAGCCGGGTGCAAAAACGACAGGGGAATTGCCGAAAGCGTCAATCCGCGACAAAGGGTCGCCAACCGGTCCGACCGGCCACCTGTTCAAGCCCGCGAGCTTGAGCCAGAATCTGCCGCATCCCGGAAACACCACTGGATTAGAGCGGCGACATCAATGAAATCGATCTTCCTGGCCCTGGCCCTGATTGCGACCGGCGTACACGCCGCCGAAGAGTCCGACAACAACCCGTGCGACGCGGTGGAAAACGACATCCAGACCCTGGAATGCTCGACCTACAGCCGCACCACCGCCGAGGACCTGCTCAAGGACAACTACGCCAGCCTGAACGAGCGCATGCAGACGGCCTACGGCAAGAACCCGGCGCAACTGGCCGACATCACCGCCAAACTCAAGGCCGCCCAGCAACAATGGCTGAAAACCCGCGACGCCGACTGCGCCGTCGAAGCCTTCCCGGCGACGGACGGCAGCAAGGCGTTCAAGATTGCGCAGAACGACTGCGTGGCGCGGATGAGTGACGAGCGGTCGGAGTTTTTGGAGTCGATCGGACAGGAGTGAGGGCTTGAGCTGTAAGCTGCACCTCTTCAGCCAATCAAGGGATTCACATGAACATCTGCGGTATCGAAATCAAAGGCAGTGAAGCGATCATCGCCGTGGCGTCCCTCGACGGTTCGGTGCTGAGCCATGTCGCTCTGAACACCAAGAAAATCGCGCTGGACGATGACGACGAGGCAGCCAACGTGAAGCTGTTCGCGGCTCAGGTGGCGTCGTTCGTGCGCGAGAACTCGATTGATCGCATCGCGATCAAGAAGCGCAGCAAGAAGGGCGAGTTTGCCGGTGGGCCGACCACGTTCAAGATCGAGGGCGTGTTTCAGTTGCTGGACGGTTGCGAGGTGACGCTGCTGTCGCCGCAGACGATCAATGCCCAGGCCAAGAAGCACAATTTCGAGCTGCCGGGGACGCTGAACAAGTATCAGCATGAAGCCTACAAGGCAGCGTGCTCGGCATTGATGAAGAAGTAACTAGCCCTTTTTACGCGCGCTCAGCCAGTCACCGAAGGATTTGTCTTCCAGCGCATAGCCCCCACGGCTCGACTTCCACACCAGCTCCTTGTCACGCAGGGCATCGATGCAGGCCTGAATGGTCTGGGTGCCCGGCACCACGTCGCTGCCCAGGTTTTCCAGTGCCTTGCTGACCGCGATGAGCGTGCTGTCGGTGAACGGTGCAAAAGGCTCGTTGTTCTGTGAGCGCTCCACCATCACTTCCAGCACGGCGCGCTGAGGGATGGTCAGAGCGTTCCAGGCGCTCTCGAACTCGGTCCACACGCCTGCGCGCAACAATTCGGCACGGCTTTGCAGCAACTGCCCCAGATTGCTGGCCTCGCCCAGTTCCAGCGCGACTTCGCCGATGATGGTGCGCAACATTTCCGGGCGCCGCCCCACCAACTCAAAGGCGTCGTCGATATCGGCCGCACTGAACTGGTTGGTCTCGGCCAGATGGGCGTTGAGGTGCAAGGTATACGCCTGGGTGAACTCTTTTCCCAGCAATGGAAAGGGCGTGATGCTCGAGCCGAAGAACGGTTGGCTCTTGCCCAGCACCAGGTGCGCGAGTTTGTCGCGATTGGAACCGGTGAACACCAGATGCAAACCGCTGCCCTCGCCTTCACGACCCTGGTTGAGCTGATCCCGCGCTGCCTTAAGGGCAAACATCGCGTTGATCCCCGCGGCGGTGGTGAGCGCGTGCTGGGCCTCATCGATCACCAGCACTACGGATTTTCCAGCGGCACTGTGGAGCAGTTCCAGCGCTTGCGTCAGGGTCGCGCCCGCCGGCAGTTGCGGCTTGGTGAAATCCCAGGACAAGGTGCGCAGAAAGCTGAGTTTTTCGATGCCGATATTCTTCGCCAGTTTGCGGATGCCCTTTTCAAAGGGGACCAACGCGCCTGCAATGGCACTGGCGATCAAGTCAGCAGGGTCTTTTTCCTTGTCGGCCCACAGGTCGACGTAGACCGTCAGCCAGCCTCGGGACTGGCATTCCGGGATCAGATCCTCGCGCAGAAAGGTACTTTTGCCGGTGCGACGCGGCGCTGCCAGAAAAAGGCCGGAGGTGAAATCCTGCAGGCCTGCACCCACCAGACCATCGGCAACGCTGCGGGCCAGAGCGGGGCGGCGGAAGACGAAGCCGTTGTTTCGGGACATGGTTTTACACTCAATTATTCAAACGACTGTAATTTATACCTCAAAGTATAATTAACTATAATCGTCCGTCAAACGGCCTCCCGTCGCCGATCCTCTCGCGGACACCGGGCAAACTTCGCCCGGTAGCTTCGGGTGAAATACGACGGTGATTCAAACCCGCAGGCGATGCTGACTTCGAGCACGCTCATGTCGGTCTGGCGCAACAGCTGCCGGGCCTTTTCCAGTCTCAAGCGCAGATAGAAATTGCTCGGCGTGTCGTTCAGGTGCAGGCGAAACAGGCGCTCCAGTTGCCGCCGCGTCACCTTGATCGACTCCGCCAGTTCCAGGGTGGTCAGCGGCGGTTCGCTGTGCTGCTCCATCTCGCCGATCACATGCACCAGCTTCTTGTTACTGATGCCGTAACGCGTGGCGACTTCCATGCGCTGGTGGTCCTTGCGCGGACGAATCCGCCCCAATACAAACTGCTCGCTGACCTGGATCGCCAGTTGCGGGCCGTGGGCCTGGGCGATCAGGTCGAGCATCAGGTCAATCGATGCGGTGCCGCCGGCAGACGTGATGCGTCGGCGGTCGATCTCGAACAGCT